>NZ_LZTB01000045.1 GCF_001665685.1 Mycobacterium sp. 852013-50091_SCH5140682
TCTGGACCGAACACGACGAGTTCGAATTCAACGGCAAATTCTTCACCGTCAGCGGCGGCTACTCACTGCCCAAACCCCTGCAAACCCCACTGCCCGCCGTCATGAACGCCGGCGGATCCCCCGCCGGCCGCCAATTCATCGCAAACTACGCCGACGCCGGATACGTCCTGCTGCCCTACGATCTCGACGCCGCCCGCGTCGCCGTCGACCAACGCAAAACCGACGCCGCCACCGCCGGCCGCGACGTCGCCACCTGGACCACCGCCTACGTCATCCAACGCGACACCCGCGAAGAAGCCCAACGCTACCTCCAACACATATTCGTCGACCACGCCGACACCAGCGCCGGCGAAACCATGGTCAAATATCTCGGCCTCAACTCGCAGATCATGAGCCCTGACGAACTGGCCGCATTCAGCCTGCATCTACGCGCCGGGTCCGGCGGGTTTCCTCTCGTCGGGACGGCCGAGGACATCGCCGAAACCCTGGCCAACCTCTCCGCCATCGGCATCGACGGAGTCGCCCTGTCCTTCGTCGACTTCATCGACGGCCTCAACCGCTTCACCACCGACGTCATCCCCCAACTCGAAGCCACCGGCCTCCGCACACCCCACGTCAGGCACTGAAAATTCTTCAACCGACAGCACATTGAGGAGAACACCGAACATGACCACCGCCGCCACCTCACCCACGCCGGAGGCCCCTGCCATTGATACCGACACCTACATCCAATCAATGGGAAACGTGTGCAAGACCGTCACCATCGTCAGCGCAAAGACATCCGACGCGCAACCGTATGGAACAACAGTCAGCGCATTTGGTGGGCTATCGCTCGACCCGCCCCTGGTGACCGTGGCACTCGATCGAGGCTCTGTCCTGTTGGGTCATCTTCAGCTGGGCGAGCGGGTGGGCGTGAACATTCTCGCGCACCATCAGGCGGAGCTTGCCCAGAAATTCGCTAAGAGTCACCCGGACAAGTTCTGCGATACCGACTGGATGTGGGATCACGGACTGCCGCGACTTGCAGAGATCGCCACGTGGATCGCCTGCGACATAGACCAGATGATCGAAGGCGGCGACCATGTCATCATCATCGGTCGCGTCGTCCACGCTGAGACATCCGACGCTGCGCCATTGGTATATGCCCGGCGCGCCTTCGGAACCCACTCCCAATTCGCCACACCTGGCAACTGACCCCCTCAACACGGGGCACTGCCCGTCATATTCTGCCGTGCCTCGAGGGCGGAACGCCGTCACCACTTTCTCGCCGACAACGACGTCATCAACAAGAAAGAGGAATGTCAGATCATGGTCAAACATCTACGGAGGATCAAGACGAAGGCAGCGCTGGCCGCACTGGGCCTGCTGGCTGTCGCAACAATGACGATTCTCACCGCGGTAACCTCCCCGCACGCCGAGGCGGTGAAGTACGAGATCTCAGGACCAGTCCCGATCACGACCACGGGTGTGACAGGCGCTACTCAACTGATTACCTTCGCTTCACCGACCATGAAAGCTCACCCGTGTCCGAAGCGGGAAACCATGCCCTGCTGAGAGCCAGCACCCTTCGCCCTTCTGGGCTTCGAGCCGCCAACGCCGATGAAGCTGTCTTTGAATCCGTCATCGAATTCGACCCGGGCGCAAGACAACAGGTGCGAGCACACCGCGTTACGGCTCAGCGGTTTCAGAGACTCTGACCCTCAACGGCACAGAAGGTATGTCGGTCATGAGAAACGCTGTCGCACAGGGTATCGACTGCTCGACCGGGCTGTTCAATTACTACGGGGAGCGTGCGTTGGGCAGCTTTCGTCAAGTCGCAGTTGCACACATCTGCGACTTAGACGAAACTACAACGTATCCGGACATCAGCAGCGTCCGTTTCTGTGGTTTGCCGCCTCGGTGCTCCACATTTCCCTCCCACCGCTATTCAGGGGTTCCATGAATGTCATTGATCGCGACACGGTGATGTGCATGTCGTTGGCGGCGCGACCCGGAAATCACGGCAACCGATTCCACAACTACCTGTACTCCGAACTTGGTTTGAACTACATCTACAAGTCGTTCAGCTCTTCGAATATCGGAGACACGATCGCCGGAATCCGCTCGTTGGACATTCGAGGGGTCGGCGTATCGATGCCCTATAAGGAGTCTGTGATCCCGTTCCTTGACCAGCTCGACGCGTCGGCACAGGCCATCGAGTCGGTGAATACCATCGTCAACAACAAGGGGGTACTCACCGGATACAACACCGACTTCATTGCCGTGCGCCTGCTTTTGGACCAGTTCGAGATCCCGACCCACACGCCCTTCGCCCTGCTCGGAGCAGGCGGGATGGCAAAGGCCGTGCTAGCGGCGCTACGCGATGCGGGGTTCACCGAAGGGATCGTCGTGGCACCGCGCAACCTCGCGCGAGGGTCTAAGCTTGCGGCGCGCTATGACGTACGGGCAGGGGCCGACCTTGCCGGCACCCGCCCACGGTTGCTGCTGAACGCAACACCGGTTGGTATGTCCGGGGGCCCCGAGGCAGATCAGATGGCCTTCGCATCCGACATCGTCGCCGAGGCCGAGTATGTCTTCGATGCGGTATATATGCCTCGCGACACACCACTGGTATGTGAAGCGAAACAATTCGGGAAACGAGTCATCACCGGAGACCAGGTGATGCTGCACCAAGCATCGGAACAGTTCGTTCTCTACACCGGAATACGCCCGTCGCGGGCACAGCTCGAAGCGGCCGAAACATACGCTGCGGCAACATGACTCGTACGTCGATGACAAGCACAACCAGCCCGTGATGGCCACGGAACGTCACCAGCAGATAGTGGATGCGATCCGGCCGTCGCCCTTCTGAAGGCGGCGTATCGTCGCCGGTTTCGCCGAGGCATCCTGATGACTCCGGCCGATCGGATGGATCAGATTGAAGACGTCCACCATCATCATGGTGAACGTAGCTTGCCCGGCGATACAGCGCGAGAGCGCTGGCCCACCCGAGGAGCCGTTCGGGAATCGGCCCCGGCAGTACGCACAGCGCGGAGCGTGATCATCACCACAGAACCGCCAGTGGCACCTGTGAAGACCGCTGGGAGGCTCTCAACCGCCCGCGCATCGACGCACCGCCGAGCCACGGCCCCTTCGTGCACTCCGGCCGAGTGCCGAATGCAGTTTTGCATTCGGCACCGCAGTTTTGTCCATTGACGTGCACATTGATTGGGCCGAGACTCGACTGTGTTCAGGCGTCGAACGCAGTAGTGGTGTAGAGCCGATTAGGAAGCGCCCGTCCACCTTTGAGCTGAGCAGAGGTCAGCGCACCCCCAGCGAGCCTTTGCCGACTGCTGGATTGGGCTGCTGCCTCATTCCGTCTTCGAAACGTATTGGAGTGCAATCGATCATGACAATTCCCCACGTGGTCCTTCATTCCGGCGCGACCATGCCCCAGCTCGGTTTCGGGGTGTGGCGGATTCCCAATGACTCCGCCGAGAACCTTGTCTCCATGGCCCTGCAAGCGGGCTATCGCAGTATCGACACCGCCGCCCTGTACGAAAACGAGGAAGGCACCGGTAAGGCAATCGTGAAATCCGATGTCCCCCGTGACGAGATCTTTCTGACCACCAAATTGTGGAATCCCGACCAGGGGTACGACTCGGCGTTGCGTGCCTTCGACACCTCGCTGCGCCACCTCGGACTCGACTACGTCGACCTGTACCTTGTCCACTGGCCGGTCCCGCAACTCGACAAGTACGTCGACACTTTCAGGGCACTTCAACGAATCAAAGCCGACGGTCTCGCCAAAGCCATTGGTGTCAGCAACTTCACCATCGAGCACCTCGTTCGACTAATCGATGAAACCGGAGAAGTGCCCGATGTCAACCAGATTGAGCTGCACCCACGCTTCACTCAACCTGGACTGCGCGCGTTCCACGCGCGTCACGGCATCGCCACCGAAGCCTGGTCGCCACTCGGCCAGGGACACATTCTCACCGATCCCACGATCAGCGCGATAGCCCAAGCCCACGGTGTCACCCCAGCCCAATCCATTCTCCGCTGGCACCTTCAACTCGGCAACATCGCCATCCCCAAGTCGTCGACACCGGGACGCATCACCGAAAACCTCGATATCTTCGGATTCGAACTCACCGAGGATGAACTGCACCGGATCAGCGGACTACACACACCGGATGGCCGCATCGGTCCCGACCCGCTGACCTCCTACCTACCAGAGTGAAGGCGCCACACAGTCCCACGCACCCGGTGCCCTGGGCAGTTATCACATCCACGTGACATGAAAGAGGGGTTGGGGTAAGCGCAGGCATCAATCTGATCGGCCGCGTCCCTGCGATCGACCGGAATCGGATTCTCGACAGGTCGAGAAATCTACATATGTATTAAGCAGCTGAGACCAGGAGGATAACCCATGACGACCATTCGCCCTGTCGGAGAACATGATTCATCTCGGGCGTCAACCACCGAGTCCGGTGCGCCACGCGAGAGTGACGCCCACTCGCTCAGTGTCGGACCCAATGGCCCCCTGCTCCTGCACGATGTCGCACTCGTGGAAAAACTTGCCCGCTTCGACCGTGAGCGAATCCCGGAGCGCAGCCCGCATGCCAAAGGCTCCGGCGCATTCGGCGAACTGGACATCACCGAGGACGTCTCTGCCTACACCAAGGCGACCCTGTTTCAACAGGGTGTCAGAACCCCCATGCTGGCGAGGTTCTCCTCGGTGGCCGGCGAACTCGGCTCGCCTGACACCTGGCGCGACGTGCACGGATTCGCGCTGAAGTTCTACACGCAGGACGGCAACTTCGACATCGTGGGCAACAACACCCCCGTGTTCTTCATGCGCGACCCGATGAAGTTCCCCGACTTCATTCACTCGCAGAAACGACTCCCCGACTCCGGGCTACGCGACAACACCATGCAGTGGGACTTCTGGACCCTGTCCCCCGAGACCGCGCACCAGGTCGCCTATCTCATGGGCGACCGTGGTCTGCCCCGCACCTGGCGCCATATGAACGGCTATTCTTCGCATACTTACATGTGGGTGAACGCTGACGGCAAGCGGTTCTGGGTGAAATACCACTTCCTCACCGAGCAGGGCCTGCAATCGCTCACCAATGAAGAGGCCCAAGAGATCGCCGGCAAGGACGCAGACTTTCACCGACGCGACCTGTTCGAGGCGATCAGAAACGGCAACTTCCCCTCCTGGCGGATGGAGGTGCAGATCATGCCCTACGAGGACGCCAAGACCTACCGATTCAACCCCTTCGACCTCACCAAGACCTGGTCCAAAGCGGACTATCCCCGCATTCCCGTCGGTCGCTTCACGCTCAACCAGAATCCGATCAACCACTTCGCGCAGATCGAGCAGGCTGCCTTCAGTCCGTCTAACACCGTTGCGGGTACCGGCATTTCACCAGACAAGATGCTGCTGGCCCGCGTGTTCTCCTACCCCGACGCGCAGCGCAACCGGCTTGGCACCAACTTCAACCAGCTTCCGGTGAACCGGCCCATCGTGCCCACAAACTCCTACGACAAGGAGGGCGCCATGCAGTTTTTTCACAGCGGCGATGCGCCCGTGTATGCGCCGAACTCGTTCGGCCGCTCCTATCAGGACGAGCAGGGACCGGTCGACAACGGATGGGAGTCCGACGGCGAACTGGTCCGAGCCGCTTACACCTTGCACCCCGAGGACGACGACTACGGTCAGGCCCACACACTGGTACGCGACGTGTTCTCCGACGACCAGCGCGCCCGACTCGTCGAAACGGTCGCCGGTGCGCTCCGTACCGTCGCCGAACCCGTGCTGTCCAACGCTTTCCAGTATTGGAGAAACATCGACCAGGAGGTGGGCGAGGATATCGAGAAGGCGTACCGCGAAACCGCGGGCGCATAGCACTCGATACAGGTTCCTGATCAGCGTCCAGGTGCCCTGCCTAAACGGCTGACCACGCACGCTGCCAGGCCGGTTCAGGTCGGGCTGCTACCGCAGTGCAGCGCTGAGATGCGCATGGTTATGCACTGTCCTCTGCAGGAAGTCGCGCACGGTGCGCACCCGCTCGAGCTTTTCGAGCTCACGTGGAATGACTAGCCAGTATTGCAGTTCAAGGTCGAACGCCTCTGGCAGTACCTGCACTAGCGCGGGGTCGTCTTCTCCGATGTATCCCGGCAGCACGGCGATACCAAGTCCACTCCGAGCAGCCAACCAATGGCCAGTAACGCTTGATATCTGCGCGTGGGACTGCTCGGCGTCTGGCAGTGCGTCGAAGATCCGTAGCGGTTCGACATCGAGCAACACGTTCACAAACCAGATAACGGTGTGCCTGCCCAGGTCGGCGAGCGTGTCTATCGGTGGGTATTTGGCCAAGTACTCCGCACTGGCATATAGGCGCATCTGGAAGGACGCCAGCGGCTCGCTACGTACCGCGCGTGACGTCGGACGCTCTAGAATCACCGCGACGTCGAAATGTCTCTCCGCCACGGCATTACGCGAGGTCGCAGTGACGAGCTCAACACCGAGAAGTGGCTGAGCTTCGGCCAACTCGACGAGATGCGGTGCCACGACGAACGGACCAAATCCATCCGTGGTGACGATTCGCACCGAACCGGTCAGTGCCTGGGCAGCGGTGTCTTGAATGTCGTAGGCCGCGACCACTGCGGATTCAACCGCCTGGGCTTTGGGCAACAAGCGCTCGCCGGCCTCGGTCAAGCGCCAGCCATTAGCAGTTCGATCAAACAGACGCTCACCCGTCGCGCGTTCCAGTGCGGCGATCCGACGCCCGACCGTGGTCTGGTCGACCTCCAGAACCCGGGCGGCCTCGTTCAAGCGCCCCGTTCGCGCGACCTCCAGAAAGTACTGCAAGTTATCGGCGCCGAGCATGCGACCTCCTCACATGCATTTTTGCATTCGCCGTGGCGATATTGTCCATTGACCAGTGCGGACGTCCTTCGTGAGACTAGCTACGTAGGACGAAGCAATGTCGACGCAGTGGTCGGCTTCGGCAGGTACACAGCCCGTCACAGCGCAGTAAGCCGGCTGCGAGCGTAGCGCGCACCGCAAGGTAATCGGCTTCGCGATTGCCGCGCCTTCCAAACGGGATTTCCGTACGCAACAACAGGGAGAATATTTGTGACTGCTGAGGCAACCCCGGTTGGAGAGCTCAAGGCGCAGCGTCCTTTTCCGGAACGGATGAGCCCCAAGGGCAACCTGATCTACAAGCTCATCACGACCACCGATCACAAGCTGATCGGCATCATGTACTGCGTCGCGTGCTTCACCTTCTTCTTCATCGGCGGCCTCATGGCGCTGCTCATCAGGACCGAACTCGCCCAACCCGGGTTGCAGTTTCTCTCCAACGAGCAGTTCAACCAGCTGTTCACCATGCACGGCACGGTGATGCTGCTCTTCTACGCCACCCCGATCGTGTTCGGGTTCGCCAACATGGTGTTGCCGCTGCAGATCGGCGCCCCCGACGTGGCATTCCCCCGTCTGAATGCACTGTCGTTCTGGCTGTTCACATTTGGCGCCTTGATCTCCCTCTGGGGATTCATCACCCCCGGCGGCGCCGCCGACTTCGGCTGGACCGCCTACTCGCCGCTCAGCGACGCCATCCACTCCCCCGGACCGGGCGGTGACCTCTGGATCCTCGGGCTGGCCGTCAGCGGCCTGGGCACCATCCTGGGCGCAGTGAACATGGTCACCACCGTGGTGTGCATGCGCGCCCCCGGTATGACGATGTTCCGGATGCCGATCTTCACCTGGAACAT
>NZ_LZTB01000046.1 GCF_001665685.1 Mycobacterium sp. 852013-50091_SCH5140682
CTACCGGAGAGCCGTATCCGCATGACGACGACTTCCCCCACCCGCCCGGCCGGACCTGTCTCCGTGGTCGCGCCCGATCCCACCGTGCGCTGGCTCGCCGTCGTCGCGCTGGCGCTCGGCGGCTTCGGCATCGGTACCACCGAGTTCGTGGCCATGGGTCTGCTGCCCGACATCGCGTCGAGCTTCGGGATCAGCGAACCCACCGCAGGCCACGTCATCTCCGCCTACGCACTGGGCGTCGTCGTCGGCGCACCGGTCATCGCGGCCGTCACCGCACGGCTGCCGCGCAAGGCGCTGCTACTGGGCCTGATCGCCGTGTTCACCCTGGGCAACCTGGCCAGCATGGTGGCGCCCTCGTATCCGACCCTGGTCGCGGCCCGCTTCGTCGCAGGCCTGCCGCACGGCGCGTTCTTCGGGATCGCCGCGCTGGCCGCCGCACACCTGATGGGTCCGCAGAACCGGGCCAAGGCTGTCGCGCACGTGCTCTCCGGCCTGACCATCGCGACGGTGCTCGGCGTGCCGATCGCGTCGTGGCTCGGGCAGGCGCTGGGTTGGCGCAGCGCGTTCGGCCTGGTGGTCGTCATCGGCGTGATCACGTTGACCGCGCTGTGGTTCTGGCTGCCCGACCACCTGCGCAACATGCACGCCACCAGCCCGCTCACGGAACTCGGCGCGCTGCGCCGTCCCCAGGTCTGGCTGGCCGTGCTGGTCGGCATGATCGGCTTCGGCGGCATGTTCGCCGTCTACACCTACATCAGCACCACGATGACCGACGTCGCCGGCCTGTCCCGCGCACTGGTTCCGGTGGCGCTCATGGTGTTCGGCCTCGGCATGGTTCTCGGCAACCTGGTCGGCGGCCGGCTGGCCGACACGTCGGTGATCCGGGCGCTCTACCTGTCCCTCGGCGCACTCGGAGTGCTGCTCGCGGTGTTCGTCGCGGCCGCCCACAATCCGTGGACCGCGCTGCTGGTGCTGTTCGGCGTCGGTGCCGCCGGTTCCGCGGTGGGTCCCGCGCTGCAGACACGGCTGATGGACGTCGCGCGCGACGCGCAGACCCTGGCCGCCGCGCTCAACCACTCGGCACTCAACATCGGCAACGCGACGGGCGCCTGGGTGGGCGGCCTCGTCATCGCGGCAGGTTACGGCTACACGGCTCCCGCAGCTGCGGGTGCGCTTCTGGCGGTCGGCGGCTTGCTGGTGCTCACAGTGTCGGTGGCGTCAGAACGACGGGCCACCGTCCGGCGATGACTCGGGGATGATGTGGACCGCAGCCTCTTCAGCGGAGGCCGCGCCCCCATCGATGCCGACCTCATATCCGAGCATCTCGTCCTCGTCGTCTTCGCCGAATCCCGCATTGGGGGCGACCAGGCGCCCCGAACGCCGGTCTCCGACCTCGTCGTCGCCGGCCTGCTCATCGGGATAGTCGGGATCGTCGAGCTGCATCGCCGGGTCGGGTTCCTCCTCGGCCAGCAATTCGTCGAGAGTCTCGTGGTCGCGCGGTTCCCGCCAGCGATCCGGAGGCGTGTAGCCCTCGTCGAGCAGATCGTCGACGCCCCGGTCGATGAGGGCGTCCTCCTGAGTCAACTGGTCGTCGTCATCGACGCTGTACTCGTCAGCGGCGTTGTCACGGTTGCTCATGTTCAAACGATGTCACAATTCGCGCGCGCCTGCGGTCCGGCGCAGCACTACCGGAGCTGGTCCTCACAGTTTGAGCTCAGACCCGAGAAGTGCACGGCGGGCATGCCGTCGACGGTGACGAAGTCCGTGCCAGGTGACCACTCCGAGCCCGGATTGATCCACGGCGGCGTAGTCTGCGGGTAGGCGATCGTCATGTCGGAGTAGAAACGAAGCCCAGGCGGACACGTCGCGCTCTGCGACGCCACCGGGTTCCACAGGTGCACCACAACGGGATTCACCAATCGCGTGCCCTGCGCACAGTTGGGTTGGCACTCCACCGAGCTGTCGAGGCCCTGCCCCTTGGCTCCGGCTGCACCCCAGCTCGACCAGCTCATGTCCTGCAGCACACCGGTGTTGTCGCAGTTGTAGTCGATGATCGCCGGCCGCTGCGGTGGGGGCTGCGACGGGTCGAAGCAACCGCCGATCGTGAAGATTTCGGTGGTGGCGCCGTCGGGGGCCGCCGGGTCAGCGGTAGCGGCGCCGGCCGAGACGGACAGCGCGACGAGTATTGCCGCAGGTAGCGCGCAGTGGCGGATCACCCGCGGATGCTAACAACCTCACAGCAAGCCTGCAGCCGTTACAGCGCTCGGCTGATGATCTCCTTCATGATCTCGCTGGTGCCGCCGTAGATCTTGTTGACGCGCGCGGCCGCGTAGGCCCGGGCGATGGGGTACTCCATCATGTAGCCGTACCCGCCGAAGAACTGCACGCACCGATCGACGATGGCGACGCCCCTGTCGGCGGCCACGAGCTTGGCCATCGACGCCAGCGCGGGGTCGATGGTGCCGTCGATGAGTTGCTGTACGCAGTAGTCGACAGTGGTCTTGATGGACAGCACCTCGGCTTTCAGCTCGGCGAGCTCGAACCGGGTGTGCTGGAACTTGATCAGCTCGCGGCCGAAGGCTTCGCGCTGCTTGGTGTACTTGATCGCCTCCAGGACAGCAGCTTCAGCCATGCCCGCGCAGATCGACGCGATCACCAGCCGCTCGCGCGCGAGCTGCTCCATCAATTGATAGAACCCCAGCCCTTCCTGGGCGCCGAGCAGGTTGGCAGCGGGAACACGCATGTCGGTGAAGAACAGCTCACGGGTGTCCTGACCGTGCTGTCCGACTTTCTCCAGCACTCGCCCGCGTTCGAAACCCTGTAGTGCATCGGTGGTTTCGGCGACGATCAGCGACACGCCCGCCGCTCCCGCGCTCGGGTCGGTCTTGGCCACGATCACCAGAAGATCGCAGTGAGACCCGTTGGAGATGAACGTCTTCGACCCGTTGATCACGTAGTCGTCACCGTCGCGAACGGCGGTTGTACGCACCGCCTGCAGGTCGGACCCGGTGCCAGGCTCCGTCATGGCGATTGCGAGCACCAGCTCGCCGCTGATGACCTTGGGCAGCCAACGCCGCTTCTGCTCGTCGTTGCCGTAGGTGTTGAGGTAGTGCGCGACGATCGGCGAGTGCACCGACCAACCCGATGCCGAATCATGAGCCAGCGCAAGCTCTTCGGCCACGATCGCCGAGAACCCGAAGTCGCCGCCGGTGCCCCCGTATTCCTCGGGCAGGTCCAGGCCGAGCAACCCGGCGTCGCCGAGCTTGGTCCAGAACTCCCGGTCGACCTGATGGTTGCGGGCCCAGCGGTCCTGATTGGGCGTGGCCTCCTTGCGCAGAAACTCCGCGGCGTGCCTGCGCAGCTCACGGTGTTGGTCACTTTCCCAGGTGGCGCGGTAGCCAGGAAACAGTTCGGACATGCCGCAGACGATACACTTGTATCGTTTACTGGTCGAATGTATTGGGTGTGAGCAGATGAACGACGAGGACCTGACCGCCAAGGCCCGAATTCGCAACACCGCACTCGAGCTGTACGCACGGCACGGTGAAGACCGAATATCGTTGCGCGCCATCGCTGCCGAGGCCGGTGTCACCCTGGGCCTGGTGCAGCACCATTTCAAGACCAAGGCCGGATTGCGCGATGCCGTCGACCAGCTGGTGGCCGACCACTTCGCATCGACGCTGGCTCAGGTGCCGGCCAACGCGACCGTGGCGGTCCGCGACGAGGCCGTCCGCCACATGCTGCGTGACAACCCTCCGGTGGTGAACTACGTGCGCCGCGCCCTCCTCGATCCGTCGGCCGAACGGCTGCACCTGCTCGACGTGCTGGTCGAACTCACTCAGCGGGAGGTCGGCAAGCTGCGTACCTCCGGGCGGGCATCGGTCAAACGCCGAGAATCCGCCCAGGTGGTCACCGTGCTGGTACGGCAGATGGGCGAGCTGCTGCTGCAGCCGATGGTCGACGCGATCTGGGAGCGCGTCGAAGCACCGGGCAACGAGCCCAAACCGCGGCTGCGGGTGAGCGTCGACGACGCCTGAGCCGGCCACGCACGCGCGGGCCGCCGACGGGCCACCACATCCGCAACACCAGCCCCACAGCATGACGGCCGTTCCAAATGGGACCACTCCCGCATTTTTTCCGCCGTAGTGGGTACCCCGTCGCCGTGGCATTCGACCTCACCCCGACCGTGGCCCAGCATGACCTGGCGCGCCGGACGCACGAGTTCGCCGAGCGGGTCGTGCGCCCCGTCGCCGCCGAATACGACCAGCGGCAGGAGTTTCCCTGGCCGGTTCTGGAAGAAGCAGCGACGCAAGGCTTCTACAGCCCACTGTTCTACCGTGACCTGATCGGCGATCCGACCGGGTTGTCGCTGCCGATGTTCATGGAGGAGTTGTTCTGGGGTTGTGCGGGCATCGGCCTCGCCGTCGTCATGCCTGCACTGGCGTTATCAGCGATCGGTCAGGCCGCCTCGCCCGAACAGATGCTGACATGGGCACCCGAATGTTTCGGTAGCCCGGGCGATCTGAAGCTCGCGGCGCTGGCCATCTCCGAACCCGAAGGCGGCAGCGATGTGCGCAATCTACGCACCCATGCCGCCCGTAGCGGCCCAGGACCTGACGCCGACTGGATCATCAACGGTCACAAGATGTGGATCGGCAACGGTGGCATCGCCAACGTGCACGTGGTCAACGCCGTCGTCGACGAGGAACTCGGCCACAAGGGTCAGGCGCTGTTCATCGTGGAAGGCGGCACACCGGGACTGGAAATGGTCCGCAAACTCGACAAGCTCGGCTGCCGCGCCTCACACACCGCCGAACTGAAGTTCAACGACGTCCGGGTCCCGGCCGAGAATCTGCTCGGCGGCCAGGAGAAACTCGAGTACAAGCTGGCCCGAGCTCGCGAAGCCGTCGAGGGCGCCAGGCATTCAGGCTCGGCAACGCTGGGCACCTTCGAACAGACCCGGCCGATGGTGGCCGCACAGGCGCTCGGAATCGCCAGGGCCGCATTGGAATACGCCACGGAGTACGCGAACCGCCGGGAAGCGTTCGGCGCACCCATCATCGACAACCAGGGCATCGCGTTCCCGCTCGCCGACCTGGCCACGCAGATCGACGCCGCGAGGTTGCTCACCTGGCGTGCGTCCTGGATGGCGGCTACCGGGGTACCGTTCGATCGCGGTGAGGGTTCGATGTCGAAACTGGCCGCCAGCGAGGTGGCGGTGCGCACCACGGAGCGGGCCATCCAAACCATGGGCGGCTGGGGTTACATCAGTGATCATCCGGTCGAGAAGTGGTACCGGGATGCCAAGCTGTACACCATCTTTGAAGGCACCAGCGAAATCCAGCGCGTCGTCATCTCCCACGCCCTCGGCGCCGCCGACGGCAAACCGCCCCTGCATGTCGATCTGGAACCATCAGGCGGTCCGTTGAACCGGTGGTTCGGCCGCGGCACGCCGCTGCGGACCCGCGCGGCCAACGCCGCACTCTCGTCCAAAGACCGGGTGCCGGAACCGGTCATGCGTTTGGCGATGAAAGTCCTGCAGCCGCCGCGCAAGTGATCGGCGGCGCCGGGACATAAGCTGGGCCGGCCATGAGCATCACCGTCGACGAATTGCAGATCGCCGATCCCGCGGACGCGTGGGCGCGCGCAGGGTTCATTGTCGATCCCGACTCCGTCTGTCGCATCGGCAGTGTCCGTATCCGACTCGTAGGGCGCGACCGAGGCAAGGGCATCGTCGGGTGGTCGTTGCGCGGCCTGCCCCTGGCATTTCCCGATGATCTCGACGGGATCCCGACGAGGCCCTCGACCGCTGCCACCGCTGCCACCGCTGGGTCTGCCACGCACCCGAACGGAGTCACCGGCATCGACCACGTCGTGGTGCTCTCCCCTGACCTGGACCGCACGGTGGCCTCGCTCGCCGGCATAGGCGTGCACCCGCGCCGAGAACGCGACGGCGAACTCGGCGGACGAGCTATGCGGCAGATCTTCTTCCGGTTCGGAGAGGTGATCATCGAGGTGGTCGGATCGCCCGAGACGGCATCTGATGGGCCATCGACACTGTGGGGCATCACGTACGTCGTCGCAGACATCGATGCGACGGCCGCGTTTCTCGGCGACCTCACGGGTCCGGTGAAAGCCGCGGTCCAGCCCGGCCGCCGCATCACCACGCTGCGGCATCGAGATCTCGGGATATCGGTTCGGACGGCGGTGATCTCGGCGCGTCCATGATGCGGTTGTCGTCGGAATGCCTATCCTCAGGCCATGACCGCCGTACCTGCCGACCGTGGACCCGTCTTCGACGGCATCCGGATCGGCAGGCCCGCGACGGGCGCACTCATCGATGCCGGTTACCGCGGACTTTCCGATCTGCCCGCAGATCTCGACGGGTTGCTTGGTCTGCACGGCGTCGGTCCGAGAGCCGTGCGGCTGCTGCGCGAGGCCATGGAGAACCGATGAGCGACAACGTCGTGGTCATCCATACCGACGGCGGGTGCCGACCGAATCCAGGCCCCGGCGGCTGGGGTGCGGTGCTGCGTCACCGAGAACACGTCCGCGAAATGTTCGGTGGGGAGCCGGGAGTCACCAGCAACAATCGGATGGAACTGACGGCGCCGATCATGGCGCTCGAGGCACTCACCAGGCCAGTGGTGGTGCACCTCTACACGGACAGCACCTATGTTCGCAACGGCATCACCAAGTGGGTGCTCGGTTGGGAACGCAACGGCTGGCTGACCGCCGCGAAGCAACCCGTCAAGAACGTCGACCTCTGGCAGCGGCTGCAGGCCGCCTGTGCGCGCCATCAGGTCGAGTGGTTCTGGGTGAAAGGGCATGCGGGTATCGCCGACAACGAGTTGGCCGACGTGCTGGCGACCCGGGGTTTGGAGGAAGCTGTCGGCGCTGCCGTCAGCTGACGCAGGCCACCACGCCGAGACTCACACCAGGGACAAAATCGCCGCTTGGTTTGTCCCTGGTGTGAATGTCGGTGACTCGACACCGAGATAGGCATCTGACATCCCAAGAGGGCACAGTAGGCTTGCGCGCATGGCGATTACGGTGTTGTTGGAACTCAAGTTCAAGCCCGAATCGGTGGCCGCGGCGCGCGAGTTGTTCGGTAGGGCGCTCCAGGACACCCGCAACTTCGAAGGCAACCTGGTCACCGACGTGATCATCGACGAGGCCGACGAAGCACACTGGATCATCTACGAGCGCTGGGATTCAGTCGAGCACGACGAGGCGTACCGCGCCTTCCGCGCCGCCGAGGGAAAGCTCGTCGAGTTGCCCGGCCTGTTGCGCGAACCCGCCGTCAAGACCCGCTACCTCGACAGCGACGTCTGATCTCGGCGCCTGCCGCGGAGTACGCGGCGGTTACTCCCACACCACGTCGTCGGGCGTCTTGTCGGGCCGCAACCCGCGCCAGCTCGGCTGGCGCAGCCGGTTGTCGGACGTGCGTTCGCTGTAGCGCACCTCACCGACCAACTCTGGCCGCACGAATGTCACCCCCCGCGCGTCGAGCGTGGGAAGCGGTGCGTTGAACGGTGATTCGTCGGTGTGCAGCGGAGCCAGCAGCTTCTTGAGCTTGCCCAGCTCCTTCTCGGTGAAGCCCGTGCCGACCCGGCCGGCGAAGTGCAGCCCGCCCTCGGCCGGGATTCCCAGCATCAGCGCACCGATGCCGCTGCTGCGCCCGCCCTCACCCTGACGCCAGCCGCCGATCACCACTTCCTGGGTGTTCCAGAACTTGTCCTTGATCCACGACGCCGACCGCCGACCGGGTTGATAGGTGGCATCGCGCTTCTTGGCGACCACGCCTTCGAACCGCTGTTCGCGGGCATGGTTCACGGCCTCGGGCCCGTCACCGGGCAACGGCGGCGGCACGATCAGCCCACCACCGGCGGCCAGCGCCTCGAGCAGCCGACGGCGGTCGGCGTACTTCACCCGCAACAGCGACCGGCCGTCGAGCAGCAGAATGTCGAATGCCCAGAACTCGACCCGGGTGGATTTCGCGCGGTTCTGCATCTCACCGAAACTCGGTACGCCGGCCTCGTCGAGCGCGACGACTTCGCCGTCGAGAATCACGTGGTGGTCGGCGAGATCGGCGGCAAGCGCCTGCAGTTGCGGGTACTCGCCGGTGACATCACGCCCGCTGCGCGAGCGCAGCTGCAGCTTTCCGTGATCGGCGTCGACCAGCAGCCGGTAACCATCCCACTTGCCTTCGAACGCCCATTGGGATTCCTTGAGTTTGGCGACGGACCCTTCAGTGGCCAGCATCGGTGCGAAGTCCTGCAGTTCCACCTGCGGCTGATCCTTCATCCGGTGTGCGAGCCAGTTCTTGCCTTCGGTCTGGATGAGGGCGTACCGGCCGTCAATGCGGTTGCCGCGCAGGGTGAAGATGACTTCGCCGTTCTTGGCCTCGGGAGCTTCAGAGTCGACGGGCACGCGGAACTTCTCGGCCTCATACGTTCCGGTGTCCCAGATGATCATGTTGCCCGCGCCGTACTCCCCTTTCGGGATGGTGCCGTGGAAGTTCAGATACTCGATGGGATGGTCCTCGGTGTGCACCGCAAGGTGATTGACGGAGGTGGTCTCGGGCAGGTTCTTGGGGACGGCCCAGCTCACCAGCACGCCGTCGCGTTCCAGCCGTAGATCGTAGTGCAGGCGGCGGGCGTGGTGCTCCTGGATCACGAACCGATCGTTGTTACCCGTCGGGACAACGCTTTTGGGTACCGGCTCCGGCGTCTTCGTCGCATCGCGCATGCTGCGGTAGGTGGTGAGCTTGTCGGCCACCGGCGCGTCGTCGTCCAGCCCGGCGAGCAGGTCACCGTTCCGTGAAACCCGTTGCAGCACTTCATCGAACCGCAGATGCCGCAAATCCGGGTCGCCGATCTCGTCCCAGGTACGCGGCGCGGCTACCGTCGGAAACTCCCGGCCCCGCAACGAATACGGGGCGATGGTGGTCTTGGCCGCGTTGTTCTGGCTCCAATCCAGGAACACCTTGCCTGCCCGCAGGCTCTTGGTCATGGTGGCCGTCACCAGTTGCGGCATGGCGCGCTCCAGCTGCTGGGCCACCCGACGCGCGAGCACCGACGCCCCCTGTGAGCTGACCGGATCGGCAAGCGGCACATACAGATGCAGACCCTTGCTGCCGCTGCTCAACGGGTACGTCGTCAAGCCGATGTCACTCATCAGCTCACGCACCGCCTGGGCTACCTCGCACAGCTGCGGCATGGTGACACCCTCGCCGGGATCGAGGTCGAAGACGATCCGCGTCGCGGGCCCGACGTCACCGTTCTCGAATCGCCATTGCGGGACATGCACTTCCAGCGCGGCCTGCTGGGCGATCCAGGCGAGCCCCTCACGCGTGTCGATGACCGGGTAGGTCGTCGTTCCCGACTTGTGCACGATGGTGCCGCGCGCCAACCAGTCCGGGGCCGACGATGCGAGTTGCTTCTCGAAGAACGACGCCTCGTCGACCCCGTTGGGCCAGCGTTTGCGGGTCACCGGCCGGCCCGCCATATGCGGCAGCATGACCTCGGCGATGCTGAGGTAGTAGTCGAACACCTCGGCTTTGGTGGTTCCGGTGGCGGGATAGAGCACCTTGTCGGGGTTCGTCAGCCGAACCCGCTCGTAGCGCTCCATCACCCCAGGCTAGATGCGCGCGCCTGTCTCGGGGTGGAACAGGTGCACGACACCTTCGGGGTGCTTGCGCAGCCGCACCGTCTGGGCCAGCTTCGGCGCGGTGCGCGGGTTGCACCGGGCGACCAGCTCCACACCGGAGCCCGAGCCCGCGTGCGTGTAGAGGTAGGCCTCGCTGCCGAGATCCTCGACCAGGTCGACCACCACCTCGATGCCGCCCGAGTCCACGATCTCCAGCTGCTCAGGCCGGATGCCGATGGTGACCTCGGACAGGCCGTTCAACCGGGTCAGCTGTTCGCGCTCGAGCTCCAGCGTCGAGTTCTCGCCCACCTGCACACCGTCGGCGACGACGGGCAGCTTGACCAGGTTCATCGCAGGCGATCCGATGAATCCGGCGACGAACTCGTTGACCGGCTTGTCGTAGAGCTCCGACGGTGAGGCGAACTGCTGCAGTTTGCCGTTGCGCAGCACCGCAACCCGGTCCCCCATCGTCATCGCCTCCACCTGATCGTGGGTGACGTAGACGGTGGTGGTACCCAACCGGCGCTGTAGCGCGGCGATCTGGGTGCGGGTCTGTACCCGCAACTTGGCATCCAGGTTCGAGAGCGGCTCGTCCATGCAGAACACCTGCGGCTCACGCACGATGGCGCGCCCCATGGCGACGCGCTGACGCTGACCACCGGAGAGCTTGGCGGGCTTGCGATCCAGGAACGGCTCCAGGTCAAGGAGTTTGGCGGCTTCCTCGACCTTGCGGCGCCGCTCGTCGGCGGGTACGCCACGCAGTTTGAGGGCGAAGCCCATGTTCTCGGCGACGGTCTTGGTCGGGTACAGCGCGTAGTTCTGGAACACCATCGCGATGTCGCGGTCCTTGGACGGCACCCCGGTCATGTCCTTGCCGCCGATCTCGATGGCGCCCTCGTCGATGTCCTCCAGCCCGGCCAGCATCCGCAGCGCGGTGCTCTTCCCGGATCCGGACGGGCCGACCAGCACCACGAATTCACCATCGGCGATATCGAGGTTGAGCGAGTCGACCGCGAGCTTGTCCGAGCCCTCGTAGATGCACGAGGCGTTGCGGTAAGTGATTGCAGCCATTTGATTTACTCCCTACTTGATGGCGCCGAAGGACAGACCACGAACCAGCTTGTTCTGCGCGATCCAGCCCGCGAGAACCACCGGAAGCGCGGCCATCGTCGCCGCCGCGCACAGCTTGGCCCAGTACAGGCCTTCACCCGCGATGAAGCCGACCAGGAACACGGGCATGGTCTGGGCTTGCACCGCAGTGAGATTCACCGCGAAGAAGAATTCGTTCCAGGCGAAGATCACGCAGATCAGCGCCGTGGCCGCGATCCCTGGTGACACGAGCGGCAGGATCACCTCGCGCACCGAGCGCCAGGTGCTGGCGCCGTCGAGGCTCGCTGCCTCCAAGAGCTCACCGGGTACCTCGAGGAAGAACGACCGCATCATCCACACCGCGATCGGCAGGTTCATCGACGTGTACAGGATGATCAGCGCCCAGATGTTGTCCAGCAGGCCGATGTTCGACACGATCACGTACAGCGGGATGATCGCCGCGACGATCGGCAGCATCTTGGTGCTCATGAAGAAGAACAGCGCGTCCTGTGTCTTGCGCACCGGCTTCAGCGAGAGCGCGAAGGCGGCCGGGATACCCAGGGCCAGCACCAGAACCGTGGACACCGTGGTGGCGTAGAGCGAGTTCAGCAGGCTGGTCCCGACGCCGTTGGCGAACACCGCCTTGAACTCGTCGAGAGTCGGCACGAAGAAGATCTTGGGCGTCGTGGTGTAGGCGTCGACCTCCTGTTTGAAGGCGGTCAGCACCATCCAGAACACCGGGAAGAAAAACCCGAGGCCGACGATCCAGGCCACCACGCCCCACGGATCGAACTTGCGCCGCTTGACTTTTCCGTTGTCAGCCGCTGTTTCCGGCGTCGCGCTCGTCGTGACGGTACTCATCAGGCCGCCTCCTCCTTGCCCGTGAACGATTTGAAGATCAACCGCAGTGCGAAGCTCGCGATGATCATCGTGAAGATCACGACGATCACACCCATCGCGGCGGCCTGGCCGATGTCGAAGCCGAGGAAGGCGCGCTGGTAGATGTAGAACGGCAGGTTCGCGCTCGCGGTACCCGGCCCGCCCTGGGTCATCATGTAGATGGCGTCGAAGGTGTTGACCAGGTAGATCGCCCCGAGCACGGTGCCCAGCTCGATGAACCGCCGAAGGTGCGGCAAGGTGAGCTCACGGAACAACTGGAACGCACCGGCTCCGTCGACCCGGCCGGCTTCCAGGATGTCTCGCGGCATGGACTGCAGGCCCGCGAGGATCAGCAGCATCATGAACGGGGTCCACTGCCACACCAGGGCGATGATGATCGAGGTCAGCGGGAACTGGCTGACCCAGTCGACGTGCTTGAGCCCCAGCGGCGACAGCAGCCAGTTGATGATGCCGAACACCGGGTCGAGCATCGCGGTCTTCCACATCAGCGCTCCCGCAACGGGTGTCACGAGGAACGGGGTGATGAGCAGCGTGCGGACGATACCGCGGCCCAGGAACACCCGATCGAGCAGCAGTGCCAGGGCCAGCCCGATGATCACCGACAGCAGCACGGTCGCGACGATGATGACCACCGTGTTGATCGCGACCTGCCAGAAGGTTCCGTCCTTGATGACGTCGAGGTAGTTCTGCAGCCCGACGAAGTGCCGGGACCCGGGCCGCACCAGGTTCCACGACAGGGTCGAGTAGTACAGCGTGAACAGGAACGGGATCTGGGTGACGATGATCATGAAGATCAGCGCAGGCAGCAGAGGCCCGCGGCGGCGCCAGCCTTCGGCCCGCGACACACCGGGATCCTGCTTCTGTTTGATCCGTGCGACGTGCTCGGCCTCGGTCAGCGCATCGGCTTCGGCCGGTAACTGACTGGTTGTCATGGCTTCTCCTGGTAGGTCTTGCCGACGACTTCTGCGTACTTCTGCGACTGCTCCAGCGCGTCGCCGACGGACTTCTGCCCCGCGATCGCCGCGCTGATCTGCTGGCTTACCCGGGTTCCGAGGTCCTGGAATTCCGGGATGGCCAGGAACTGCACGCCCGTGTAGGGCACGGGTTGCACGGTCGGCTTGGCGGGGGTGGCACCCTCGATCGAGTCGAGCGTCACCTGACCGAACGCCTTTGCCGCTTCTTGATATTGGGGAATCTGGTAGGTCGACAGCCGACTGCCCGGTGGTACCCGCGCCCACCCCAGCTGCTCACCGACCAGCTTGATGTAGTTCTGGTCGGTCATCCAGGAGATGAACTTCCATGCGGCATCGGGCTTGTCGCTACTCTTGGGGATTCCCAACGCCCAGGTGTAGAGCCATCCGGAGTTGGGCTTCTCGACCGTCGGCGCCATCGCGTAACCGACCTTGCCGACCACCTTCGACGACGCCGGATCCTCCAGCACCGACACCGCCGATGTCGCGTCGTACCACATGGCGGCCCGGCCCTGCGCGAACTGTGTTGCGCATTCACCGAAACCGCTTGTCGCGGCGCCGGGTTCGCCGTGGTTACGGACCAGGTTGACGTAGAAGTTGACGGCCTTCTCCACCTCAGGGCTGGTGAGCTGGGCGTTCCATTTCTCGTCGTACCAGCGCCCGCCGAAGGTGTTGATCACGGTGTCCAGCGGGGCCAGCACCTCGCCCCAGCCGGGCTTGCCGCGCAGGCAGATGCCGACCATGTCCTGGCTGTCGAGTTTGGCCGCGGCGTCGGCGACCTGCTGCCAGGTCGGGTTGTGCGGCATCTCGATGCCGGCCTGCTCGAACAGGTCCTTGCGGTACATCAGGAACGAGGACTCGCCGTAGAACGGCACCGCGTACATGTTTCCCTTGTAGGACAGTGATTCCCGCAGTGACGGGATGAAGTCGTTCTCGTCATAGCCGGGCGTGTTGCGTGCGTAGTCGGAAAGGTTGACCAGCCAGCCGTTCTCGGCCCATTGCGGGGCCTCGTAATTGCTGATCATCACGACGTCGAATTCGCCGCCACCCATCGCCGTCGACGCGGTGATCTTGGCCCGGGCCTGGTTCTCCGACAGCGTGACGAACCTGAGTTTGATGTCGGGGTTGGCGGCCTCGAACCGGTTCGCCAGCGAGCGGGCGTCGGTCATCTGCGAGTTCGACACCATCGCGATCGTCACGGTCTGATCGGTGGCGCCGAGCGAGCCTGCCCCGGCACAGCCTGCCGTCAGGGCCAGGCCGGCCGCCGCGACGACCGCGGCCAACTTCCTTGCGAATCTCATGGCAACCTCATTTCTGCGCCAACAACCAACGGGCGCAATCGATATCGCATACCAATAGCCGGGCCAGCT
Source organism: Mycobacterium sp. 852013-50091_SCH5140682 (assembly GCF_001665685.1). Taxonomy (GTDB): domain Bacteria; phylum Actinomycetota; class Actinomycetes; order Mycobacteriales; family Mycobacteriaceae; genus Mycobacterium. The sequence continues at coordinate 13,982 of NZ_LZTB01000046.1, forward strand.
TGCCGCGCAGGGCACCGAGGATGGCCTGGTACTTACCGGCGCCGCCGGAGACCAGGATGGTTTTCTCGCACGTGCGGATGTCTTCGAGCGGCACCGACATCGCCCGCTGCTGCAGTTCATGGTGAACGGGTTCACCATGGGCGTTGAAGAAGCGGCCGCCGATCTCGCCGACGGCGCCCTGGGAGACGAGTTCGTCGAGCATCCGGATATCGAGGAAGCTGCCCTCGAACAGCGTTGTGGACGTCGATACCGCGCCCACGCCGAACAGCATGGTGTCGGCGCGCCGTCCGGCGTCCAATGTGCGCGAGATGACCGAATCTCCGCGCATCGAAACCACGGTCGCCGGGTCGGCGTAGAGCGGGGCGGGCAGCCGGAAGGTCTCGGCACGCAGAGTGTCGGCGCACCGCGTGAGGATCTGCTCGGTGCCGGTCTGATACGCGGCGGTGGACATGGCGCCGTCGAGTTGGACCACCGCACGGCAACTCGCCACACCGGGCACCAGTGCGGTCGCGACACTGACCTGTTCTGGACCCCAGGTGAAACCGAGTACATCGTCGGCGGCGATCCGCCGCATCAGCAGTGCGGCGCCCGCTCGCCCGGCATTGGCGGCCACGACCGCCTCGGTGAGGCCGAAGCGCCGTTCGAGTTCGCGTTCCTCGTCGGCATGGAGGTCTTCGCTCATGCCGGGAGGTACCACGACCTCCACGCGCACAAGGCCGTTGGCCTTGGCCTTGGCGACCAGGCGCCCTGCGGTAGGCCGGGAGACCCCGAGCCGCGCCGCGATCTCGGCCTGGGTGAGGCCGTCGAGGTAATACAGCGAGGCCGCACGCAGAGCGAGTCGCAGATCCTCTGGTGTCGGTGCGGACACTGGACCTCACTTCCCGTTACAGTGAGCAGATGCTCATGGGTGCGAGTAGATGCTCATCACGCTAACATGACAGATGTGACGCACACAACATCCGCTACGCAAAAGCCCACCGCGGCGCGCCCGAATTACGACCGCGACCAGGTCCAGGTCGGCATCGTGCACTTCGGCGTCGGCGGGTTCCATCGCGCGCATCAGGCGATGTACATCGACCGGCTCCTGCAGAAGGGCCTGGCCACCGAATGGGGCATCTGCGGTGTCGGGGTGCTGCCGTCGGACCGGAAGATGGCCAACGTCATGGCCGCTCAGGACGGGCTGTACACCCTCATGCTGGTGCACCCCGACGGCACCCGCGAGGCGCGCGTGATCGGGTCCATCGTCGACTACCGGTATGCCCCCGACGATCCCGAGGGCGTCGTCGAACTCCTGGCCAGCCCCTCCACCCGGATCATCTCGTTGACCATCACCGAGGGTGGCTACAATCTCGACTCCGTGTCCCCCGATGAGGTCAACGTGTTCGGACTGGTGACCGACGCGTTGGCGCTGCGGCGCGACCGGGGCATCGCGGCACCGACCATCGTGTCCTGCGACAACATCGAGGGCAACGGCGACATGGCGCGACACACGTTCACCACCTACGCCGATCGGGCGCATCCGGGCCTCGGCGAATGGATCAGCACCCATACGCGATTCCCCAATTCGATGGTGGACCGCATCACGCCGGTCACCACGCCGGAGGTGATCGAGACCGTGCATTCGGAGTTCGGCATCACCGACCAGTGGCCGGTGGTGGCAGAACCGTTCACGTCCTGGGTCCTGGAGGATTCGTTCTCCGACGGCCGGCCTCCGCTGGAAGAGGCCGGTGTGCTGATGGTCGACGACGTGACGCCCTACGAGCTGATGAAGCTGCGGCTGCTCAATGCCGGCCATCAAGCGCTGTGCTACTTCGGCTACCTCGCCGGCTACCGCTTGGTGCACGACGCCGCAGCCGACCCGTTGTTCGCCGAATTCCTGCTGGATTACATGGATTCCGAAGGCACCCCGACACTTGAGCCCGTGCCGGGCATCGATCTCGACGACTACAAGCGCACGTTGATCGAGCGGTTCGCCAACCCGGGTGTACGCGACACCATCGTGCGGCTGTGCTTCGGCTCCTCGGACCGCATCCCGAAGTGGCTGCTGCCGGTCATCCGGCAGAACCTCAGGACCGGTGCGCCGATTCGCCTCTCGGCGGCCGTGGTGGCCAGCTGGGCCCGCTACGCCGAGGGCGTCGACGAGCAAGGCGAACCGATCAAGGTCGAGGACGCCCTGGCGGAGACGCTCGTACCGCTGGCCCAGTCGCAGCACGAGAACCCGACGGCTTTCATCGAGTACACCCCCCTGTTCGGAGACCTCGCGACCGAACCCCGTTTCGTCGAGGCCTATCTGTGGGCGCTGGATTCCCTGCATCGCGTCGGCGCCCGAGCCACTCTGGAGGCACTGAGATCATGAACCGAGCGCTGGTCATCGGTGAGGCACTGGTGGACATCGTCAAGCGAGGCGGCGCCATCACCAGCGAGCATGTGGGCGGCAGCCCACTCAACGTGGCCCTCGGGCTGGCCCGGCTGGGCCGCGACGTCGACTTCCTCACCCACATCGCCGACGACCCGCACGGCCGGCGCATCGTCGAGTACGCCAAAGCTGTTGGTGTTGACCTTGTTTCGGGCAGTATGACCGCCAAACGCACGCCCACCGCGCAGGTCACCCTCAAGAACGGCTCGCCGAGCTATACCTTCGATCTGGAGTGGCAGCTCTCCGGCACACCCGAGGTAGGCCCTCCGCTGGTGGCGCATACCGGCTCCATCGCCACAGTGCTGGAGCCCGGGTGCCGGGCGGTGGCCGCCCTGCTCGACGCGTACCACCTGTCGGCCACCATCACGTTCGACCCGAACGTGCGTCCCGTCTTGATCACCGACGACGACGCGGCCCGCCGCCGTATCGAACGCCTCGTGGAACACTCCGACATCGTCAAGGCCAGCGATGAGGATCTGCGGTGGATCGACAAGCGGAGCACCCCGGAGAAGATCGCGCGCACCTGGCTGGCAATGGGACCCTCGATCGTCGCAGTGACTGTCGGCTCGGAAGGCGCGTTCGCGTTGTGCGCTGCAGGAATGGTGCGGGTGCCCGCCCGACCGGTCGACGTGGTGGACACCGTGGGAGCCGGCGACGCGTTCATGGCCGGGTTGATCGACGCCCTGTGGGACCAGGGTCTGCTGGGGGCCGACAAACGCCGCAACCTGCGCGCCATCAGCTGCGATGCACTGGAAGATGCCGTCGTCCGGGCCTCGCGGGCGTCGGCCTGGACGGTCGCCCGAGCAGGGGCCGACCTGCCCGATCGCGACGCGTTGAGCCATCCCGGCTAGCAGTGTGGGCCATACTGGGCAAATGCGATCCATCTGGAAGGGTTCGATCGCCTTCGGCCTGGTGAACGTACCGGTCAAGGTCTACAGCGCGACCGAGGACCACGACATCAAGTTTCATCAGGTGCACGCCAAGGACAACGGGCGCATCCGATACAAACGGGTATGCGAGGTGTGCGGCGAGGTCGTCGAATTCCGGGACATCAACAAGGCCTATGAATCCGACGACGGGCAAATGGTGGTGATCACCGACGAGGACATCGCCACCCTGCCCGAGGAACGTAGCCGCGAGATCGAAGTGGTCGAGTTCATCCCGGCCGACCAGCTCGATCCCCTGATGTACGACAAGAGCTATTTCCTGGAGCCCGATTCCAAGTCGTCCAAGTCGTACGTGCTGCTGGCCAAGACCCTCGCCGAGACCGAGCGCGTGGCCATCGTGCACTTCTCGCTGCGTAACAAGACCCGGCTCGCGGCGTTGCGGGTCAAGGATTTCTCCAAGCGCAACGTGATGGTGATCCACACCCTGCTGTGGCCCGACGAGATCCGTGACCCCGATTTCCCGGTGCTGGACAAAGAAGTCGAGATCAAGCCTGCCGAACTGAAGATGGCAGGCCAGGTGGTGGAGTCGATGACCGACGACTTCCACCCCGATCAATTCCGCGACGACTACCAGGCCCAGCTCTACGAGCTGGTGCAGGCGAAACTCGAAGGCGGCGAAGCATTCTCGGTCGAGGAGCAACCCGCCGACCTCGACGAGACCGAGGACGTCTCCGACCTGCTCGCCAAGCTCGAAGCCTCGGTGAAGGCCCGCAAGGGAGGCGGCTCGACCAAGTCGGACAAGGATTCCGACTCCGACTCCGACTCTGACGACGGTGAGGCCAAACCCGCCAAGAAAGCACCGGCGAAAAAGGCCGCAGCCAAAAAGGCTCCAGCTAAAAAGGCGGCCGCGAAGAAGTAAGAAGAAGTAAGTAGAGTAGCCGCCTACCCTAGGCCCGCCCTTCGGCACGGCCCCACAATGCGAGCCATGGCAAACCTCGGCGAGCACGCATTGGTCCTCGGCGGCAGCATCGGCGGCCTGCTGGCCGCCAGGGTGCTGGCGGACTTCTACGACACGGTCACCGTCGTCGAACGCGATGAACTGCCGGAGACACCGACCAACCGTCGCGGTGTTCCGCAGGGCCGGCATGTCCACGCCCTGCTGGCCCGCGGGGCACAGACGGTCGGCGAGTTCTTTCCCGGCATCCTCGACGAACTCGCGGCCGCCGGCGCGCCGGTATGGGACGACGGCGATCTGTCGCGGTTCTACATTTCCTACGGCGGGCACCTCATGCGACGCACCGGCCAGGCCCCGGGCACACCGGCCGACTACAAGGCACTGGCGCTGTATCAACCGAGCAGGCCGCTGCTGGAATGCCATGTCCGTCGTCGGCTGCAGGCCTTGGGCAACGTGACGATCCGCGACGGCTACGACGTCTGCGAGCTGACCGCGACCACGGACCGCTCTCGCATCACCGGCGCTCGCATCGTCGCCCACGACGGTGGAGACGAACAGCAGCTGACCGCCGATCTCGTCATCGACGCCCGAGGCCGCGGCGCACACACCCCGGCCTGTCTCGAACGGCTCGGCTACGGGCGTCCTCCCGAGGACCGCATCGTCATGCACACCACCTACGTCAGCCAGGCGCTGCGGATCCCGCCGGACGCCTACGACGTGATGCTGACCATCATCGGGCCCGTCCCCGACCGGCCGAACGGGATGTTCCTGTTCGGCTACGAGGAGGACCTGTGGATCTTCACGGTCTTCGGAATGGTGGGCCACGAGCCGCCGCGGGACCTTGCCGGCATGCTGTCGCTCGCCGAGAAGTTCGCCCCGCCGCCGGTATTGGCGGCCATACGTGCCGGTGAACCCGTCGCTCCGGTTGTGCAGCACCGGCTGCCGTCCAGCCAGTGGCGGCGCTACGACAAGATGCAGCGATTCCCCGCGGGCCTGCTCGTGTGCGGCGACGCGATGTGTAGCTTCAACCCGATCTACGGACAGGGCATGTCAGTTGCCGCAATGGACGCGGTGGCACTAAGGGAGGCGTTGCGTGGCGGCACCGCCGACTTACCGCGGCGTTACTTCCGGGCGGCAGCCAAATCGGTCGGCGTGGCGTGGGACCTGGCCGTAGGTTCCGACCTGGCCTTCCCGGGGGTGGAAGGGCATCGCACCCCGATGATGCGCTTCACCAGCCGGTTCGTGGAACGGGTGCTGACTGCCTGCGAGACGGACGCCGACGTGCACGCGCAATTCTTCAAGGTCACCGGTTTGGTGGACCCGCCCACACGCTTCTTCCACCCGGCCTTCCTCTACCGGGTCGCCAGAGCCAACCTGCGCGGCCACCAACACAATTCGCGGCCGAAGCCGGCCGACCTGGCGCGCGTGGGCGAGTAAACCCTTTTAGGCGACGCGCACGTCCACGCGCAGGGTCTCGAACTCGTCGAGGATCCGGCGCAACGCGGCATCCATCGGATGGGCGGCCTCGAGATCGTGGCTGCACCGCCGATCCACTGCCACGATTTCACCGGACTGCAGCGGGGTCTCCTCGACCCGATCGATGAACGCGTCGAACAACCCCGCCGGGGTGGCCAGGTAGTGCAACCGATGCGTCGCGTCGTCGAAATTGGCGGCGTACATCAGGCCACGCTGGGTGATCACGAAGCACTCCGAGGTCATGCCGGCGCCTGCCGACTCAGCCCGACCCCACACCAACGCGGCGTGGCGCGCCTCGCCGACCCGGTCCTGAACGTCGTCACTCGAGGCCAGTAACTGGTGCACGAGCCGTCTCCCCACGTGCGGATACACGTCGACCGCGCGGGCGAAGTACCGCCGGAAGACATCGCCGAAAAGGTCATAGGGCTGATCGTTCATAGCGCCTCCCGTATCGGACGGACGCCTCAATTGTGCGCCCGAATCGTCAGCCGGGCGGCGGTTTGGCCCGCTCGGCGAGATGCGCTTCATTGCGCGCGCGTTCGGCCCGGATCTGGCGGGCCCATTGGGCGGCTCGCGTGCGTTTTCGGCGGGGCATCATGACCCCGCGATCGGTGGTGGCCGATGCGCCGGCGGCCGGCGGCAACGCCGCAGTCGTGGTATTCCAGTGCGGGAAGAACAACCGACTGCCCGGCCGCGTCACATAGGTCAGACCACTCGGTGTCGTCCACACGACGCTGCCGTCGGGCTGCTGACGGTCAGACCAGCCGATCCAGAAAGTTTTCAAGAGGTGATGAATTCTGCACAGACACTTGGTGTTTGACGCGTGGGTTGATCCGCTGGGATAAGGCTCGGTGTGGTCGATATCGCAGAACTCGGCAGGACGCCCACACCCCGGGAACATGCACGTCATATCCCTCATACGCACGAACGCCGCCAGCTTCACCGACGGCCGATACCGCGGCTCAGGCTCGTCACGCGGTGGAATGAGTTCGCGAACTTTCGCCCCGTTGGCGATCAGTTCTGCCAGCAATGGCGTTGGCACCACGCCACCGTCGAGTAGGACCGCTGTCGGTTTCTTCTTGGGCTTCTCGTCCTCCACCTGTTGTGGCGGGCTCGGCTCAATAGCGTCATGCTCGGATGCATCGAGAGAAGGCTCGGGCTCCACGGTCACCTGCTCGCGCGGGATCGGAATGGTGTCGTGATCCCCGGACAGGTAGGGATCAGGCTCAGTCTCTAACGCTGCCTTGTCGGCCAACACATAGACGACAGTGTTGGCGCCACGGGCGTCAGGTGCACTGGCCGGACAGTCCGTATTGCCGCACTGACAGCGCAGCCTGTCCCCGAGGACAGCGATCACGCCCATCGCGTCGGACCGGAGTTGGCCGGCGGTCCGCGGATCGTCCGCGCACACGCCACTGAGCACATACGCGATGCGCTTCTTCAGTGCCGCGCCGTCGGCGGCCAACAACCGACCCCACAGCGACACGGTGCCGCTGACATCATCAGGCTTGCCCAGGCACACATCGCGGGCACGGACGGCTTCGCGCAGTCGCCGGAGTGCGCCCGGGTCGTACCGTTCGATCAGGGTGTCGATGGCTTGTTCAAGTTTGTCGACCGACATCGGACCCCACTCGGTGACACGCTGCACCAACTCCTCGTCGATCAGCCGCAGGGCCTCATCGTCCAGTACCAACAGCGTGCGCCAGGTGATGGTCGCGATCAGCCGGGAGCTGACCCGGCCCTCGTCGAACAGGGCGGCCATCCGGGGAAACCGGTCGCCGAGCGCAACCGCTATGCGCATCTCCTTCGACGCGACGCGGTGGGCCACGCCCATCGCTGCTGCGATCTCGGCGGCCGCGGCATCCCAGTAGTCGCACGCCCAGTGCAACAGTTCGTCGTCCTGCTCGGCGACTCGGCGATTGACCAACTCGGCAATCAACCGCAGCCGGCGAGAATCCGACGCGGCCGCTGCCCGGGTTTCCCGCTCGATCTCCGCGACAAGTCCCGCGTCGCCGAGTTCCTCGAACATACGTTCGATTGTACACCCTGCTACCGACTCGAGCTCTCGGCAGATCGACGCTACCCGTCTGTCCGAATGCCGCTTCCCACAATCGATTCGGTGCCCTCGTCCCACCGCCAAGCCACGTCGCGGCCGGACAAATGCACACCGCCGATCCACCGGTCGACGCCGTTGAGGGCGACATGGTCGTCCTGGCCGGCCAGCACACGGCGCCCGGCATCGGTGATGTGCACTGCCGTATCACTTTTGACGGGAACGGAATGCGCGTCCAGCAGCGGCACCGGCGCGGTGGCCAGCCGCTGGATCGCAGCGTAAGCCCAGCAGTCGCCGAGGAACCTGCGCGCCTCCCGGGCATTCGCCCGCACAAACGCGGTTGCCGCGTCGGATGCACCCTCGGCGATCGCGGCCAGCAGGCGACGTTCGGTGAGCGACAGCCCGTCGCGTGTCGACGGGTACTCGCGGCTCAGCCTCTCGAACGCCTCGCCGAGGAAACGCAGTTCCCCCGAACGGGCTTCCCTGATCTCGCCGAGCCCGACGGGCGTCGGCGCACGAAACGCCGCCCATGCCCGAGTGGCGAGCTGCAGAGCCGAATTGGTCAACCGCGCACAGGCATTGGTGCCCGGCAGCGCGCGCAACTGCTCGGCGCCCAGCTCCCCGAGCCCGCCGAACCGCGCGATCCCGGCGTGTTCACCGATGCAGATCAGGGTGATCCGCTCGGCGTCCACCTGCAGTTCCGTCAACCGGTCCAAGATCTGGATGATCTGGAGCTGATCGACAAGATCGGCTTCGAACCACAGCACGTACTGTCCCGCGTGGTTGGCCGCCAGCATGTTGTCGCGATCGACGAATGTCGAACCTATGGCAGCGCGGTCTTCGTCGAGGGCGCCGGCCAGGAACCCGGTTCGGAGCCGGCTCAGCTCTTCCGCGTCGGCAGCCGGAACCGGTCCCTCGTGTAGGACATCGCGCCAGTAGAGGATGCGGCGGGCGATCCCGGTACCCGCCAGATCGGTGGCGTCCCCGTTGCTCACATGCAACGCGTCGGACATCCCCGCTGCGGTCGGTGGCGCTGCCGTGTCATCGGATGTCTTGGTGAGCAACGCATTACGTGCGGTTACGTAGGACTCGCCGGTCTTGCTCATCCGGGCGCGCACGCGTCGTTTGAAGTCAGCTTGCTTGGTCATGGCATCTCCCGCGGCCGCCGGTCGGGCCCCCAGCGACCGATGCGACGGCCGGACGGTAGATGTCGGTTGTCCCAGTCGAGAGGTGGGCCTCCCTTTGCCTCCTGAGGTAACCCTGCTGGGGCGGGTTGCCGGAGGTTGGGCGCGACCGGGCGCCGGCGTCAGCGTACAACAGCGCCGGCGCGGTACGTCAGCCGTTGCAGTCGCGCAGGTCGACCGTCGAGCCCGGTCCAGCCCCGTCCAGCGCTGCCGCGTCGGCGCCGTCCTGGAATAGGGCAACGCCGCCGGCGAATGTCTTCCCGTCGCCGCTCACCGCAATCGCGAGACAGCCCAGTCCCGATGTGAGTACCTGGCAGTCGTTGGTTTTGCCCAACACGTCACACCACAAGACGGCGGCGTCTTCCGCTTCTTGGCGGGTCTTGTAGTTGAGTCGCATCACTTCCTGTCCGGTCGACGACGACGCAGCGGCCGCACCCCAGCAACCGGGCTTGCATTCGAAGTCGAAGTCGGCCCGTGCCACCGGAGGTCCGACGGCCATGGCACCGAGCAACACCGCCGCGGCGGCCAGAGCCCACATGATCGGGCTCGCGGTGTGAATGGTCTTCATGTCGCTATCCCTGGTTCGCTACACCTATTGCGCCACAGTGGCGCGCCTGCAGGTAGTGAACAACAGTCGGATTGCTACCGATCCCAACAATCGTCGGCTCACCGAGCGGATGCGCGCGGGCCCGGTCGCGCCACTCAAGGACCAATTAGAACGTGTTACAGAAAGCCGCCCTTCGGGTCATTCGACACTGCTACGGTGACGCCGTAGACGAACAGGAGCGCAGCGTGATTCTGGACAGATTTCGACTCGACGACAAGGTTGCGATCGTCACGGGAGCGGGCCGCGGCCTGGGTGCGGCCATCGCCGTCGCCTTCGCCGAAGCCGGTGCCGACGTGGTCATCGCGTCCCGCACGCAGTCCCAACTCGACGACGTGGCCGAGCAGATTCGGAGCGTCGGCCGCAGGGCCCATGTGGTGGCCGCCGACCTCTCCCACCCGGAGGCCACCGCCGAACTCGCGGCCGCCGCGGAAAGTGCGTTCGGGAAACTAGACATCGTCGTCAACAACGTCGGCGGCACCATGCCGGCGCCGCTGATCAACACCTCCACCGAGGCCCTGCGCGACGCGTTCACATTCAACGTCTCGACCGCGCATGCGCTCACCGCGGCCGCGGTGCCGCTGATGCTCGAACACTCGGGCGGCGGCAGCATCATCAACATCACCTCGACCATGGGACGGCTGGCCGGCCGCGGGTTCGTCGCGTACGGCACCGCCAAGGCGGCACTGGCGCACTACACCCGACTGGCGGCGCTCGACCTGTGCCCGCGCATCCGGGTCAACGCCATCGCGCCCGGTTCGATCCTCACCTCGGCCCTGGACATCGTCGCGAGCAACGATGCGCTGCGCGAGCCGATGGAGAAGGTGACACCCATGCGCAGGCTCGGCGATCCCGAGGACATCGCCGCCGCCGCACTGTATTTGGCGTCGCCCGCGGGCAGCTACCTGACCGGCAAGGTCCTCGAGGTCGACGGCGGCATCACCTATCCGAACCTCGATCTGCCCATCCCCGACCTGTAAGGAGCATCCGTGAGCATTCGCGTCGCAGCAATCGGCACCGGCAACGTCGGCCGTCACGCCCTGACCCAGTTGATCACCAATCCGGCTTACGAACTCACCGCGGTCTGGGTGTCCTCGCCGAGCAAGGCCGGCAAAGACGCCGGAGAGCTTGCCGGGCTGGATGTTTCGACAGGCGTCGTCGCCACGACCGATCTCGACGAGGTACTGGCCACCAAGCCTGAATGTGCCGTGTACACCGCGATGGCCGACAACCGTCTGCCCGAGGCACTCGAGGATTACCGGCGCATCCTGGCTGCCGGGGTCAATGTCGTCGGGAGCTCGGCGGTGTTCCTGCAATACCCGTGGCAGGTGCTGCCCGCCGAGCTCGTCGAGCCCATCGAGCAAGCCGCCCAAGAGGGTCGTTCATCCCTCTTCATCAATGGCATCGACCCGGGCTTCGCCAATGATCTTCTGCCACTTGCCCTTGCCGGGACCTGCCAACGCATCGAGCAGATCCGCTGCATGGAAATCGTCGACTACGCCACGTACGACAGCGCGACCGTGATGTTCGACGTGATGGGCTTCGGCAAACCGCTGGACGAGACACCGATGCTGCTGCAGCCCGGTGTGCTCAGCCTCGCGTGGGGCTCGGTGGTGCGCCAGCTGGCCGCCGGGCTGGGAATCGAACTCGACGAGGTGACCGAGACCCATGTCCGCGAACCCGCACCCGAGGATTTCGACATCGCCTCGGGCCACATCCCGAAAGGCACGACGGCCGCGATGCGCTTCGAGGTGCGCGGCATGGTCGACGGCCGCGCCGCCGTGGTGCTCGAACACGTCACGCGGCTACGCGACGATCTGTGCCCGAGCTGGCCACAACCCGCCCAAGAGGGCGGGTCGTACCGCATCGAGCTGACCGGTGAGCCGTCGTACGCCCTCGACCTGTGTCTGAGTAGCCCCAACGGCGACCACAACCATGCCGGTCTGGTGGCCACGGCCGCCCGCGTCGTGAATGCGATCCCGGCGGTGGTCGCGGCGGCGCCGGGCATCCGCACGACGCTGGATCTGCCGCTGGTGACGGGCAGAGGGCTCTACGCCGTCGGGTGAACCGCCGCCGGGCATGTTTCCCTGGCACGACGTGTTTCACTTTCTGTGAGTCTCCCGAGGGGTCCCTCGGCGTACGCTTGACTCACCGATCGGAGCAGGTCATGAGTGGGTGTGCGCGGTATCTCGGAGCACTTCTGACAGCCGCAGGCGTTGGCGTGGCGATACTGACTGCGGCGCCGGCCGGAGCCGTTCCCAAATGCATCAACACCACTCCGACCACCACGCAGTGCCAGACCAACGGCAGCACCCAGATCGTCACGACGCCGCCTGCGACGAACTTCTCGCCGGGGTGGGGCTGGGGCCTCGGCCTGGGCGGCTTCTCCATCGTCTGGTGACGTGACAACAACCACAGCGATCCACTGGTTTAAACGCGAAAGTTTCGGTTAACCTAACTTTCCTATTCGAGATACCGGATTGGAAGCTGGGGTCAGTTGCTGCAGGACATCACGGCACGTAAGCGGTCGAGTTGGTTGCTGCTTGGACCTGCGTTCGTCGCTGCGATCGCCTACGTCGACCCGGGGAATGTCGCTGCCAACATCAGCGCGGGCTCGCAGTTCGGCTACCTGCTGGTGTGGGTGATCGTTCTGGCAAATGTCATGGCAGGCCTGGTGCAGTACCTGTCGGCCAAGCTCGGGCTGGTCACGGGCCGCTCGCTGCCCGAGACCGTCGCCGACCACACGCAGAACCGCGGGCGCATCGCGTACTGGCTCCAAGCCGAACTCGTCGCCGTCGCAACCGATATCGCCGAGGTGGTGGGTGGCGCGATCGCCCTGCAACTGTTGTTCAAGTTGCCGCTGCTGATCGGCGGGGCGGTCACCGGCGGCGTATCGCTGCTGCTGCTGGCGGTACAGGACCGGCGCGGTCAGGGCATGTTCGAGCGGGTCATCACCGGCATGCTGCTGGTGATCGCCATCGGATTCTTGACCAGCCTGTTCGTCGAGACACCGCCGCCGGGCGCGGTCGCAGACGGCCTGATCCCGCGCTTCCACGGTGTCGAGAGTCTTCTGCTGGCCACCGCCATGCTGGGCGCGACGGTCATGCCGCACGCCGTCTATCTGCACTCCGGATTGGCCCGCGACCGCCACGGCCACCCCGAGGCCGGTGAACGCCGACGTCTGCTGCTGCGCATGACCCGATTCGACGTCGGGCTCGCCATGATGGTGGCCGGCGCGGTGAACCTCGCCATGCTGCTGGTCGCCGCGACCAACCTGCAGGGACGCAACGACACCGATTCGATCGAGGGCGCCCACGCCGCCGTGCAGGACGCCCTGGGCCCGACGGTAGCGCTGCTGTTCGCGATCGGACTGCTCGCCTCCGGGCTCGCCTCCACCTCAGTCGGGGCGTATGCCGGCGCGATGATCATGCAGGGCCTGCTGCGACGCCACTATCCGTTACTGCTGCGACGGTTGATCACTCTCATCCCCGCGCTGGCCGTGCTGGCCATCGGCGTCGACCCCAGCCGTGCGCTGGTGCTCTCGCAGGTGGTCCTGTCGTTCGGCATACCGTTCGCACTGATCCCGCTGATCCGCTTCACCAGCGACAAAGCGCTGATGGGCGACGACACCAACCACCGAGTGACCACCATGCTGGGCTGGGCGGTCGCGGCAACCATTACCGTGCTGAACGTGGTTCTGATTTATCTGACCGTCACAGGCTGAATGCGGCACCTGTACTTCGCCTACGGCTCCAATCTGTGCGTGTCACAGATGGCCACCCGCTGCCCGGGCGCGATCGACCCGCGCCCGGCCCGCCTCGACGGGCACGACTGGCTGATCAACGAACGCGGGGTCGCCACAGTGGAACCGTTCGACGGGTCCGAGGTGCACGGCGTGCTGTGGCGGGTGACCGACCGCGATCTGGCCGTGTTGGACAGCGCCGAGGGAGTGCCGGTGCGCTACCGGCGAGACCGGCTCACGGTGCACACCGTCGACGGCCCCACGTCGGCGTGGGTGTACATCGACCACCGCGTCAATCCCGGACCGCCGCGTCCCGGATATCTCGAGCGCATCATCGCCGGCGCCATCCATCACGAACTTCCCAAGCACTGGGTCAAGTTCCTGCGGCGCTGGGATCCGGCGGGCTGGCCGCAGCCTGCCTCGTTGACGAATATCCCTGAACCGCAGTCGCTTTCGGCACTGCTGGAGACTCCCGGGGTCGACGAGCACAGTGAGCTGCGGTCCCGCTTCGGGTTTCTGGCCATCCACGGCGGCGGGCTGGAGCAGATGACCGACGTGATCGCCGAGCGGGCCGCAGCCGCGGCGGCAGCGTCGGTGTATGTGGTGCGCCACCCTGACGGCTATCCGCACCACCTGCCCTCGGTTCGCTATCTCCCGAACGAATCTGCTTGTCTCACATCCTTTCTCGAACATGTCGACGCAGTGGTCTCACTGCACGGCTACGGCCGGATCGGGCGCAGCACCCAGATGCTCGCCGGCGGCTCCGACCGCGTTCTCGCCCGGCACGTGGCAAGCCACATCGTCATCCCCGGCTACCAGGTGATCACCGACTTGGCGGCAATCCCTCGCGAACTGCGGGGCCTGCATCCCGACAATCCGGTGAATCGGGTGCGGGGCGTGCAACTTGAACTGCCGCCGCGGGTGCGTGGCCTGAGCCCGCGCAGTCCACTGCCGGCCCACGACGGGATCTCACCGGTGACGGCCGCACTCATCGACGGCCTTGCCGCCGCAGCGCGCAATTGGCGGTTACCCTCGGGCGAGTGACCCGCAACTTCCGCTTCGGCGTCAGCCTGCGTACCGCCAAGACTCACAGCCAGGTCGCCGATTCCGCCCGCCGCGCCGAGGATCAGGGCTTCGACATCCTTCACGTACCCGACCACCTCGGCGCACCAGCCCCGTTCCCCGCCCTGATGACCGCTGCCAACGCGACCAGCACTCTGCGGGTGGGGACCTTCGTGTTCAACGCGTGCTTCTACAAGCCGGCCCTGCTGGCCCGCGACATCGAGGCGCTGCGTGACCTGTCCGGAGGACGGTTCGACGCCGGACTCGGGGCCGGTTACGTGCGCGAGGAGTTCGAGGCCGCCGAGTTGCCGTTCCCCACTGCGCGAGAACGGGTCGACTACCTGCGGCACATGACGACCTATGTCACCGAGCATGTGCCCGACGTGCCGATCCTGATCGCAGGCAACGGTGACCGGCTGCTGACGGTGGCCGCCGAGACCGCCGACATCGTCGGCCTCACGGGCGGCTCACACGTCGACGGAGCGCTCAAGGAACGAATCGACTTCGTGCGCAACGCAGCTGGGCCCCGCTTCGACGACCTCGAACTCAACATCGCCATCACCGCGATGCCCGCGGCCGGATCCGAACTACCCGATCTGAGCATGCCCCGCCGCTTCCTTCCCGACCTCACCGACGAGCAGCTGCTACGCCATCCCGGCGTGCTGTCGGGGTCGATCACCGCGATCGCCGACCGGCTGCGGGACCTCCGCGAAACCTATGGAGTCAGCTACTTCATCGTGCAGGCAGCCCACGCCGAACAGTTCGCGAAGGTCATCGCTGAGCTGAGGTGAGTCGCAGGCGGACACCGTAGACCGATGCGCCGACGGCCAGCACCGCGAGCCCGGCCAGCACCGACACCAACGGTAAGGCGAACGCGACCACGACGCAGCCGATCAGGCCGACGACGGGTATGAGCCGCGGCGGCCGCCCCTCGGCCCGCGTAAGCGTCCACGCCGAGGCGTTGGCCACGGCGTAATAGACCAGCACCGCGAACGACGAAAATCCGATCGCACCGCGGATGTCGACCGTGGCGGCGAGGACGGCGACCACCACGCCGACGGCCAACTCAGCCCGGTGCGGTACCTCGAACCGCGGATGCACGGCGGCCAGCGCGGCGGGCAGATGACGGTCGCGGGCCATCGCCAACGTCGTGCGCGACACGCCCAGGATTAGCGCGAGCAGCGACCCCACCGCCGCCACCACCGCCCCGACCCGCACCACCGGCGTCAACCACCCGGCACCGGCGGTCTGCACGATCTCGGCCAGCGGCGCGGCGGACTGCGCCAGCCGATGCGGGCCGAGCACACCCAGCGCGGCAACCGCGACCAGTGCGTAGACCACCAGCGTGATCGCCAACGCGATCGGGATGGCCCGCGGGATGGTGCGGGCCGGGTCACGCACCTCCTCGCCCAATGTCGCGATGCGCGCGTAGCCGGCAAACGCGAAGAACAAGAGCCCCGCAGCCTGCAGGATGCCGGCGGGCGATCCGGCCGAGGGCACCCACCCCGACACCTCGAAGTCCTTGCTACCGAACGCGGTTACCACCACCGCGGCCAATACCGCCAAGACCACGGCGACGATCACCCGGGTCAGCCACGCCGACTTCTGCACACCCACGTAGTTCACCGCGGTCAACGCCACCACGGCGGCGACCGCCACCGCGTGCGCGTGTGCGGGCCAGGCATAGAACCCCACCGTCAACGCCATCGCAGCGCACGATGCGGTCTTGCCGACGACAAATCCCCAGCCGGCCAGGTAACCCCAGAACGGACCTAGCCGCCGCCGCCCGTAGACGTAGGTGCCTCCTGAGGCCGGATACAGCGCGGCCAAGCGTGCCGACGATGTGGCGTTGCAGTATGCGACCACTGCGGCCAGCGCGAGCCCGACCAACAATGCTGCCCCAGCCGCCCGTGCAGCGGGGGCCAAGGCAACGAAGATCCCCGCCCCGATCATCGAGCCCAGCCCGATGACCACCGCATCGAACACGCCCAACTGCCGGCGCAGTCCCGCGGTTGCGGGCTTCGACCTATCGGACATTCACGATCCAGACGCGTACGGAGCAGTCACGGACACGTCTATACACCCCTCAGGAGAACAGCGGGAGCCGCCAGAGCGGCTGCCCGTGGTCGAGCATCCACAACCGCCGGGCATTCACCCGCACCAAACTCACTGACCCGGCGATGAGCACGACGGCCAGCGCACCGCCGAGCACCGCTGTCAACACCGACGCGAACATGTCGCCGGGGCCCGCCGTCGTGACGTCGAACCATGCGTCGCACAACAGCAGGACGCCTGTCGTGAAGGCCGGAAACACCAGCACTTGACGGTGCATCCAGGTCAGGATCGCGGTCGCCGCCATGAAGAAAACCAGCACGCTGTCGAATCCCACCCACGTCAACGGCCAATCCCGCACGGTGTAGTTCTGGGGCAATGTCACCGACAGATAGACGATCCACGGGATCATGAAGATCGCGCCGCCGGTCATCAGGCCCAGATGCGCTTGCTTGAGCCTCGCAGGCAATCCGCGCGGTTTGAGCTCCTCGAGCGGACGTTCGAGGCGTTGAATCAGCTCACGCCGCTGCGCCGCCGTCAGCTCGGCGATCTGCGTATCGGTCAGGATCTCATCTGTCATCGCCGTTGCCCGTTTGCCACTCAACCCATCTGGCTGGGCATCCGAACCGACGCCCAGTGTCCCCACACTAACCACAGCCGTCGCGGCCCACGCCGAATTGCGCCCAACCAGGCATGTCACAGCTAACGAGATCGCCTGCCGCAGAATCGCTCTGGCACAGTGGGAACCAGGCGTCGCGATGGCCGCCGTCCCGGAAGCTGGGACTTTCGACTCTGTTGTCCGGGCCGGGATCGGCGCACTGTGGATTGTGTCGGGTGGCTGCCGACTGGGTATACGAGGAGGGATCATGGAGACCTTCACGCTCAACGCCGGAACCTGGATCCGCCGGCTCGCGACCCACGGCCCGCTGGTTCGCACGAGCGATCGAATCGAGGCCGCCGTCGGCTTTCTTGTACTGGTCTTGGTACTCCTCGCCATGCCCATCGCCGGGGCGCTCGGCACGACGGCCTATGACACTCGCGTGCATGAGTACGCCGCTCAACGGCTCGCCACCCACCGCGTCGACGCGGTGACCACGGACGCCAGTTCGCCGAGCAAGATGCGTTATCAAGAAGGCTTCGCGACGCCGGTCCAGTGGCAGTTCGCAGGCAAGCACCACACCGACACCGTCCGAACACCGGTGAGGTTGACACCCGGCGACCACAAGTCCGTTTGGGTCGACGGCGCAGGTAATCGGACCGTCGCTCCCCCGACCGACCGCGACGCGGCGATCGACGCGGCAAGTATCGCGGTCGTGTCATGGCTGGCAGTCGCCGGAGCCGGCGCCGCGGTGCTCGTCGTGGTGCACAGCCGGGTCAACCGGCGCCGCTACGCCGGCTGGGACCGCGAACTCGAGGACCTCGCCGACAACGGGCGGACGAATCGCAGCTGAGGGCTGATCCAGTCATGAGTCCGACTGCCGTTCTCATTTGCGAGCAACGATCACCGGAATACAAACCTCTTGTGCCACTGTGGCACTCACCGAGCCGAGGACCATGCCGACGAACCCTCCACGGCCGTGGCTACCTACGACGACCAACTGCGCCCGCTCGGCCAGCTCAACCAGATGAAGTGCGGGATTGTCGTACTCGACCAGACGGTCGACGTTGACGTCGGGATAGCGTTCCTGGTAGCCCGCCAAGCTCTCTGCCAAATTCTTCTCCGCAACTCGCCGCAGGGCCGACCATTCCAGACTTGGGATCGACGACATGTCGGCGTCGCTCCAGACGTGCAGGGCCACTAGATCCACACCTCGCAACGAGGCTTCCTCGAACGCGATGAGTAGCGCCGCCTGGGACGCCCAGGAGTCATCAACGCCCACCAGCACCGGCAACCGCTCAGAGCGTGCCGGTTGAAACTCATCGTGGATCAGGGCGACAGGGCAGTGCGCGTGATGGAGCACCCCCGCACTCACCGAACCGAGGAGGCGACGATGCCGTCCCGTGCGACCGCGGCATGCCACCACAATCATTTCGGAGTCCTTGGAGAGGTCGGTCAAGGCGGCGATCGGCGATCCGAAATAGTGCTCGCTGCTGACCTTGAGCCGCTCGCCGCCGGAGCAGGACTCCGCCGTCTTCACGGCGTCCACCACGATGGCGCGAGTCTCGTTCTCCTCGATTTCCAGCACCTCTTCCGGGATTCTCCCGGCAGGCCATGCCAACACCGATGCGGTAACCGGCAAAGCGGCCTCGACGTGGACCACGGTCAGCGGAACATTGCGCATCACGGCCTCATGCGCGGCCCAGCGCACTGCGGCCACCGCCGACGAGGACCCATCTACCCCGACGACCACTCCGCGATGTGGAATGCGTTTGGACATGGCAGGTCCTCCTCGCTCGGTCCCCTGCCTGACGTTAGGCAACCGGTACCCGCGACGGCTGGAGGATTTGGTCCCCGCCGGTGGTGGCCATTCGGCCTCACAACGGCCGCGACAGCCGGAGCGCGTTCCGCGAACACGAAGCGGCAAGCCGCTTTCGGCAATCGAAAATGTTGCGAGTCTGATCACATCGGCGCACGTCGAACAACTTCCTGTGCGTCCCTATGTGCGGGCTGTGGATCTATGAGAATGTTCCCCCGGAACTGGCGCAGGGAGCCGCTCGTCGTAGAATTTTAGTTGCGCTTAGTACTTGCAGCGGCCCCCATGTCCCCGCCGCAAATCAACAGCCATTTCAAAATAGGAAATCGCGCGGTCGGGAGCGACGCGATGCGGCCAGTTGGCCGTAGTTGAGGAGGTCGACATGTCGACTCTCAGTCCCCTGCCACTGCGGGAGGATGTCCTGCCACCGGCCGAGCCGACACCGCGGTGGCGCAGACTGGTCCCCCGCTCGCGGAGGGGCAAAACCGCCGTGGCCGGCGGGGTGTCCGTGCTGCTCGTCGCAGGCCTGCTGGGCGCGAGCTACGAGACGTCACCCGGTGGAACGTTGTGGGGTGTCGAGAAGACGATTTTTCCCGCGCACGCGCAAGACGTTGCTCTCACCGCCGTCGTGAACGATCTCAAGAACGCCCAGGACATTCTCGGCAGCGGACAGCAGCCCACACCCGATCAGCTGACCCAGGCCCGCACGTATCTCAATCAGGCCAAGCAGGACTTGGACTATCTGTCGCCATCACCGCAGCGGACCAACTTGCAAAACCTCTATTTGCAACTGACGCAACAACTTCTGCAGTACACGCCCGACTCGGCACAACAACTGCCCCCGCTCCCTGCACCACCTGGGGCACCTCAGGCCGCCGCCGATCCGGGCAGCCTGCCGCAGTCAGCCGATGTCGCGTTGACCGGCGCGTCCGCGCCCACCTGGGGCTATCCGATCACCGATCAGGCAGGCACCGTCGCGCCCGACGACTACGGCCCGCCGCCGCTCGGCGTCCCGGACGCCCCCGCGGCCGACTGGCCACAGCCTTACGCCCCTCCGCTCACCCCGAACCTTCAGGACCTGGGTTACTACGACCAGTCGTGGGGACCGCTCTACGGTTACGACCCCACTGATTGGTACAACTACAACCTCGGCGGTTACAACCAGTACGGCTACGACTTCCTCGGCTTCGACCGGTGGGGATACGACCGCTGGGGCTACGACCGCTGGGGGTATGACCGCTGGGGATACAACTGGGCCGGCTACAACTGGGGCGGGTACGACCGCGACGGCTGGGACCGCGACGGCTGCAACGAGTGGGGCCAACACCGCGGCCACCCCGGTGACCCGCGCGATGTGGACTGGTACAACCGTCACCACCCGTACGCGCAGTACTACCAATGGCGGTTCCGCCACGACGACCCCGTGTACCACCGCACTCAGTGGGACCAGGAACACGGATTCAACCCGTATCTGTACCAGAACTGGAACATGAACCGGGACTGGCACAATCCGCGTAACCGCGACTGGGCGCCGACCGCCCCCGTGATCAATGCCGTCAACTCCGTCACCAACGTCAACATCCACGCGTCCGCACCTGTCGTCAACCTGAATGCCTCACTGACACAGTTCATCTCCAATGACAAGGTGACGACCACGTCCGGGACGCTGATGAAGGACCTGGCGAACAAATCGGCCCGCGACTTCACCAAAGAACTAAGCCCGCGGATCAACACCTCGGTCACGTCGCTGCCCCCGTCGACGGCGGAGAAAATACTCGCCACGCCCGCTGCTGATCACCAATCATTCTTCGCGCCACCGGCATTGACTGCCCCGGCTCCGACAGCACCGCCGTCGAAGGTGGCGCCCGGGTTCACCGCACCCAAGCTTGCGCCGGTACCCGCCTTCACGCCGCCGACGGTCAAATCGCAAGGAAAGCCGACACCGGCCAACGTGGCACCAGGAGCCGACCCCGGTCTGGCGGCCATCCCACCGAAGGCCGGCTCGCCGAACCCTGACGCGCAGATCCCTGCTGTCATACCGCCGGCCGAGCCGAAACCTGCAAGCCCACCCGCAGGTCCGGTACCCGACAACCAAGCGATTCCCGTTCCGCAGGCCCCGCCGTCAGCGGCACCTGTACCGGAAGGTCCGGCACACCCGGTAGCGCCCGTCCCGCAGGAGCCACGACAGCAGCAGGCAGCACCGGAACCACCCGTGCAGCATGATGCGCCGGTTCCGCAGTGGCAGGCGCCGACTCCGGCTCCCGAGGCGCCGGCTCCCGAGGCGCCGGTCCGGCAGAAGCCCATTCGCCAGGCACCTGTTCCCGAAGTACCGGCCGAGCAGAAGCCGGTTCAGCAGGCGCCAGTGGAGGAAGCCCCCGCTCCACAGCGGCCTGTCTGGCAGGCGCCCCCGGTACACGAGGCCCCGCCCGTCCAACAGGCACCGCCGGTACACCAGGCACCGCCGGTATATGAGGCACCGCCTGTTCACGAGGCGCCGCCACCGCCGCCTCCGCGCCCCGCTCCGGAACCCCGGCAGGCGCCGGCCCAGCGGGCACCTGCGCCTGCGTGCACACCCCCGTTCTGCACGAGGTGACGACTGCTGGTCACGTGCCGGCCCTGGGTCAGAGTCCCCCGATTCCACTGATCCAGGGCCGGCCGACTAGCATGAGGCGTTCCTCTGGTTCGCGCCTGCCTCGGTAGGTCCCGGCCCCCGTAGCTCAGGGGATAGAGCACGGCTCTCCTAAAGCCGGTGTCGCAGGTTCGAATCCTGCCGGGGGCACTCTGCGCCGAGCGTGAGTAGCTTCAACCACAGCTGTCACACTGGCACCTGAAAACCTTTGGGTATGTGACCTAGAAACCCGCTATCGCCGGTGGTATCAGATTTTTTGATACCACCAGTGGTAGCGCATTTTCTGGTCGGTGTGTGCTTCGAGATTCGCGACACGCCCGGGGGCGGGTCAGCGACGTCTTGACGTCAGGATCCAGCCGCGCGTGGGTCTTTCGCCGGACATGAGGAGCGAATTTCAGTCGACAGGTACGGGACAATCGATGCCATGCACCAGATCGACGGCCTCAAGCTGCTCAACTTCGCCTCGCACATCGATGACAACACCATCGAGCAGGCGAAAGAGACTGCGGCGATGCCGTTTGTGCATCCACACGTCGCGCTGATGCCCGATGCTCACAGCGGCAAGGGTTCGGCCGTCGGCACCGTCATCCCGACAATCGACGCCGTCATCCCGGCCGCGGTCGGCGTCGACATCGGGTGCGGCATGATCGCGGCCCGCACCGTTTACGCCGAATCCGATTTGGCGGGACGCAACCTCGCTGAGCTCCGTGAGGCGATCGAGCAAGCCATTCCGTTGTCTCCGGGCAACTACAACGCCAACATCGACCGCTTCGAATTCACCCGCGATCGGCTGGCCGACCTCGAAGCGAGCGCCCATGCCGAGAACGTCGACCTGTCGCACTCGCCGAAGTGGCGTGAGCAGCTCGGATCACTCGGCGGCGGTAACCATTTCATCGAGCTCTGCCTGGACGAGCAGCAGCGCGTGTGGATGTTCCTGCATTCGGGTTCGCGCGGTGTCGGCAACAAGATCGCGCAGAAGCACATCAAGATTGCGCAGAGACTGTGCAAGAGCTGGTGGATCGAGCTACCGAACCCCGATCTTGCCTACCTGCCGCAGTCGACGCCCGAATTCTCCTGCTACATCAGGGAATTGCATTGGGCGCAGCGGTTCGCGCTGGAGAATCGCGCCGAGATGATGGACCGGTTCCGCACGGTGCTCGCGACGTGGATGGGCGCCGACGCCGAGGATGCCGCGGACATCGAGGTGGATCGAGTGAATTGCCACCACAACTACACGCAGAAGGAACAGCATGGCGGGCGCGATGTGTGGCTGACCCGCAAGGGTGCCGTCGACGCTCACGAAGGTGTGCGGGCGGTGATCCCGGGCTCGATGGGGACCCGCTCATACATCGTGCGCGGCAAGGGAAATGCCGCAGGACTGTGCTCGGCGCCGCACGGCGCCGGCCGCAGGTTCTCCCGCACCGAGGCACGTCGCCGCTTCACCGCGGACGATCTCGCCGCGCGGATGCAGGGCATCGAATACCGCCATGGCGCCGAATGGGTCGACGAGATCCCCGATGCCTACAAGGACATCGACCAGGTGATGGCCGACGCCGCCGACCTCGTGGAGGTGGAACACCAACTGCGCCAAGTCCTCAACGTGAAGGGCACGTGAACGGGTGCGTGACCGCCACGATCGATGGAATCACAACACGCAGTACTACGACGACGTGTTGTCAGCAGTCCCACCCGGAACCCAAACCGCGCTCGACGTAGGCACCGGGGACGGGCTGCTGGCCGCACGCCTGCGCACAGAGATTCCCGAAGTCACCGGGATCGATACCGACGCCGAGGTCATCGATCGCCCACCACCTTCCCGACCTCGCGAGCAGCCTGGCACGTCTGGCCGATCTGACCGCCCCGGGCGGAGCCCCGGTGGTGATGCGGTTCCCCCACACCTACGACGAGGTCAGGCAGATCGCCGCCGAGACCCTGCCCGGCATGCAGTGCCGGCGACTTCCACTCTGGCGCTACGCGATCACGTGGCGCAAGGCGCGCTAGCACCACCGCCGCATCCGAATCACACGCGTGTAATTCATCCCCAGTGTGGATAGCGCCTGTGGATAGCTTCATCCTGCCCGCGTGCACCGACACGCGGACCGCGGGAGAACGATTCCCGGTGCCGGGACACCCGCTTCACATCCGGGCTACCAGGCGTAACGCAGACCTCTTTGGATGACACGGCTACCAGAATTACCCGCCCCACCGATCAGCCATTTCCGGCAGTGGTAGCGTCCGCCTATCTGTTGTGTGTGGCGAGGGGCACTAAATGGCAGGTCTTATAGTCGACGGTGCGGGTTTGCATGCGAGTGCGGCAAGCAGTGCAGAAATTGCGGACAGACTTGCCGCGAGCGCGGAGGGCGGCCCACGTCTCGGCGGCCAGCCCAGCCATGCAGGGGTGTCCCAGTTCGGCGCGGCCGTCGCATCGGTCCGGATCCGCCAGTCGGCGCGCATGAGCACCCACCACACAGCAATGCGGACAGCAGCGATCCGCTACACCGACGCCGACGATGAAGGTGCCGGTTCGATTGCCAGGACGGTATGAGCCCGGCCGCTTCTCCGGAACCGGTTCTCCCGTCCCGTTCACAGATCGAGAACTGGGACACGTCTCATCTAGAGGCGGCAGCAAACCGGTGGCGCACGTCTGCCAGCGAGTCGGACACGCTGTTCGCCCAGCACCGCCTCAACGTCGCGACGCCGGCAGGTGACGAGTGGGAGGGCGCAGCCAAGGACGCCGCGCTGGACCGGGTCACCGCTGATGCGGCGGTGGTCCGCAACCATGCGGACGTCATCGTGGAGGCGGCCGACATCGCCGAGAACGGCATGGTCGACATCCACGCGGCTCAACAAAAAGTCCTCGAAGCAATCGCGGAGGCCGAAGCAGACGGATTCAAGGTCAACGACGACCTCTCCGTGCGCGACACCCGGCGTGCCGACCTCTCAAACATGGCCGCCCGCCACACGGCGGCCCGCGTGTACGCCGAAGATATCCGCTGGAACGCCGAACGGCTGGTCGCAGCCGACACCTTTGTCAGCGAGCGCCTTCAGGCCAAGGCCGGCGAGCTCGACGACATCAAGTTCGACGACGAGCAACACAACTGATCGCCTCTGTCACGCCACGCGCGTCGGGAATTCGTCAATGCAAACGTTGACAGCGCGATAACCAGTGAAGTTCCTGTGAGAGCAAAGTCATTGGCGCTCTTCATCAAACCCGCTGGTGAGGAATTTCTTGAGGTGTACTAAGGTTCTTCAAAGACGGGGGTCTTGAGCTCGTACAGGCAATACAAACCCGGAGGTGGGGAATGATTTCGAAACTGACGCGGGCCGCTGTGATCGGGCTGGGCGCACTGGTGGTGCCGGTTGGCATCTCCGTTGCAGGTGCGGCACCGGCTTCGGCCGGCCCGGACGTGTGTGTGAGCGGGCCGTTCGGCTACGCCTACGCGTGCGTCGACACTCCCGGCTGGGGTCGATGGGACGACGGGCCACGCTGGCGCGGCCACGGTCACGGTCACGGCTGGGACGACTGAGTCGATTTAACCGGAGGTTGGACAAACAACCTCCGGTCAAATCGGCCCAGTCACTCTCTTAGTTGTAGTAGCCTCGCGCCATGGAAAACGTCTGGATTCTGGGCGGATACCAGAGTGACTTTGCCCGCAATTTCTCGCGCGAGGAGCTCGACTTCGCAGATCTGACTTGCGAAGTCGTCGACAACACCCTGGCCGCGGCGAAAATCACGGCTGCTGACATCGGCGTCGTGCACGTCGCGAACGCGTTCGGCGAGCTGTTCGCTCGGCAAGCCCATCTCGGAGCGATGCCCGCCACCGTGCACGAAGGCTTGTGGGCCACCCCGGCATCACGCCATGAAGCGGCCTGCGCGTCGGGCAGCGTCGCCACCCTGGCCGCCATGGCCGATCTGCGTTCAGGGGCCTATGAGAGCGCGCTGGTGATCGGGGTGGAACTGGAAAAGACCGTGCCCGGCGAGGTGGCCGCGCGGCACCTGGGCACGGCCGCCTGGACCGACCACGAGGGCACCGAGGCGACATACCTGTGGCCATCGATGTTCTCCAGGGTGGCCGACGAGTACGACCGCCGCTACGGCCTGCTCACCGCCCATCTGGATGCCATCGCCGCCCTGAACTTCGGCAACGCCCGGGCCAATCCGAATGCCCAGACCCGCAATTGGACGGTCCCGGACCTGACTGCCGACGACGAACGCACCAATCCCCTTGTGGAAGGCCGGATTCGGCGCTTCGACTGCAGCCAGATGACCGACGGCGGAGCCGGTGTGGTGCTCGGCACCGACAGCTTCCTGCGTGAACATCCCCGTGCCCGCCCCCTTGCTCGCATCGCAGGCTGGGGCCATCGCACCGTGGGTCTGGGATTGCAGCAGAAATTCGACCGCGCAGGCGAATCCACCGACGGCAGCCCCTACCTGCTGCCCCACGTCCGCAACGCTGTGCAGGACGCATTCGACCGGGCGCACGTCACGCTCGACGACGTCGACGGATTCGAAGTGCACGACTGTTTCACCCCCAGTGAGTATCTGGCCATCGACCACATCGGGCTCACCGGGCCGGGCGAATCGTGGAAGGCCATCGAGAACGGGGAGATCGAAATCGGTGGGCGATTGCCGATCAACCCGAGCGGCGGTTTGATCGGAGGCGGTCACCCGGTCGGGGCTTCAGGGGTCCGCATGTTGCTGGACGCAGCCAAACAAGTCAGCGGAAGGGCAGGCGGTTATCAGGTGGAGGGCGCAAACACGTTCGGCACGTTGAACTTCGGCGGTAGCACCGCTACCACGGTCAGCTTCGTCGTGGCAGGGGGTACGGCCGCGTGACCGTGCATCCGGAAGTCGTCGCCAAGTATCTGTCCACCCTGCCCGAGGACGACGACCACCCGTACCGCACCGGGCCGTGGCGGCCGCAGACCACCGAGTGGAACGCCGACGATCTGCCGGTCGGCCAGGGTGAGATCCCTGCCGACCTCGACGGTGTCTATCTGCGCAACACCGAGAATCCACTACACCCCGCGTTCAAGGTGTATCACCCGTTCGACGGTGACGGCATGCTGCACATCGTCGGGTTCCGCGACGGAAAGGCGTTCTACCGCAACAGGTTCATCCGCACCGACGGCTTCCTTGCCGAGAACGATGCAGGCGGACCGCTGTGGCCGGGCATCGCCGAACCCGTCAACCTTGCGCAACGTGACCACGGCTGGGGCGCACGCACTTTGATGAAGGATGCGTCGAGCACCGATGTCACCGTGCACCGCGGCGTCGCCCTGAGCAGCTTCTACCAATGCGGGGACCTATACCGCATCGACCCGTGCACGGGCGACATGCTCGGGAAAGAGGACTGGGCGGGCAGGTTCCCGAGAGATCTCGGCGTGTCGGCGCATCCCAAGGTCGACGACCGCACCGGCGAACTGCTGTTCTTCAACTACGGCAAGCAGGCGCCGTACATGCACTACGGCGTGGTCGACGACACCAACCGCATGGTGCACTACGTCGACGTCGAACTGCCCGGCCCACGCCTGCCGCACGATATGGCATTCACCGAAAACTACGTGATCCTCAACGACTTTCCGCTGTTCTGGGACGCCGAACTGCTCAAGCTCAACGCTCACGTCCCGCGTCTGCACCGGGACCTACCGTCACGGTTCGCCATCCTCCCGCGCCGCGGTCAGCCCGGCCAGATCAGGTGGTTCGAGGCTGATCCCACCTACGTCCTGCACTTCACCAACGCCTTCGAGGACGGCGACGACATCGTGCTCGACGGGTTCTTCCAAGGCTCGCCCGAGCCCACCGACGACGGGATCGACCATGGGATGAGCCCGCGCTGGCAGCGGTTCTTCCGGTACCTGTCCCTCGACGGTATGCAGACCCGCTTGCACCGGTGGCGGTTCAACATGGTCACCGGCACCACCCGCGAAGAGCAATTGTCCGACAGCCTCACCGAATTCGGCATGATCAACCCCGAATACGCCGGACGCGACTACCGCTACACCTACGCGGCCACCGGCAAGCCGGGCTGGTTCCTGTTCGACGGGCTCGTCCGTCACGACCTGCACACCGGATCCGAGGAGCGGTTCGCCTTCGAGGACGGCGTGTACGGCAGCGAGACGGCGATGGCCCCACGCCCGGGCGGGGCCGGTGAAGATGACGGCTACCTGGTGACCATCACCACCGACATGAACGCCGACGCGTCCTACTGCCTGGTGTTCGACGCGGCCCGGGTGGCCGACGGGCCGCTGTGCAAACTTGCTCTCCCGGAACGGGTTTCCAGCGGCACCCACAGCACCTGGGCATCGGGTAGCGAGCTGCGCCGGTGGCGGATCTAGGTGCAGCCCAATGCCGTCGGCCGCATGCTCGGCCTCCTCGGTGACGAATGGACTCTGCTGGTCGCACAGCAGGCGCTGCTCGGAGCCACCCGCTACACCGAGTTCATGGCGCGGCTGCCGATCTCCAACTCGGTGCTCACGCGCCGACTGGCCACGATGACACGTGAGGGCCTGCTGGAACGCCACGAATACCAGCAGAACCCGTCACGGTTCGAGTACCGGCTGACCACGCGCGGCTGGTCGCTGTGGCCGGTGCTGGTGTCCATCTGGGAGTGGGAACGCCGATGGGTGCCCGAGCACACCGAAACGCTGCCTGCCATGTATCACCACGGCTGCGGCGCCGCGTGTTCTCCCGTGCTCACCTGCCGCGACTGCGGGGCGCCGGCGAACGAGAAAACCCTTACCGTGCAATGGGGTCCGAGCGGATCCTGGCGGCGGTCCATCCCCGTCGAAACCACCCGCAGGCGCACCCACACCGACCGGGCCCCGGGTCAGCCCGACCTGTTCCCGCAGACGATGAGCATCCTGGGCAACCGATGGTCGTTCGCCATCCTGGTCGCGAGCTTCGTCGGCACCAGCCGGTTCAGCACATACCAAGAGCTGCTCGGCCCGCCACCGGGATCACTGACCGATCGGCTGCAGATCCTCACCGCCTACGGCGTGCTGGAAACCGGCGACGGGCGCTACCGACTCACCGAGAAGGGCCGGGCGGTACTGCCGATCCTGCTCACCGCACTGGACTGGGCGCAGCGTTGGTACACCGTACCCGAAGGCCCCGCAGTGTTGTTGACCCACACCAGCTGCGGCGCCGGGTTCACCACCATGTTGACGTGCGACCACTGCGGAGAACCGTTGCGGGTGGGGGCTATCGGGGTCGGTCAGCCCGCGCGCTGAGCGAGCCGGAACTTCAGGTTGTTGCGCGCCGCGGGCCACTCGGTGTCGAGGATCGAATACACCACGGTGTCGCGCCGCGAGCCGTCGGCCGCGATCTGGTGGCTGCGCAGTACGCCGTCCAGCTTGGCGCCCAACCGCTCGATCGCGGCCCGGCTGGCGAAGTTGAAGAAGTGGGTGCGGAATTCCACTGCCACGCAGTTCAACTCGTCAAAGGCGTGGCCGAGCATCAGCAGTTTCGTCTCGGCATTGACGCCGGTGCGCCGGACATCCCGCACGTACCAGGTGTGGCCGATCTCGAGCCTACGGTTGGGCCCGTCTACATGCAGATAGCTCGAGGAACCCACGAGTTTGCCGTCGAGGGTGCGGATGACGAAGCTCACCCCGTGGTCGGCGGCGCGTAATTCGAGCATGCGCTCGACCCACTGCTCGGCCCCACCGGGGGCCGGGGTCATGGTGTACCAAAGGGAGCCCAGCTCACCGTCGGCCGCGGCGGCGTCGATCTCGGGGATGTGCGCGCGGGTGAGCGGTTCCAGCCGCACCCACTGCTGCCCGGCCAGTTCCACGGGTTTGACGAATTCGCTCATGACCGCCCCAACGTCGACAGCAACGCCCACACCGAACACACCGCGGCGCCCACAGCCAGTCCCCCTCCGACGTAGAGGCCATAACCCGCCGCGACCGGCGGCTTGACGTTGAGGGTGTAGTACCACACCGTCAGCCCGATCAGCAGCAACGAAACCAGCAGCGCCGCAGCCGATGCCATCCGCTCGGAGAGACCACGCCCGGCCATCGCGCCCGCCACGATCAGCATCGAGCCGAGCAACACGATCAGCTGTCCCGCGCCGAAGCCCCGGTGCAACACGATGCTGCCGACCGCTCCGCCGATCGCGTTGGCCCGTCCACCGCCGTTGGCGCTCGTGGTCAACCAGGGCAGCCACGCGACCACCACCAGGACGGCGGCGCACAGAGCCACCAGCCAACCTGGACGCAGACGCACCATAGCGACGAGACTATCGGGTGTGACGTCGCTACCGGACTGGGCCCGCACGCTCGATCTCTCGCCGCACCCAGAGGGCGGTTGGTACCGCGAAACCTGGCGCAGCGACCTGACCGTGAGTGAAGCCGCGCTGCCCCCGGGCTATACCGGCCCGCGCAGCGCGGGTACCGCGATCCTGTTCCTGCTCATGCCCGGGCAGCAATCGGCCTGGCATACGGTGCGCAGTGCCGAGCTGTGGTTCCATCACCGCGGCAGCCCGCTTGCGCTGGAAATCGGCGCCGAACAGGGCGACGCGGCCACCCACGTGCTCGGCCCCGACATCACGGCCCGGCAGCATCCCCAGTTGCTGGTGCCGCCGGGCCACTGGCAGCGGGCGCGGCCGCTCGATGACGAACCGGCCCTGGTCAGTTGCGTAGTGGTGCCGGGCTTCGACTTCGCCGACTTCGCGCTCAGCCCGGCAGAGACGTCAGATTGAACGCCGCACCGGTCGGGTCCGTCACCGCGGCGAGCCGGCCGTAGGGAGTGTCCTCGGCCGGCCGCACGACGGAACCGCCGTTCTCCACGATCAATTCAATCGTCTTGTCCACGTCGTCGGAACCGAAGAACACCGTCCACGTCGCCGGCACCCCCTCAGGCAGGAACGCGCTGCCATCCATCACCCCGAGTGCCGGAACACCGTTGAACGAGGCTGTGCTGTAGCGGAATTCGTCGGTGTCCGACACCGTGTCGATGTTCCAGCCGAACACCGTGCGGTAGAAGTCCAGCGAGCCGGCGTAGTCGCGGGTGGTCAACTGGAAGTAGGCGGGCGCGCCCGCTTCGTCGGCGGCCTCGTAGCCGTCGTGGCCCGCCGGTTGCCACAGCCCGAAGAACCCACAGCCTGGGTCGCTGAGCAACGCCATCCGTCCCTTGTCCGGGATATCCATCGTCGCGACACAACTCTGGCCGCCGGCCGCTACAGCCGCGGCGACAGTGGCATCGGCGTCGGCGGTGTGCAGGTAGGTGGTCCACGCGTCCGGCGCGTTCCACTGCGGGTCGTTGCGCATGAGGCCGGCGACCGGCCGGCCACCGACGGCCGCGTTCACATAGCCGCCGTACTCGGGACCTGCGGTTTCGAAGGTCCAGCCGAACACCGCCCCGTAGAACTGCTGCGCGCGCTCGACGTCGGAGGTGGTCAGGTCGATCCAGATGGGTGCGCCCAGCGGCGCACGCTCACGGGTAGCCACGATGGTGTCTCCTTCACGGTGATCAAACGGTCACCGGTACAGACTGCCCGAGGCGCAAGAACTCATCGGAGCTGCTCGCAGGTGGGCGTCAGGTCACGATGCGCAGCGGGTTCTCCAGGAGTGCCGTCAGGTCACGCAGGAAGATCGCCCCGGTGGCGCCGTCGATTGCGCGGTGATCAGCCGACAGCGTCAGCCGCAGAATCTTGCGAGCCGCCACCTCGCCGTCGATCAGGCGCAGTTCGTCGGCCGCTGCCCCCACCGCGAGGATCGCGGCCTCCGGCGGGTTGATCACCGCGGCGAACTGCTCGATGCCGTACATCCCGAGGTTCGAGATGGTGAAGGTGCCGCCGGACATCTCGTCAGCCCGCAGCTTCCCGATGCGGGCTCGCCCGGCCATCTCCTTGGTCTCGGTGGCGATCTGCGACACGGTCTTACGGTCGGCGTCGCGCACGACCGGAACCACCAGGCCCGCGTCGACGGCGACCGCGACTCCGATGTGTACCCCGCGATGCCGCAGCAGAGTGTCGCCGCCGAATGACACGTTGACGCCGGGATTGCCGCGAAGCGCTGACGCGCCGGCACGGACGATGAAGTCGTTGACACTGACCTTGGGGCCACCGCCGGCCTGCAGGCTGTCGTTGACGGTCTTACGGAAGCCCAGCAGGTCGGTGACGTCGACGGCTGCGGTCAGATAGAAGTGCGGGGCGTTCTGTTTGCTCTCGGTCAGGCGTTTGGCGGCGACGCGCTGCAGTGTGGTCAGCGGCACCTCATCTGCGTCAGGGTTCGCCGGAAGGCTTGGGGTAACGGGCGTTTCGTCGCGTCTGGCGGCGGCGTCGACGTCCTTGCGGATGATCCGGCCGCCGGGGCCGCTGCCGTTCACGGTGGCCAGGTCGACGCCGTTGGCGTCGGCCACCTTGCGGGCCAGCGGTGACGCCTTGGGCCGGTCGGACCGCACGGCCGGGGCGGAATGCTTTGGCGCGGCAACGGGTTCGGGTTCGGGTTGCGGCGCGGTCGGCGAGACCGCTTGCGGCGCCGCGGACGTGCCACTGCCGTCGCCGATGACCGCGATCGGCACACCGATCGGCACCCGGTCCCCCTCGCCGGCGAGCATGTGCTCGAGGATGCCCGCGTCGTAGGCCTCGAGCTCCATGATGGCCTTGTCGGTTTCGATCTCGGCGAGCACTTCGCCGCGCTCGACTCGGTCACCGATCTTCTTGTGCCACGCGATGATTACGCCGTCCTCCATGGTGTCGGAGAGGCGGGGCATGGTGATTTCAGGCACGTGTGGTCCTCAAGTTCTGATCAGAGCCGGCCGACGGCGGCCAGTGTTTCGCGGGCTGCGGCGTAGAGAGATTCGGCCGAGGGCAGGGCGGCCTGCTCGAGTGGTTTGGCATAGGGCAGCGGGACTTCGGCGGCGGCGACGCGACGCACGGGGGCGTCGAGGTAGTCGAAGGCACCATCTGAGATAGTGGCTGCGACCTCGGCGCCGATGCCGTAGGTGAGCCAGTCGTCTTCGGCGATGACAGCGCATCCGGTCTTGCGGACCGACTCCACCACGGTGTCCCGGTCGAGCGGACGCAAGCTGCGCAGGTCGATGACCTCGGCGTCGATACCGTCGTCGTCGTGCAGCCGCCGCGCGACCTGCGTTGCCACAGCGGCCATTCGGGAGTAGCCGATGAGGGTGATATCGGTGCCGTCCCGGCGCACCGCGGCCTTGCCGATCTCGGCGGGCTCCAGGTCCGCGGGCACTTCACCCTTGGTGTTGTAGAGCGCGAGGTTCTCCAGGAACAGCACCGGATCGTCATCGCGGATCGCGGCACGCATGAGCGCTCGGGCATCGGCCGGGGTGCTCGGCGCGACGACCTTGAGTCCCGGCACGAACGCGTAGTAGAGCTCGATGTTCTGCGAATGCGTTGCGCCGAGCTGTTGCCCACCGCCGCCGGGCGTGCGGATCACCATGGGCACACTGGTCTGGCCGCCGAACATGCCGTAGATCTTGGCGGCGTGGTTGACGATCTGATCGAGCGCGAGCAGCGAGAAGTTGATCGTCATGATCTCGACGACGGGCCGCAGCCCGAGCATGGCCGCGCCCACTGCGGCGCCGACGAAACCCTCTTCGGCGATCGGAGTATCGCGCACCCGCTTCTCACCGAACTCGGCGAGCAACCCGGCGGTGATCTTGTAGGAGCCCTCGAAAACCCCGATCTCCTCACCGATCAGGAACACCGAGTCGTCGCGGTGCATCTCCTCACGCAGAGTTTCGCGCAGCGCTTCACGATAACTGATGACAGGCACCAGGATTTCCCTTCTTGCGGAGAATGCGACTCAGAACACCGGGTCTGCAGGCAGTCGGCGCGACTCCCCCGGTACCGGGGTGGCATAGGTGTAGTCGAAGAGCGTGGCGGGATCGGGATGCGGGCTGGCATCGGCGTAAGCCACTGCGGCATCGGCCTCTTCCTGTGCCGAGTGCTCCAGCGCCGCTGCGCCGTCCTCATCGAACGCGCCCACCCGCAGCAGGGTGGCCTTGAACAGGGTCAACGGATCCGCGTCTTGCGCTGCGGAGACATCGGTTTCGCTGCGGTACTTCGCCGGGTCGACGACGGAGTGTCCACGCAACCGATGGCTGACCGCCTCCAGCAGCGCCGGTTTGCCTTCGGTGCGAGCGGCTTCGACCAACCGGCGCGCGGTATCGCGCACCGCGAGCACATCGGTGCCGTCGACGCGCTCCCCGACCATGCGGTACGCGGCGGCACGCTTGTACAGCTCGGGTTCGGCGGACGCCTTCTCGACGGTGGTGCCCATGCCGAGGTTGTTGTTGATCACCACGAACACCACGGGCAGCCGCCACAGCGCGGCGATGTTGAGCGACTCGTGGAAAGCGCCGATATTCGTGGTGCCGTCACCCATCTGGCACATCACCACGTCGTCGCCGCCACGGTAGTCGATCGCCAGCGCGGCCCCGACAGCCAGCGGAAGTTGGCCTCCCACAATGCCGTAGCCACCGAGCATCCGAGTCTCGGTGTCATACATGTGCATCGACCCGCCCCAGCCCTTGGAGACACCGGTGCTGCGGCCGTACAGTTCGGCCATGACCCGCTTGGGGTCGATGCCCTTGGCGATCGCGTAACCGTGTTCGCGGTAGTTGGTGAACAGGTAGTCGGTGGGCCGCAGGGCGGCCATGAGGCCCACCACCGTCGCTTCCTCACCGAGATTGAGGTGGCAGTACCCACCCACCTTGGCCTGCGTGTAGCCCTGCGCGGCCCGCTCCTCGAAGCGCCGGATCAACACCATCTGGCGGTAGTAGGCACACAGGGTGTTGAGGTCTTCTCCGGCGAGGGCGGGCCGGTCGATCGTGTCCGTCATGCAGAACTCCTCAGCGCTTCGGTGGCGTGATGTGTACGGGCAGACCCAGCGCAGCGAGCGCGGCTTCCATACCGATCTCGCCGAGGGTCGGATGCGCGTGGATGGTGTCGGCGAGTTCGTCGAGCGTCGCCTCAAGCGCCATCGCCAGTGCGCCTTCGGTGATCAGATCGCTGGCCGCGGGCCCGATGATGTGCATGCCGAGCACTTCGCCGTACGTGCGGCCGGCCACGATCTTCACGAATCCTTCGGTGTCGCCGAAGGTTCGGGCCCGGCCGAGGGCGGCGAACGGGAACTTGGCGGTCACGGGATCATGCCCGGCCGCCTTCGCCTGCGCCTCGGTGAGGCCGACACTGGCGATCTCGGGATGGGTGAAGGTGGCCGCGGGCACGATGTCGTAGTCGATTTTCTTGTCGTGGCCGGCCAGCACGTCAGCTGCGGTCAGACCTTGATGCGACGCCACGTGAGCCAGCAGCGCCTTGCCGGTGACATCGCCGATCGCGTAGACGTGGTCGACGTTGGTGCGCAGTTGCTCGTCGACCGCGATGAAGCCGCGCGCGTCAGCGTGCACGCCGGTGGCTGCGAGGCCGAGTTCGGCGGTGTTGGGTTTGCGTCCGACGCCGAAGAGCACGACGTCGGCATCGATCTCCTGCGGCTTCGGACCGTCGACCGTCACTCGTAGCGCAGCTGTCTGGGCGATCGAGCTGACCGTCGAGCCGGTGAGCACGGTGATGCCCCGCTGTTTGAACGAACGAACAAGCGCCGCACCGATATCGGCGTCCTCGGCCGGCACGAGCGTATCGCGCATCTCGACGACGGTCACCGTGGAACCGAATGCGGCGAACAGGCTCGCCCATTCAGCGCCGACTGCGCTACCGCCCACGATGACGATCCGCTCAGGCACCGCGGTGAGGCCGAACGCGCCGTCGGACGTGATCACGCCCGGCAGGTCGGCGCCCGGGATGGGCAGCGGGATGGGGGTGGATCCGGTCGCGATGATGACGTCGCGCGCGGTGGCGCCGTCGACGACGTCCTCTGGCGTCGCGGCATACCGCGGACCGTCCGCTGAGGCGACCTCGCAGATCTCGACGGTGGTAGGCCCGGTGAATCGAGCGTGACCCTCAATCACGGTGACGCCGTTGGCTTTCAGCAGGCCGGCCACGCCGTCGGTCAGGCCGGTGACGACGTCTGCCATGCGCCTGCGCACGGCGGCATAGTCGAAACCCACGTTCTCGGCGCGTATTCCGTACTCGGCGGCGTCGCGCACGGTCTGCAGCACCTCGGCCGACCGCAGCATGGCCTTGGTGGGGATGCAGCCCCAGTTGAGGCACACACCGCCGGGGCGCTCTTTTTCCACCAGGCCCACCGAGAGGCCGTGTTGGGCCGCGCGGATCGCCGCGACATAGCCACCGGGGCCGCCACCGATCACCAGAAGATCGAACTCACGCACGCAGTTGAGTCTGCTGCCGTGTGAGCGCCGCCACCATACGCGTCGGCCCAGCGTTGGATCACCCAGATTGGGCAGAGTGCCCAATCTGGGGCAGGTCGAGCGCGGACAGCGCGAGGGAGAGCTCGACGTATGCGGCCCGGCCGTGCAGCGGCCTGCCGATCAGTTCGGTGATCCGGTTCAGCCGGTTGAGCACGGTGTTGCGGTGGCAGTGCAACCGGACGGCCGCGTTGGCCGTCGACCGGTCCTCTTCCAGCCAAACGATGAGCGTCTCGAGCAGGACGTCGCGTTCGCGGGCCGGGCGGTCCAGGACACCGCCGAGATTGCGAGTGACGAGTCGCTGGGCGAGGTCGGGCGAGCGCACGAGCAGGGCCTCGGGATAGTGGTCACCGAACGACACCAACTCTGTCGCGTTCGGCGGCACCATGCTCAACGCGATCTGCGCGAGGGTGTAGGCGGAGCCGGCCTCAGCGAGCCCCGATACCGCGGGCGAGACCGCGGCACGTCCCCGGGCCAGCGGCCGCAGACGGGCGATCACGCCGTCGGCGTCGCGCTGCTCCAGCGCCACCACGCCGATGCGCGTGTCGACCTTGGTCTGCCACACCGATCGGAAGCCGAGCCCGTCGAGCGTGGTCCGTGGGCTGGCGAGCGCCGGGCTGCCATCGGTCCTGACATCGGCCACTATCACCAGGTAGCCGCCCTTGGCGGGCAGTTCCAGCTCGCGCGCCACCCGCGCGGCGAAGCCGACGTCGCCTGCGCGCCGACCGAGCAGATCCTCGATCAGGGCGTTGCGGCGCTGCTCATCGTGACGCACCCGCTCCTGCTCGCTGTCCCGGTAGGACGTCGACAGTGCCGAAGACAGCTCGTCGATCACCGTCCACGTCGCGGTGCCCGCATCGAGCACGTCGTTGGGTGCGACACCGGTGTCCTCGGCGCGCTCCAGAAGCGCCTGCCAGACGATGCGGCCGCCGAGCCGGAACGTCCGGAGCATGACCTCCAGCGGGACGCCCTGTTCGGCGCGGTGCCGAGCGATCGCGCCAACCACCTCGTCGGCATGGTCGAGCTCGCCGAGCCTGCCGCTGAGCAGCTCCAGGACGCGGGTGAGGTAGTCCCGGCAGCCGTCTCGCAGGTCGTCGCGGGGGACGCTGGCGTAATCGGTCCATTCGGGGTTGTCGGTGAAGATCGCCGACAGCAGCCGATCGATCAGCGTCTCGACGTCGGGCAGGGTGGCTTCGGCCAACTCGCGGGTGACCTTGGTCGCGAACCCCGGGTGTCGCTTCTGCACAGCCGCACCCTACTGGTAGCGCTCCGCGAGCCGGGCCCGATGCGCTGCCGAGGAGCCGAACAGCGAGCGGTTGAGTGCGGCACGTTTGAGGTAGACGTGCACGCCACTCTCCCACGTGTAGCCGATGCCGCCGTGCAGTTGCATGGCCTTACCCGCGACCTCGACCGCGGTATCGCAGGCGTAGGCCTTGGCCATGGCCGCTGTGATCTCGTTGGGATCGTTGACCGCGGATGCCACCAGTCGCCGCGCCACCGAAATTCGCACCAGCATGTCGGCACAGGCGTGCTTGACGGCCTGGAACGCGCCGACCGGTTGGCCGAATTGGTGACGCACCCTGACGTAGGACACCGTCGCGTCGAGCATGGCCTGCGCTATGCCGAGGCTGTCGCATGCCACGGCCACGGCTGCGCGGTCTCTCAAGGCCTGTAGCCGCGCGTGCGGATCCCCGTCGAACCGCCACACCGCGGCAGCGTCCGCCTCGACGCCGCCGGCCGTCACGGCGCACATCTGGCGGGTCGCGTCGAGCACCGGCTGATGCTCGATGTGCAGACCGGCGGCATCCGACGCGACGTCGATGAGCACCGGCTCACCGGCCGGGTCTCTCGCGGGCAGCAGAACACGGTGTGCCACAGTCACATCCGGTACGAACGTGGCGTGCCCGTGAATGCGGCCGGCAAGTTCGAATTCCTGCGGTGATTGCTCGGCGGACAACGCGAGCGCGACTCTGACGGTGCCCGCGGTCACGTCGCGCAGCAGTCGGTCGCGGGACTCGCCTGCCCGCACAGCAAGCAAGGCGCCGATACCCAGCACCGCACCGCCCAGATAGGAGGTGCTCGCGGCGGCCCGGCCGATTTCCTCGGCGATCACCGCGACCTCGGCGAGGGTAGCCCCGGCACCGCCGAACTCTTCGGGTACGTCCAACCCGACCCAGCCGGCCTGCGCGAGCAGTGGCCAGTCGGTGTCTTTGGCGAGGAGATCTTGTGCCACCGAACGCAATTGGTCGTGCAGCTCCGGGAAACTCATCGGGGCAGCCCCAATCCCCGCTCGCCGATGATCGTGCGCTGGATCTCGCTGGCGCCACCCGGGATGGTCCATTCCCACGATCCGATGAAGTCGAGCATCCAGTTGCCGGACTCCCAGCCGCTGGATGCCGGTTTGGTCAGCACGGTCTGGCCCGGTAGCCCGGCGACCTCAGCGCCGAAGCCGGTCATGCGTTGCAGCAGTTCGCTGTAGTAGAGCTTGACGATCGACGCGTCGGCCGGGCCGGTGTGCCCCG
Organism: Mycobacterium sp. 852013-50091_SCH5140682; assembly: GCF_001665685.1. Lineage (GTDB taxonomy): Bacteria > Actinomycetota > Actinomycetes > Mycobacteriales > Mycobacteriaceae > Mycobacterium. The sequence goes on from NZ_LZTB01000046.1 coordinate 52,277, forward strand.
TCTCGCTGCGTTGCACCAGATCCCGGCACAGCGCACGCAGGCCCGCGAGTTCGATCTCGAACTGCGCCAAGCGATCCGCGACCACACTGTCGTCGACCGGTGCGCACGCCTGCACGAGCCACCGGAAGCCCGCATTGCTCAGCCGCTCGGCCAGCTCAAGCATCGTCATGCCACGCTCGGCCCCCAGGGTGGCCTGGGCGACTTGCCAGCCGTGGTTGACCGCACCGACCATATTGGCGGCGGGGATTTCGACGTCATTGAGGAAGATCTCGCAGAAGTGCGACTCGCCGACCGCATTACGGATCGGCCTGACGTCGATGCCCGGCGTGGTCATATCCATCAAGAAATACGAGATGCCCTGCCGTTTAGTCACATTCGGTTCGGTGCGGGCCAGCAGCAGGCACCAGTCCGCATGCATCGCGCCGCTGGCCCAGAGCTTCTGCCCGTTGACGACGAACGTGTCGCCCGCCTGCCGCGCGCTCGTCCGCAACGCCGCCAGGTCAGATCCGGCCTCGGGCTCGGAGAAGCCCTGCACCCAGATCTCCCCGTCGAGGATCGCCGGCAGGTGGCGGCGGCGTTGTGCGTCGGTTCCCGCGGCAAGCAGCGTCGACGCGGCGTGGTGGATACCGACGAATGCGAGCACCAGCCGTGGTGCGTCGTGCGCGGCGAGCTCCTGGTACAGCACGATCTGCTGAGGCACCGAGGCACCGCCGCCCCACTGCGCCGGCCAATGGGGAACCGCATAACCGGCGCTGTGAAGTTCGGCGAACCACGACTTCTGGAATGAGACGAATTCGTCGTCGCTGACGCCGGTTTGGGCCGCACGCCACTCTGCGGGAATGTGCTGTGCGCACCAGTCGCGCACGGTTGCGCGGTATTCGTCGAGTTCGGTCACGAGAACAGCCCGATGAGCCCGCGCCTGCCGAGACGGTGCGTCAGGATGTCGCGGGTCTGGGACAGCCCGAACGGCATGCGGCGCAACGGCTGGCTGTACCGCGACAGCCATGACAGCGTGGTCTCATCACAGAAACCGACCGCGCCGTGCAGTTGATGGCATACGCGCAACACCACCTCAGCCGCCTCGATGGCGGCGAGCCGCAGCGCCAACGCGTCGTTGATCGCGGTTTCGGTGCCGGACGTGGCCACGCTCCACAGCGCGTATTTGGCCAGAATGTCGACGCCACTGCGCTCGACCTCGGCGTCGGTCAACTGGAACTGCACGCCCTGGAACGATGAGAGCGTCTGCCCGAACTGCTTGCGCAGGCGCACATGTGCGATCGTCAGATCGATCGCGCGGTCGAGCATGCCGAGCAGCGTCCAGCACGGCAGCACCAGACCAAGAGCGACATCGGCGGTGCCGTCGTCATCGGTGAGCTCCAACGCCGTCGTGAAGGCCGGACCGATCGCACCCCGTCGGGTAACTCGGCTGCGCCGGCCATCCACTGTTGCTGCGACCCAATCATGGTCGAGCCCGGCGAGCGGCCCTTGAGGCGCAGTATGCGAGACGACGAGCACGCCGGCCAGCCGTTCGGCCACCGGGTACGGCAACGCCCAATATCCGGCGCTGCGGCACAGTGCCGCGGCCGCCTCCAGCGCATCGGTATCGCTGCGGGGTTCGAGGTCCCACGCCCCGAGACCGTCGAGCACAGGCGCCACCAACGCTTCGCGGGTGTCGGGCTTGGCTTCCGCTTGTTGCAGCAACTGATCCCCACCGGCCGCCTCGAACGCTCGAAGGGCTTGCCGGCCAAACTCTTTGGCGTCGTCGCTGAGATCGAGAATCACGGTCTGGCCTCCGCCAGCACGGCCCGGGACAACAGGATGCGCTGCATCTCGATGCTGCCGGAGGACACCGTGGACGCCTGCGCGTAGCGCCAGTGGTCTTCGACTTCTTGTCGGAAGTGCTCGCCGTTGCCACCCCGCGGTAGCGTCGCGACGATCTCCATGAGCACCTCCGCGCTGTCCTGATCCAGCTTGGTCACGGCGATCCGATAGGCCGCCGTGTCAGCGGGTTTGACGCGTCCGGTGCTCTGCAGCGACACCACGCGGTAAGCCATCAACCGGGCTCTTCTGCAGTGCGTGAGCATGCGGGTCCATCGCCCCCGCAGTTCGGCGGGCAGATCATCCCAGGCATCGCCCAGCACTGTGGGCGCGGCCTGCAGGAGTTTCTCACAGCGGGCATAGCGCGCGATACCGACGCGTTCGAACGACATCACGTCCTGCACGATCGACCAGCCCTCGTCCACGGTGCCGAGAATGTCGGCGTCGGTGACCTTGAGCTCGTCGAAGAACACCTCGTTGAGATGGTGTGGGCCCATCATGGTGCGGATGGGCCGCACAGTGATGGCCGGATCCGCCATGGGCACCAGGAAGATGGTCAAGCCGTGCTGTCTCTTCTCGCCCTTCGAGGTGCGGGCCAGCAGGAAGCACCATTGCGCCATGGTGGCGTACGACGTCCAGATCTTCTGCCCGTTGATGCGCCAGCCGTCGTCGTCGCGGCGCGCCGAGGTCCGTAGCGACGCCAGGTCGGAGCCGGCCTCCGGTTCGGAAAAGCCTTGGCACCAGATCACTTCGCCGTTCGCGATGGGCGGAAGATGTTTGCGTTGCTGCTCGGGCGTGCCGTGCCGCATGATGATGGGCCCCACCCAGTTGACACCCATGTACTGCGCGCCGCGGGGTTCATGATGGGCCCACATCTCCTCGCGCACCACGGTCTGCTCCCACACCGAGGAGTCACCGCCACCGAATTCCTCGGGCCACGACATGCACAGCAGATGCCGCTGCGCCAGGGTTCGGCAGAACCGCTGGGCCGCGTCGAGGTCGGCGGGATCGTCGGTGAACGCGCCGAGGAAGTCGGCGGGCATCTGGTCGGCGATGAGCCCGCGTAGCTCGCAGCGCAGTGTGGTGGCCGCCGCGCCAAAATCGAAATCCATTGGTCGTCTTTCTAAGCGGTCTTCTCGTCGACACCGAGCTCGGCGAGGACCGCGGCGGTGTCGGCACCGAGTTCTGGTGCGAATCCCTTGATGCGGCCGGGCGTGCGGGAAAACCACGTCGGCACGCCGGGAAACCGCACGGGCCCGTGCGCAGTGGCGACGGTCTCGAACAGGCCGACCGCATTGAGGTGCGGGTTGTCGAACAACGCGTCCGGCGTGTGCACCGCCGCAGCAGGTATCTCCAGCTCCCGAAACAGCTGCAGCCATTCGTCGGTGGTGCGTTCCTTCAGGGTCTGCGCCAACAGGCCGTACACGGTGTCGATCTGGTGTGCCCGTTGCTCGAGCGTCGCGAATTGTGGTCCGTTCCAGGCAGGCTGCACGCGCTCGATGAACGCGGTCCAGTGCTTGTCGTTGTAGATCAGCGCCGCGATCTGACCGTCCTTGGTCTCGTAGGGTTTGCGATTGGGCGCGACCGCGCGCGGGTAGACGGCGGGGCTCAGCGGCGGATCGAACATCGCGCCGTTGGCGTGCTCGACGAGCATGAACGAGGCCATGGTCTCGAACATGCTGACCTCGACCTCCTGCCCCTCGCCGGTGCGCTCGCGGTGGAACAGCGCCATCATCGTGGCGTACAGCGCGGTCAGGCCCGCGACCTTGTCGGCCATGATGGTGCCGACATAGCTGGCCTCGCCGGTCAATTGCTCTTGCACTGCGGGCAATCCGCATTCGGCCTGGATGGTGTCGTCGTACGCGGGGCGATCGGCATCCGGCCCACGCCGGCCGTAACCGTAGCAGTTGGTGTAGACGATCGCCGGGTTGATCGCCGCGACGTCGTCGTACCCGAAGCCGAGCTTGGCGATCGCCTTGGCCCGCATCGAATGAATGAACACGTCGGCGGTTGCGATCAACGCGCGCAACGCTTCCCGATCCGCACCGGCCTGCAGATCCAGCACGATACCCCGCTTGCCGCGGTTGACGTTCGCGAACACGCCGCTCATGCCCGGCGCCGGTCCCACCGAGATATAACGCGTGTTGTCGCCTTGTGGCGGTTCGACTTTGATCACGTCAGCGCCCATATCGGCCATGATCTGCGTGCAGTACGGGCCCATGACCATCGCCGTGAGGTCCACGACCCGTACGCCATGCAAAGGTCCGTCAGGCATGTGCTACCCCAGCCTGAGTGCTCCTCGCGGCCGCGGAAAAGCTGTAACGGATATGGTCGGCATGGCCATCGGGGACCACAGGGAACGTCACCGGACGGCTCACGTCGCGGATGGCCTCCAGATGCTCGCCGACCTCCTCGATGGTCCACTCCGGACGATAGACCCCCGGCGTCTCCGACACGATCGCACGGGCCACGCGTCCGGCGATCGCGACGAACACTTCTCCGGTGACAGTGCAGGTTTCGTGCGCCAGCCAGCCGACCACGGGTGCCACCAGCTCCGCCCCCATGGGTGGGTAGGCCGACGTGTCGAGGCCTTCGGCCATGCGCGTCACAGCACCGGGCACGATGGCGTTGCACGTGACGCCCTCCGCTGCTCCTTCCAGCGCGACGACGTTGCACAGCCCGAGGATGCCCGCCTTGGCCGCCGCGTAGTTGGCCACGCCGTGGTTGCCGTACAGGCCGCCGATCGAACTGGTCAAGACGACCCGGCCGTATCCGGCGTCGCACATCAGCGGAAACGCCGGCCGCACCACATGAAAGGCGCCCCGCAGGTGAACGTCGAGCACGGCGTCGAAATCCTCGTACGTCATGTCCTTGAGCGAGCCGCGTCGCACGATGCCTGCGTTGTGGATGAGGATGTCGATGCGGCCGTAGGTTTCCCGCGCGGCGTCGATGACGGCCCGGCCGCCAACCGGCGTCGCGACCGTGTCGACATTGGCGACGGCTTGTCCACCCGCCGCGCGGATTTCGTCGACCACCGCGTGTGCGGGGCCGGGATCGTCGCCGTCCCCGGTGAGGCTGCCGCCGGGATCGTTGACCACCACCTTCGCTCCCCGCGCCGCCAACAGCAGCGCGTACGCGCGGCCAAGGCCTCGGCCGGCTCCCGTGATGACGGCGACGCGCTCGTCGAAGCGCAGCGTCACGTGGTTTCCAGGCCTTCCAAGTCGCCCTGGTCCCGCCATGCCTTGAGCAGGTCCCCGAACGCGTAGAAGCCCGGACCGTACGGCTCGCCTAAATGAGATCGAATCCCCTCCGCGTCCTTTCCAACCCCGCCACCTTCGTTGTTGTAGTAGCCGGGCGTGCATTCGGCGTCGAATGCCGAGGTATCGATGTAGGACTCCTTGATGGTTCGGCACCAGCCGTCCTGGGCGTGCCGGCTGGGCTCGACGGTGGTGATGCCCCGGCTGAGCGCCTCGGCGATCACGTAGGCGATATGTTCGCCCTGCAGTTCGTAATTGGCCGCGATGTTGGCCGAGATACCGACCTGGGTGAACCCGGTGAAGAACTGGTTGGGGAATCCGCGGCTGGTCATGCCGTGCAGGGTCTCGTAGCCATCGGCCCACGCGTCGTACAGCGACAGGCCGTCACGACCTGTGATGGTGTCGATGGAGTAGCGTCTGCTGATCTCGGTGGTGATCTCGAAGCCGCTGGCGAAGATGATGCAGTCGACTTCGTATTCGCGGCCGTTGGCGACGATGCCCGTGGCGGTGATCCGTTCCACGCCTTTGACTTCGGACACGTCGACCAGGGTGACATTGGGCCGGTTGAAGGTCGGCAGATAGTCGTCGTTGGAACAGGGCCTCTTGCACAGGAACCGGTAGTACGGCTTGAGGGCTTCGGCGGTGTCGGGATCGTCGACGAGCGCCTCGACCCGGCGGCGCAGCCGCTCCATGACCTTGTAGTCCTCTTCTTCGCGCAGACCCATGAACTGCTCGGGGGTCATCGCCGCCGGGTCCGGCAGGGCCAGCACCCGCGCTGCGGTGTTGCGCCCCAGCTCGGTCCAGAAGTCGCACACCAGGTCCGGCTGCCCCAACGCCATGCCTTCGAAAGTCCAGGCGTGGAAGTTGCGTTGGCGTTCCTTCTGCCAGCCCGGCTGCAGCGTCTTGACCCACTCGGGGTCGGTCGCGGTGTTGTTGCGTACGTCCACGGTCGATGGTGTGCGTTGGAACACGTACAGGTGCTGAGCATCTCGCCCGAGGTACGGCACCAGCTGCACCCCGGTGGCGCCGGTGCCGATCAGTGCGACCTTCTTGTCGGCCAGCTTGTTTAGTCCGCCCGAGCTGTCGCCTCCGGTGTAGTCGTAGTCCCAGCGCGACGAGTGGAACATGTGCCCGGCGAAGTCTCTGATGCCCGGGATACCCGGCAGCTTGGGCCGATTGAAGGATCCGGAGGCCATCACCACGAACCGGGCCCGGATATCGTCGCCACGGTTGGTGCTGATCCGCCACCGCTGGATGTCGTCCTCCCACGTCAAGCCCTTGACCTGGGTCGAGAAGATGGCGCCGTCGTAGAGGCCGTAGTGCTTGCCGATGTTGCGGCAGTGCTGCCAGATCTCCGCACCGTCGGCGAACTTCTTGCTCGGCATGAAGTCGAGCTCTTCGAGAAGCGGTATATAGCAGTAGGATTCGTTGTCGCACTGGATGCCCGGATAGCGGTTCCAGTACCAGACCCCGCCGAAGTCTCCGCCCATCTCGATGATGTGCACGTCCTCGACGCCGGCCTTCTTCAAATACGCACCGGTGAGCAGACCGGCGAAGCCGCCACCGAGCACGGCCACGTCGATGTCGACATCGACAGAGTCCCGCTCGACGTACGGGGTGTGCGGGTCGACCTCGCCAAACGCGGAGAACTGCTCTCCGGTCTGCACATACTGCCGGGAACCCTCTGTGCGCAACCGCTTCTCGCGCTCGACGCGGTACTTCTCGCGTAGCGCCTCGATGTCGATGTCGGTGGGGGTGTCGGTGGGCCCGCACTCGTCGGTCATACGTTGGCCTTCTCCGGCAGCGCGGCGGCGTGCAGCGGGGCGTCCATGTCGTGCACGGCGGGCAGCACCTCTTCGGCGAACAGCCGGACGCTGTCGTAGGCCTTCTCGTACGGCATGGTGCCGAACTGCGGCACGATGGTGACCTCGCAGAACGAGCACGCCTCCTGCGCGGCCTTGAGCTTGTCGAACACCGTCTCGGGCGTGCCGATCAGCAGGTTCGAGGCGTGGTATCCGGGTGGGCCGCCCTTCTTCTGATTGCCGACCTCCGATGCCAGCAGGGCGGTGGCACTCGCCTCGCGGGCGGCGTAGGCCTCATACCCCTTGACGCCCTCGAAGTTCGACGCGTCGGCAAAGCCGTAGTGGACGTTGACGTCTCGGTTGGCGGTCCAGATCCACTCTGCGGTGTCTTGAGCCTGGGCTTCGGATGGCACGCAATACATGAACATCACGTTCTTCGGTTGGCACGGCCCGAGACCTTCCTCGGCACGGAAGGTGTTGACCTTGCGGACCTCCTCGCCGGCGTCGGTGATCGGCTTGTTGCCGACGAACAGCGGCACCATGCCGCGGCGAGACAGGATCTCGAGCGACTCCGCGGTAGAGGACGAGCTGTAGATGCGGTCGAACAGGTCGGTGCTGATCGGCTCAGGCCGCAACGACATCTCCGGGAACGAGAAGATCTTGCCGTCGTAGGAGAACCGCTCACCGGAGAACGCGAGCTTGAGGATGTCCAGCGTCTCGTTGAACCGGTCGCGGCTCTCCTCGCGCGGGACGCCGACCGCGGCGAACTCAGCCTTGGATACACCCCGGCCGAGGCCGATGGTGGTGTAGCGGCCGTTGGAGACGATGTCGAGGTACGCGATCTGGGTCGCCAGCCGGATCGGGTTCCACCACGGGACCACCGCGACGAACGTGCCAAGGCTGACCCGTTCGGTGCGCCCGGCGAAGTAGGTGAGCGCCTGAATGGGGTTGGGCGTCATGCCATATGGCGTGCCGTGGTGCTCGGGGAACCAGATCCCGTCAAAGCCCAGCGGTTCGGCGAGATCGCCGAGGGCCAGAGCCGCCTGCACACACTTGTAGTCCGGCGTGACGGGCGGACGGGTGAAGTCGCCGGCGAGCACGCGTTCCCAATCGTGGGAGTTCTGCGCCCCGGTACCCAAATTAACTTTCATTACGGCTCCTTACTGCGCGATTTGTGTGCGTTTGGCGGCGGTGAGCGCCGGTGGATGCACACAAATCACGCGAGGTTCTGGGGCTCTCCGGTGCCCATGTACTTGGAAAGTTGGTAGTGCAGGTTGACGGTGCTGCGTTCGCGGTACGGATTCGGCTTGGTGCCCGGGAATCCGGCGGACTTCATCCCCTGCTGGACCGCGGCCATGTTCGAGAAGTCCTGTGGTAGCACCGAGCGCCAGTTCGGGCTGTCGGCCGGGGTGTACACCCATTCGGTCTGGGGTTCTTGACCTTTGGGGTACAGCTCGAACACGCTCACCTCGAAGATGCACTTGTCGGGGTTGTAGCCCGGATCGGGCCGGGCGCTGTAGCACAGGGCGCTGGTGAGACCCTGCCCGATCTGGAAGTTGGGGAAGAGCTGCCACGCGGTACCGCTCTGGCCGAGGATGTCCGGCGGGATGGTCGGCCAGGTCACGCCGCGCGCCTCGTCATCGCGCCGGGCCGAGGTCAGCCAGTGCTCGAGCACCTTGTCGGCCGGGGTGCCCTCGGGCAGTTCGTCGACGAGGCGCTTGGCGGCGTTGACCAGGGTCTGCGTGGTGGTCGCGTTGGTCTCTTCCATGGTGTAGACCTGCATTTCGGCCGTCGAGATCCGGGGGTCCCCGGTGCCGAGCCGAATCTTGGACTTGGTCTCCTCCAGATCATCCGGGGCGTCGTAGCCGATATTGGAGTGGCGGCCCTGCGCTTTCGCCCAGCCTTTGAATTCGCCGAACTTGTTGAACTCCGGATGTGTGGTGAACACGTGGTAGGTCTCGTTGAAGGCTTCCATCGCGACTTTCCAGTTGCAGTCGAAGTTCAGCCATTTGCGCCACTTGTAGCGCATGTTCTCCAGACCGAACGGGTCGAGGATCTTGGCGGCGGGAAAGAGGAAGTCCGCCAACGGTTCCGGGTCCGGGTCCATGTTGATGAACAGCCAGCCGCCCCAGGTGTCCACATGGACACGGCTCAGCCGGGTGTTCTCCGGGGTCAGCGCGCCCTGCCAGTCGTCCTGTTCGCGGATGTGGGTGCAGGCCCCGCCCAGATCGTAGGTCCAGCCGTGGAATCCGCAGACGAACGACTTGCGGGTGCGGGCACAGGCGTTCTTGGCGCCCTTCGGGGTGTCGATCAGCCGCCGGCCACGATGCATGCACACGTTGTGGTGGGCGGCGAATTCGTCGGAGCCGGTACGCACGACGATGATCGAGTCATCGAGGATGTCGTAGGTGAGGTAGCTGCCGACTTCGGGCAGGTCCTCGACGCGGCCGACCTGCTGCCACACCCTGCGCCACAACCGATCTCGTTCGGCACGTGCGTAGTCCGGTGAGAGGTAGGCGTCCACGCCGATGGTCATGGGGCTGGATAGTTCTTCTGTCACTGATGCCTCCTCATGGCCGCGCGAAAGTCGTCGTCCTTCAGGAACAGCGAGGTGTTGTCGGGGCCGAGATGCGTCCAGCGCAGGTTGAGCCCGCCGTCGACCAGCAGGGTCTGGCCCGTGATGTAGCTCGACAGATCCGACAGCAGAAACAGGATCGCGCCGGCCTGTTCCTCGGGCGTGCCGCGTCTGCCCATCGCGATGGCGCGGCGGTCCCGGTCCGGATCGGTGTCGACATATGTTGCCGAGGCAGCGGTTTCGGTGACACCGGGTGCGACGGCATTGACTCGGATACCGTCGGCGGCGAGTTCGGCGGCCATGGTCCGCGTGGCTGCGACAATCGCGGCCTTCGCGGTGCCGTACGCAATGTGGTACGGCGCGGTGTTCATCCCGCTGATCGACGACACCGAGACGATCGAACCTGCGTTGCCCCGTGCGCGGATCTCCGCTGCGACGGCCTGGCTCATGAAGAACATGGTTTCGAGGTTCGCCGTGAACAATTCGCGCCAGTCGGCCCGGGTGACCCGCGTCGCAGGCATCCACGTCTGCGGCGCGGCCCCACCGGCGACATTGACCAGGCCGTACAACATTCCCCCGGCACGGCGCGCCTCGTCGAGCACGGTGGCGATCCCGGCATCGGTCGCGGCGTCGGCGACCACCGGCAGCACGCTCAGGCCCTGATCGACCAGGGGACCGACATGGGCGTCGAGGTTGTCCCGCGACCGGCTGACCGCCACGACGGTGGCACCCGCCTCGGCCGCCAGCCGCGTGACGCTGGTGCCGATGCCACCGCCACCAGCGCCCGACACCACCACGACCCGGCCGGCCAAACTCAGCTGACTGTCCACAGCGGAACCTATTTGTCCGGACAACATACGATGCTCTTCATATGAGAGAACACTATTCCGCAGGCATTATTCGCCCGTCAAGGGCATCCGAGCGTCATTCAGCCCTATTGTCTGGACTATGACGCCTTGCTAACGTCCGACATCGTGAGCTCGGATGCGCGGTACCCGTCGACCCCGTCAACAGACGCGAGCTGGCAGCTGCAGCGCATCACCGCGCCGAGCCGGCTGTTCGGCGCGAACGGCCTGCGCACCGGGCCTGACGGCCGCATCTACGTCGCTCAGGTGACGGGCAGCCAGATCAGCGCAGTCGATGTCGACACCGGGAGCGTGGAAACCGTCAGCGCCACAGGCGGCGACATCATCGCTCCCGACGACGTGGCATTCGACGGGCACGGGAACCTGTACGCCACCGAGGTGATGGACGGCCGCGTGAGCGTGCTCGAACGCACGGGCACCGCTCGAGTGCTCCGCGATGACGTGCCGTCGGCCAACGGCATCACCTTCGACCGCGGCAGGCTGTTCATCGGCGAATGTCGCGAAGGCGGCCGGCTGATGGAGTTCGACCTGAGCGGAGGTGCTCCGCGCGTACTACTGGACAACGTGCCGTCGCCCAACGCGATGGAGGTCGGCCCGGACGGGTTGCTGTACTTCCCGGTGATGGGAGCCAACGAGATCTGGCGCATCGATCCGTCCGGCGGCCAACCACAGGTGGTCGCTACCGATCTCGGCGTCCCGGACGCGGTCAAGTTCGACGCGCAGGGACTCATCGTGTCCACGCAGGTGGCCAGCGGCCAGGTGCTGCGGATCGACCCACGCACCGGCGATCAACGCCTGCTGGCCCAGCTTTCACCCGGCCTGGACAACCTGACCTTCGTCGACGGCAGGCTGTTCGTGTCCAACTTCACCGGAGAGATCACCGAAATCACGCCCTCGGGCACGTCGACGCTGCTGCCGGGCGGACTGAACTGGCCGCTGGACCTCACCCTCGACACCAATGGCGATCTCTACATCGCCGACGGCACCTTCTTCTACCGGGTGGACGCCGACGGTGGACTGCAGACCGCAGGCATGCTGTTCACACCGGGCTATCCGGGCTTCTTGCGTGGCGTGACCACCTGCGGCCCAGGCGAATTCGTCGTCACCACAGCAGCCGATACGGTGGCCCGATACCGACCGCGCACAGGCGAGAGCGACGTGATCGTTGTCGGCGTGGACCAGCCCTACGGCGTGGCCCTGGCATCGGACGGGACGCCCGTGGTGGTCGAGCAGGGCGCCGGGCGTCTTCTGGCGGTCCGGACGGGCGTGGTGGACGTGCTGGCCGACGGGCTCGACCACCCGGTCGGGGTGACGTTCGGGCCCGACGGCACACCGCTGGTGTCGGTCGCGGGCGCCGTGGTCCAGGTGACCGGCTCAACGGTGGTATCGCTGGTCGAAGGCCTGGACACCCCGCAGGGGATTCTGGTTCGCGACCGCGTGCTCTACATCGTCGACGCCGGGACCAAGGAGCTCGTCGAGTACGACTTCGACACCGCACGCCGCCGCACCATCGCCACCGGGTTACCCGTCGGCCCGCCACCGGGTGTGGTGCCCAAACCGCTCAAGGGCATGCCGCCGTTCTCCGGACCGCAGGGCCCGTTCGCCGGAATCACCGCGGGAACCGATGGGACGCTCTATATTTCGGCCGACGGCGACGGCAGCGTGCTCGCCCTGCGACGGGCACCCTCATGACGATAAGCCCCACCGAGCACCGCTATCTGCAGGTGGCGCGCACACTGCGCAAAGAGATCGTCGACGGCGTCTACCCCGTCGGTTCGCAGCTACCCACCGAACACGAACTGTGCGAACGCTTCGAGGTGAGTCGCTACACCATCCGGGAGGCGTTGCGGCGGCTGCGCGACGACAACCTGGTGTCCTCCCGACCACGCGCCGGCACACTGGTGGTGCCCCGCGCCGCGACGAATTCCTATGCCCAGGACGTGATGTCGATCAACGATCTGCTGGCGTTCGCGGCCGGGGCACAGTTCACCATCGAATCCAACGCCATGGTGACCATCGATGACGACATCGCCGAGCGCACCGGCCTGGCGGTGGGCGAACAATGCCTCGCCGTCCGCGGTTACCGGCAGGTCGACGGCGCGCCCGTGTGCTGCACCGAGTACTACATCAACCGGTCGTTCGCCGCGGTCGGCAGGCTGCTGCAGCGCCACAGCGGACCGATCTTCCCGCTCATCGAGGACCTGTTCGGGGTGAGCATCGTCGAGGTACACCAGGAGATCTCGGCCGTGCTGGTCACCCCCGACCTGGCGACAGCGCTCAACGTTGCCCCGGGCAGCGCCGCCCTGCGGATGTTACGCACCTACACCACCTCCGACGGCGAGGTCGCGCAGGTGACCGTGAACATCCACCCGTCGGATCGGTTCCGGCATTCCATGACCATGCGGCGGGTCAAAGGCCAGCCGTGAGGACGCTGGCCGACGCTCTGGCCGACGCAGCCCGCGACACCCCGCACCGGGTGCTGCTGATCGACGGCGACATCCGGCTCACCTGCGATCAATTGCACTCGCGGGCAACGGAGTTGGCGTACCACATGGCACGCCGGCTGCCTGCGGGCAGCGTCGTCTCGTTCATGCTGCCGAATTGGCACGAAGCCGCCGTGATCTACCTGGCCGCCACGCTGGCGGGCATGGTGGTCAACCCGATCCTGCCCTCGCTACGAGACCGCGAGCTACGGTTTCTCCTCGACGACGCGGACAGCCGGATGATCTTCATTCCCCGGCAGTTCGGCGGCCATGACTACGCGGCAATGCTGACCCGGGTGTCCGCCACGCTGGCGTCGCCACCTGACATCGTGATGCTGCGCGACAACGCCGAACTGCCGAGCGGTAAACCCGTACCGCTGCCGATCCTCGACCCTAAAGCGGTTCGTATGATCCTCTACACGTCGGGCACCAGCGGACGTCCCAAAGGGGTTCTCCACAGCCATGATTCGATCGCCGCACTGATCGAGCAACTGCGCGTGCACTGGATGGTGAACCCCGGCGACACATTTCTGGTGGCCTCCCCCATCGCCCATATCGGCGGATCCATCTACGCGTTCGAATGTCCGCTGCTGCTGGGCAGCACCGCGGTACTCATGGACAGGTGGGAGGCCGACCGCGGGGTCCGGTTGATGACCGACCACGGCTGCACCCACATGGCAGGCGCCACACCGTTTCTCGAGCAACTGCTGGCCGCCGCCGAACACGCGGGCACTCGGCTGCCCGACCTCAAGGTGTTCATCTGCGGCGGCGCATCGGTGCCGCCCTCGTTGATCCGGCGCGCGACACGCTATTTCGACAAAGCCGTGGTGACCCGGGTGTACGGCTCGACCGAGGTGCCGGTGACCACGGTCGGCTCACTGCGGGCCGGTGACATCGACCACGCCGCCGACACCGACGGTCGTGCGGGTGTCGCCGAGATCAGGCTGGTGGCCGGCGAGATTCGGGCCCGCGGCCCGCAGATGTTCCTCGGCTACCTGCATCCCGAGGACAACATGTTCGACGATGAAGGGTTTTTCCGTACCGGTGACCTCGGTGAGTGGGTCGACCGCGAGTATCTCGTGGTGACCGGGCGGGCCAAGGACCTCATCATCCGCAACGGCGAGAACATCTCCCCCAAGGAGGTGGAGGACGTCCTGGTGGGCGAATTGGGCATCGCCGAGATCGCGATCGTCGGCCTTCCGGATACCCGCACCGGCGAACGGGCCTGCGCCGTCATCGTGCCGGCCTGCGGTCCCGGTCCGGACGTCGCCTCGGTGGGGCGACTGCTCGCCGAACGCGGCATGGCGAAGTTCAAAACACCCGAACGCGTGGAGATCTGGGAGGCACTGCCCAAGAATGCTGCGGGAAAGGTGTTGAAGCACGAGATCCGCGCGACGCTGCTGGCAGGAAGGAAACCCTAGATGCAGGTAGCGATCGTCACCGGGGCCAGCAGCGGCATCGGCTTCGGCTGCGCCGTCAAACTGGCCGAAACGGGTATGGCGGTACTGGGCACCGGACGCGACACGGCGAGGCTGGCCGAGCTGACTGCCGCCGTCGCCGACCCCGAGCGGGTCGCGACGCTGGCCGTGGATCTGACCGACACCGACGCGCCACGTCGCATCGTCGAAGCCGCATTGTCGCGGTGGGGCCGGATCGACTTCCTGATCAACAACGCCGGGGTCGGCAGTCCCAAACCGCTGCACGAGACCGACGACGAAACCCTCGACTACTTCCTCGGTTTGATGCTGCGGGCACCGTTTCGGCTGGCGCGCGAGGCGATACCGCACCTGATGCCCGGATCGGCGATCATCAACGTCTCGTCGACCTTCGCGGTGGTGGGCGGGCTGGTGTCGCGCGGCTGGCAGCGTCCGACGTCGTTGGCGCCCACCGGTATTGCGGTCTCAGTCAGGAG
>NZ_LZTB01000047.1 GCF_001665685.1 Mycobacterium sp. 852013-50091_SCH5140682
GAACACCGCCAGGACCGCTTCCCGGTCCATCACAGTGTTCGCAAGCATGTTCGAATTCTATCGCGATCGACCGACCCCCGAACTGGTTATCCACAACCTGCACTTCATCCACAGGTCCAGCTACACAACGCAATTGGCGTTTGCGGCGTCGGTATAATGGCGGCGTTAACTAGCGGCGTCGACGGCCTCGAGGTCGCAGGCCTTTCACGTCTGGCAGCTGGGGCACCAGTACGTCACGCGATCGCCGCCGCTGTCTGACTCGATGAGCGTGCCGCACCGCCGGCACGGTGCGCCTGCGCGGCCGTACACCCACAGTTGGCGGCCGTTCCTGGTGTCGCCGGTCGTGGTCCGATTCCACCGAGACCGGTTGAGCCACAGCATGTCCCGTGCCCGCTGCACCACTCGGAGCGGGTCGTTCAGAGCGCTGACGGGGGTGGTGGGGCGACGGCCGAACACGAAGCAGAGCTCGTTGCAATAGACATTGCCCACGCCTGCCATCACCCGCTGATCGAGCAAGGTCTGAGCGAGTGCGCGGTCGGGGTCGGCCGTGAGATTGGTGGCCGCGATGCGCGGGTCCCAGTCGGTGCCCAGCAGGTCGGGGCCGAGGTGTGCGACGGCGTCCATGTCGCGGTCGCGGTCCAGCACTTCGAGAAGGCCGAGGTCGATTCCGGTGGCCCGGTTGTCGTTTGTTTCCAGCACAATTCGAATACGATGCGGTGCCCCGCTCCCGGTCCAGCCGATCCGCCAGCTGCCTTCCATCTTGAGATGTGAGTGGATGCTGGCAGTGCCGACCCGGATGAACAGATGCTTCCCCCGGCTGACGACTTCGTCGACGACGTCACCGCTCAGATCGACCGCGGCATACTGTGGCACACGGATATCGCAGCGGGTCAACGTCTTTCCGGCCAGCGCGTTGCGCAGTACCGCGGCGGTGTGAAAAACGGTGTCGCCTTCGGGCATCTCCTTATTGAACAGCTCTCCACACGCGGCATCAACATTCCGCGAGTTGATGGTTCCGCGAGTTGATGGGTGCGCGAGTGATGGGTGCGCGAGTGATGGGTGCGCGAGTTGATGGGTATGTGACGGAAATGATCCGACCCGTGCACCATCGGCGGATCGCCGTCGATTGTATTGATGTGTTCTATCGGGAAGCGGGCCGCCCGAGGCGCCCGTGGTGTTGTTGCCGCACGGCTATCCGTGTTCGTCCTATGCGTATCGCAACCTCATGGCGACGGTGGCCCACCGATGGTGGTTGGTAGCACCCGACATGCCTGGATTCGGTTACAGCGCAACCCCTTCGCCTGACGAGTTCGCTTACACTGGAAACGCACCTCGGTGAGGTCGTCCCACTCGTCGAGGATTTCCTCACCTCAGTCGAAGGCCTCGCGGGGTCCGGCTGAAACCGGCACCGGTCAGCGCGTCTTGCACGACGCTGCGTGCGTCGTCGGCGCCCGGGTCGAGCACAGCAGTCCCGTTGACCCGCTCCACAAGCAGTGACGGCACCCGGCCGGAGCCGACCAGATCGGCCAGGGCGGCCGCGGCCGCCCGTTGTGCATCGGCGTCGGAGCCGAAGCTGAGCAGCGACTTCCCGCCACGCTCCAGGAACCACACGAGCTGCCCGTCCACCAGCGCCACCAACGCGCCGGCCTTACGGCCGGGCCGATGACCGGATTCGCCGTCATCGGGCCAGCTCAGCGCGGCGCCATAGGGATTCGCGGGATCTGTGGCGGCGAGTACCACCGCGTGATACTCGGGCCGCTGCGGGTCGACACTGTCCAGATAAGACCGCAACCGGTCAACGGTCGACGCCGCGGCGAACTGCGCGCCACCGAGTGATTCGACGAAATATCCACGTTGACACCGTCCGGCGTCCTCGAATGCGCTGAGCACCTTGTAGAGGGTGGCGAAGCCGCCGGGCACGCCTTCGGCGTTGACCGCGCCCTTGGTGAGCACGCCATGTCGGCCGAGCAGCAGCTCGGCCTGGAAATGTGCGCGCACTGTCGAGTCGGGTTCTGGGCCGGGCAGTGCGGACCACCGCCCGGACACGGTCGGATCGGCGGCCCGGGCCTGCGGGCGGGCCACGCTGTAGCGGCTCAGCCGTGGCGGCCGTTGGCGCTGCCGGTGTGCGGGAGTGCCGGTGCGGCGCGGACCCGCCAGCACCGCGCGCACGGGAGCGAATGTGTCCCCGGTGACCCATCCGGCCCAGATGAGTTCCCACAGAGCGGTTTTGAGCTCATCTGCGGGCAGTCCGTCGGCGAGCTGGCGGAAGAAATAAGCTCCGCCGCCGCCCAAGGTTTCCATGATGGTGCGGTGGGTGTCGGTGAACTCGATCTCGGTGGGTGCGGCCAGCGTCAACGGCACGGTGTCGGCCTGATGGAACGCGATCCAGCCGTCACCACCACCGATCTGCCCGACGCCCGACCACGTGATCTCGCCGGAGGCCAGCAGCTCGTCGAGCATCGCAGGCTGGTAGTCGCGCACGCGCTGGCCGAACACCAGCGACTCCACGGCCGAAGCCGGTATGGGTACCCCGGCAAGCTGATCGATCACTGCGGCCAGCCCGTCGATACCGCTGCTGTGCGACGACCCGACATGCTGCCAGGACGGCAGGAACCGCGCGTAGGCCGCGGTGGACGCCGGTTCCACCTGGGCCCGCAGCGCCGCCAGCGACCGTCGGCGCAGGATCTTGAGCACCTCGGCGTCACACCACTGGTCGCCGGCCAGGTCCGCGACGAACTCGCCACGCACCATGCGGTGGTCCACCGCCATGCGGCCCAGCACATCAGCGGTGACCCGCAGGCCCAGCCCGAACCGCGCCGCCGCGTCGGCTGTGGTGAACGGCCCACGCGTGCGGGCGTAGCGACCGAGCAGATCGCCGAGCGGATCGGCGACCGATTCGGTGAACGCGGCGGGCACGCCGATCGGAACCGGCACCCCCACGCCGTCGCGCAGCAGGCCGATGTCTTCGACTGCCACCCACCACGTCTGACCGGCGAAGCTGACCGGCAGCGCCCGCTTGGCGGCGTGTAGACCGTCGAGCCAACCCCCGACGACCTCGGCCGTGCAGCGCTGGGCGATCTCTTCCTCCGTGAGCGGGCCGAGCAGCCGCAGCAGATCAGCCACGCCCTCGGCGTCGCGGGCGGCCCGCTCCGGGGTGAGGTGCTGCAGTTGGGCGGCGGTCGACGCGATCACTGCAGGGTCGAGCAGCTCCCGCAGCTCCACCCGACCCAGCAGCTCGGAGAGCAGGACCGTGTCCAGTGCCAGTGCCGCTGCCCGCCGTTCGGCCAGCGGGCTGTCGCCTTCGTACATGAATGCGCCGACGTAGCCGAACAACAACGACGCCGCGAACGGCGACGGCGTCGCGGTCTCCACATCGACCACGCGCAGCCGGCGCTGGGCGACCCTGCGCATCAGCTCGATCAACGCCGGCACATCGTAGACGTCCTGCAGGCATTCCCGGACTGCCTCGAGCACGATCGGGAAGTCCGGGTACTTGCGTGCGATGTCGAGCAATTGCGCGGCGCGCTGGCGCTGATGCCACAGCGGTGAGCGTTTCCCCGGGTGGCGCCGGGGCAGCAGCAGGGCTCGGGCGGCGCACTCCCGGAACCGGGAGGCGAACAGCGCCGAGCCGCCCACCTCGGCGGTGACGATCGATTCGATTTCGTCGGCTTCGAAGACGAAAAGGTCGGCCCCTGGCGGGTTTTCACCTCCGTCGGGCAATCGGACGATGATGCCGTCGTCCGATGCGGTGGGCTTCTCGTCGATGCCGTACCGCTCCCGCAGCCGTCGCCCGACCGCCAGTGCGAGCGGGCCGTGCACCCGCAGCCCGTACGGTGAATGCAGGATCACGCGCCAGTCGCCGAGTTCGTCGCGGAATCGCTCTACCAGCAGCGAGGTGTCGCTGGGAACGATACCGGTGGCCTCGCGCTGTTCACGCAACAGCTGGTGCAGATTGTCGGTTGCGTACCCGGCGAAACCCATTGCGAGGCAACGCTCATCGAACGTGGCGCGGTCCAGTGCGGCGAGTTCGCCGGTGAATGCACCGACTGCCGCTCCCAGTTCGGCGGGTCGGCCCACGCTGTCGCCGCGCCAGAACGGCAGCCGTGCGGGCTGTCCCGGCGCCGGGATGACCAGCACCCGGTCGTGGGTGATCTCGGTGATCCGCCAACTGGTGGCGCCCAACGAGATGACGTCGCCGGGCCGCGACTCGTAGACCATCTCCTCGTCGAGTTCGCCTACCCTGGACGGCTTTTCAGAGTCGGTGGCCAGGTACACGGTGAACAGCCCGCGGTCGGGGATGGCTCCGCCGGACGTCACCGCCAGCCGTTGCGCACCGGGGCGCGCGGTCAGTGTGCCGGTGTCGCGGTCGTAGACCAACCGCGGTCGCAGCTCAGCGAACTCGGTGGAGGGGTATTTGCCGGACAGCAGGTCCAACGTCGCCTCGAACGCGCTGCGCGGCAGCGTGGCGAACGGCGCGCTGCGACGCACCGCGTCGAACCAGCCCTCCACATCGAGCGGTTCGAGCGCCGACGCCGCCACGGTGTGCTGAGCGAGCACATCGAGCGGGTTGGCCGGCACCTTCATGGTCTCGATCTCGCCGGCCCGCATGCGCTGCACCGTCACCGCGCAGCCGATCAGGTCGGTGCGATGCTTGGGGAACAGCACGCCTTGGGAGATCTCGCCGACCTGGTGCCCGGCACGGCCGATGCGCTGCAGTCCGCTGGCCACCGAGGGGGGCGCCTCGACCTGGATGACCAGGTCCACGGCCCCCATGTCGATGCCGAGTTCCAGGCTCGAGGTGGCGACCACGGCACGCAGCCGGCCGCTCTTGAGGTCGTCTTCGACCTGGGCGCGCTGCTCCTTGCTGACCGACCCGTGGTGAGCCTTGGCCAAAAGCGCCGGTGCGCCGTTGGCCTGCCCGCTGGCCATCAGTTGGGCCGGGGCGCCGCCGCCCACTTGCGGGTTGCGGTCGAGGGTGAGCTCGATGCCGGCCCGCTCGGCGTGGATTTCGTTGAGCCGCGAGGTGAGTCGCTCGGCGAGGCGACGGGAATTGGCGAACACGATCGAGGACCGGTGCGCCTCGATGAGGTCGACGATGCGTTCCTCGACATCGGGCCAGATGCTGTTGTTGTCGAGATTGGCCATGTCGGGCACCGGGACCTGCACCGTCAGGTCGAATGTCTTGCTGGCCGGGGGAGCCACGACGGTGGTCGGTGCGGGCCCCGAGAGGAACCGGGCCACTTCCTCGGGCGGCCGAACCGTCGCCGACAGCCCGATCCGCTGCGCGGGCCTGTCCAGCAGCTGGTCGAGACGTTCCAGGGACAACGCCAGGTGTGCCCCGCGCTTGGTGGCCGCAACGGCGTGTACTTCGTCGACGATGACGGTCTGCACGGTGGCCAGCGTTTCCCGAGCGGCCGAGGTGAGCATCAGGAACAGCGACTCGGGCGTGGTGATCAGGATGTCGGGTGGTTTGGCGATCAGAGCGCGCCGCTGGTTGGGCGGGGTGTCTCCCGAGCGCAGGCCGACGCTGATGGAGGGCGCGGGGAGGCCCTGACGTTCGGCGACGCGGGTGATGCCGGTCAGCGGTGTGCGCAGGTTGCGCTCGACGTCGACGGCCAACGCCTTCAGCGGCGACACGTAGAGCACCCGCGTGCCCGTACCCGCGGCGCCCGCCTGCTGTTCGAAGGCCAACCGGTCGATCGCCCACAGAAACGCCGCCAACGTCTTGCCCGACCCCGTCGGCGCGATGACCAGGGTGTTGTCACCCTTGGCGATGGCCGCCCAGGCCTGCGCCTGCGCGGCCGTCGGCTCCGGGAACGCGGTCGCGAACCACTCCCGGGTCAGCGCGCTGAACCGGGCCAACGGATCGGGTGGAGCCATCCGTCCATACTGCCGCGTGGCACCGACAAGTGGCCGGAGCGTGATGCCGCTTCCGACGGCTAGCGACGCTCCGGAGCGGCGGCGCAGACGAGTTCGGAGGGCAGTCCGGGCACCCGGCGCACGGCGTCGAGTAGGGCGTGTGCGCACGTGTCGGCGACGAATCCGGCGTCGATCGACGGGTCGAGGAGGCGTTGGCGGCACATCTCGAACGTGAACGCCAGCCAGCCGTAGATGGTGGCCCGCAGGTCGCGCTCCAGCTTCGCGTCCAAGGGCTGAGACGCCGCCTCGGCGATGCGGCCCATGATCCGGTTGGCCTGCCGGTCATTGTCGATGTCGTCGATGCCCCGCAATACCGGATCGGCGCGTCCCATGCCCATGTAAGCGGCCCACGCTCCGTGCGGATGTTCCTCGTCGTACCGCAGATAGGCCATGACACCAGCGCGCAATTGGTCGAACAGGCTCTGGCCGGGTTCGGGCGGGGTGTCGGTGGCGGCGAACAGGCGCTCGCCCTCGGCGCGCACGACGGCGGCGAAGAACGCCCGTTTGTCGGGGAAGTAGTGATACATCAGCGCCCGCGACACGCCGGCGCGCTCGGCGATCTCGTCGATACGGACTTCGTCGTAGGGCCGCTGGCCGAACACCTCGGCTCCCAACGCCAACAGCTCACTGCGCCGATCGGCGGGGGAGAGACGTCGTCTCGCCTCGGCTCCCACCCGGCCAGCTTAACTTCACTTGCTACACCAGGGACACAAGGAAGGGGCCGGCGACGTCGCACAGCGACTGTTCACGCCGGCCCCCGGTGTGCGTGAGCGCAGGGCGCCCCACTCGGAGGCGGAGCGGGGGCGAGCGTTGGGTAGCCCACACATTCGCGGCGCGCCGTCGAGTCGGTTGCGCATTTCCCGAGTCGAATGTCAAGTCCGACAGACCCTTTCGGCGTAGAGCGGTGAGCACGCTGGGGCGAGCTTGCACGGTCTGTGCGGCGGGCAACTCCAGGTACGCCAGGGCTGAGAGTTCGTCGGTCATGAGGCGCATCCACTCGGCCTCCACAAACGCCGCCGCCTCATCGATCACGGCAGAAGGCTCGAACCCGACGGCTGTCGTCCCATTCATCTCGCACCCCCTCTCGCTCAGAAGCTCTGTGTCGCACAACGTGTTATGTGGTCACGGACTGCAACCCGACTGCGGTGCCGAGGTGGGCGCCGGTGCGCATCCCACGCGCCCACCCCGGCTCGATAACTGCCGCGCGGTCCACGTTGAACGGGCCACGATCAGTGGCGGTGCGTGCGCCTTGTGCGCGTCAGCCGCTGTCTTTTCGTCGCAATCGGTGTGGACGGCACGGCGTTACCGAAGATCTGTACTACTGCGGAACTGTCGATGTTTGATATCCGGGTATTGACGCATCACCTCCTCGCACTGACGTCGGGCATGGGATTGCAGGGCCACGGCCGGGGTCGGTGCCGGGCGACGGTGCCGCGGCCCTGGCGTTCTCAGGCGTTGATCGCCGTCTGTTGATCGTCGCGGCTGATCGCGATGCGTCGTGGCTTCGCCTTTTCGGCGACGGGAATGGTCAACCGCAGGACGCCGTCGCGGTAACCCGCCTCGATCTTGTCCACGTCGAGACTCTCGCCGAGGAACACTTGGCGGCTGAAGACGCCCCGCGGTCGCTCGGCGCTGAGCATCTCCCGGTTTTCATCAACATCGGGGCGCTCAGCGCGCACGGTCAGCACATCGCGTTCGACGTCGAGATGCAGCGAGTTCGCCTGTACCCCTGGTAGATCGAATTCGATGATGAACCGGTCGCCGTCTCGCCAGGCGTCCATCGGCATGATCGCGGGCCGGGCGGCGGTGCCCAATGCCTGCTGGGTCAGTCGATCCAGTTCGCGGAATGGATCTGTGCGCATCAACATCATGGTTCACCTCCCAGTGGTGGAAGATAATCTATGTAAGTCGATATAGCTTTGTGATACCACTCCAAGCATGTGTGCGCAAGGGTCTGCGGAGGAATTTTCTGGCGGCGCTCGTCAGATCTGGTGACAAGTCCACACATTTCGCGGCGTCACAGGCTTGGAAAACCTATAGCTGAGCGCATAGCCTTGTCGTATCGACGGTTCCGCCTTTGCTGGGAGGGACATCGGGTGAGGAGGTTTGGTGGTTGAGAACGCCAGACAGGGCGTGACCGGGGAGCACAGGGCGTCGCGGTCGGCGCGCGGCGTCTACGGCATCTCGGTTGCTGCCGAGCTGTCAGGGATCGGACCGCAGACACTGCGCCTGTACGAACGCTCCGGGCTGCTCAGCCCAGCACGCACCGCCGGGGGAACCCGCCGTTACAGCGACGACGACATCGAGCAGTTGCGGCGGATCACCGAGCTCGTCGAGCAGGGCGTCAACCTGGCAGGCATTGCCCAGATCCTGCACCTGCAGGACAAGAACAGCCAACTGAAGTCCGACAACAGCAAGCTTGAAGCGCGCAACGCGGCGCTCGAAGCAGAACAGCCATCTCGGCTGCAGCAGGACGAGACGGCGCACCACCGCAGGCGCCGCGGCCCCGGACGCAATTCCGATATCTCGAAGCACCCCGCCCGGTAGGCCGACGTCGCCGCAGGCGTCAACCGAATTGGCCTCGGCCGCACCGCGTTTCCCGGTGCTCCCGCTGTTCGGCCCTGATGCTGCGGGAGCCCGCCGCGGCGGCAGGCAGGGGCAGACATTGCCGCCGCGAGGGATGGGTGCTTAGCATGGAAACAGCTCCTCGACAGGCCCACACATGCAATGGTTCACCGCACCCGAATACTGGTTGGCCAGACAGGTGTTGCAGCGGGGGATCGCGGCGATCTACCTGATCGCGTTCGTCGCGGCCGCTCGGCAATTCCGTGCGCTCATCGGTGAGCGGGGCATGCTGCCGGTGCCCCGATACCTGGCCCGCACCCCGTTCCGCGCCGCGCCGAGCATCTTCCAACTCCATTACTCAGACCGGTTTTTCGCGCTGGCCTGCTGGGTAGGGGCGCTGTTGTCGGCAGCGCTTCTCGCCGGTGGCGGCGATCTGGCGCCGTTGTGGGCGGGCATGCTGGTGTGGTTGCTGATCTGGGTGCTCTATCTGTCGATCGTGAACGTCGGGCAGACGTGGTACTCGTTCGGCTGGGAGTCGCTCCTCCTCGAAGCCGGGTTTCTGGTGATGTTCCTGGGCAACGACGACATCGCACCTCCGGTGCTGGTGCTGTGGCTGGCGCGGTGGCTGGTGTTCCGGGTCGAGTTCGGTGCCGGCCTGATCAAGATTCGCGGTGACAGCTGCTGGCGCACACTGACCTGCCTGTACTACCACCATGAGACGCAACCCATTCCGGGTCCGCTCAGCTGGTACTTTCACCACCTGCCCAAACCGCTGCACCGCATCGAAGCCGCGGGCAACCATGTCGCGCAGCTGGTGGTGCCGTTCCTGCTTTTCGCGCCGCAGCCGGTGGCGGCGGCCGCCGGGGTCGTCGTGGTAGTGACCCAGTTATGGCTCGTGCTGTCCGGGAACTTCGCCTGGCTCAACTGGGTGACGATCGTTTTGGCGTGCAGTGCCATTCCCGATCGCTTCGTGGGGGTCGCATCGCCCTCGCTGCCCGATCCGCCGGTCTGGTTCGTCTGTGTAGTCGTCGCATTCACCGCGGCGGTGGTCGTCCTCAGTTACCGCCCGGTGCGCAATCTGCTGTCACACCGACAGCGAATGAACGCCTCCTTCAACCGATATCACTTGGTGAACACCTACGGGGCGTTCGGCGTCGTCGGCCGCACCCGCGACGAGGTGGTGATCGAAGGCACCGCTGACACCCGGCTCACCGAGCACACGGTGTGGCTGGAATACGAATTCAAGGGCAAGCCGGGCGATGTGCATCGCCGCCCACCACAGATCGCGCCGTACCATCTGCGCCTGGACTGGTTGATGTGGTTCGTCGCGATATCGCCGGCGTATGCCAGAGATTGGCTGCCCGCCTTCCTGCGGCTGCTGCTGGACAACGATGCCGAAACCGTTCGCCTGTTGCGGCGCAATCCGTTTCCCGATTCGGCACCGCAGTATGTGCGTGCCCGGCTCTACCGGTACCGCTTCAGTAGTTGGCACGAGTTGCGGCACGAGCACATCTGGTGGCATCGCACGCTGCTCGGTGAATACATCCCGCCTGTCGCGCGCCGCGCCCCACACGGCCAGACCACGGGCGGATGAGCGCGCGTCACAAGAGGCTCACGACCAGATCAGCAGGTCCTGTCCGGCGCTGTGGTAGACCACGCTGGTCGGTGGTGGGCCAGCGACATCGAAATACACCGTCCCCGTTGCCGAGCCGCCCTGACCCAGCGGGGACGGCGCCAACGCGGGCGGGCTGGGCGCCCCGTCCAGCGCAGGGTAGTCGTGCCCGTCGTCGGTGCGCGCGGAGAAGTTCGACACGACCGGGGTGGTCGCGCCATGAACCGCGGTCACCGTTGCGACCGCCTTCCACAGCTGGCCGGTCACCGGGACTGGCATCGGGTCGTCGCTCGGTGCAAGGTCGCCGACCCTCCACTGCGTGGCCACCGTCGCGTCGGTGGTGCACAGGGGTTGCTCACTGCCGAGCGTGCTCATGGTCGGGTAGGCGGACGCAGGGGCCGGGGTGAACACCCCCGCGACTGTCGTGGCCAGCGTTTCCGCTGCGGTCATGGCCGCCTTGCGTAGATCCATGAGGTTGCCTCCTCCTGCCGCTGTGGCGGCTCCCCGCTGTGGGTCGCGTGCTGCCACTTGCGCTACCCACTATCGGCGTCGGCTAACCTTCGGCGCCTACGTCTCGCGCAGTGTCCGCTGGTAGCGACGCATACCCGAGATCCACCGGTCGTAGTCACTGCCCTTGTGGCGGTACATGTCCAGCACTTCCGGGTGCGGTAGCACCAGGAACCGGTCGGCGCGAATGGCGTCCACGGTGGCGCCAGCCACCTGATCGGGCGTGATCACCGCACCGGACCGCACCACGGCTTCGGCGCTGGCGTGGGTGTCGGGATCGGATGCCGCGCGGACCGCGTTGAGCAGCGGGGTGTCCACCCCGAGCGGGCAGACACAGCTCACTCCGACGCCGTCGTCTCCGTAGGTGATGGCCAGCCATTCGGCGAACCCGACGGCCGCGTGCTTGGTGACGCTGTAGCCGGCGGCGCCGATCTGCGACAGCAGCCCGGCCGCCGAGGCCACGGAGACGAAGTAGCCCCTGCCGCGGGATACCCACTGGGGCACAACGATGTTCGCAGCCCGGATGTGCGCACGCAGATTGACGTCGAGGATGATGTCCCAATCCGCGTCGCCGCCAAGCCCTGGTGCACCCATGATTCCGGCGTTGGCGACGTAGATGTCGACCGGCCCGAACTCACTTTCGGCCAGGCTGACCAGGTTCTCGATGTCGGCGGTGGCCGCGGCGTCGGCTCGGGCCGCCCGCGCCGCACCGCCGGAACCGGTGATGAGCTCTGCGGTCTCGACGGCGCCCGGATGGTCGATGTCGGCGACCACCACGCGGGCACCTGCTGCGCTCAGCGCTTGTGCCAACGCCCGTCCGATGCCAGAGCCGGCGCCGGTGACTATCGCTACCCCGTCTTCGATGTGCATCCCATCTGCTTACCGGACTTTCTGCCGGAATGGGTTATCTGCCGGGATCTCGACCAGGTCACGCAGTGACCATCCGGCCAACACCACGACGATCACCTCGGAGACGAGGCTGATCAGCGCGTGCGGAGCCGGTTGCAGGCCGTACTCGACGAAACCGAACAGGCCCGTGGAGCGGGACAGCCCGAACGCACCGATAGCGCCGACCGCACCGACCAGGGCGGCCAGCCGCAGCCAGGCCGGTCCGCCCACCGCGATCAGGACCGCCAGCGCCCCGAAAACCGATGACAGGACGAGAAACCCGGGTCCGATGGCGGGAATGTGTTGGTACCCGTGCAAGTACAGATAGGCGTGGCTGGCCGCGCTGGCCAGCAGCGCGGCGGCGATCCCGAGGTTGACTGCAACTTTGGCGACGACATTATCCAATTTCATTGCAGCTTCTCCTCTTTGAGCGCCAGCGCGGTGTTGCCCTTGGTGTAGGTGACCTCTCGAATTCCCAGGGCGTCCTGCAGCTTGCCTGCGGGCAATGTCAGCGGTTTGGGTGCCGGGCCGTCGCCGGGATGCGGCAGCGGATACGCCGTGGTGGTCCCGCTGTAGAACGTCACGTTGCCCTCGGTCTTCGAGAACAGTTGGTGGACATGGCCGTTGAGACAGGTTACCGACGAGAACCGGCGCAGGTAGCTCAGCGCCTGGGTCGCGTCGTCGGTGCCCCAGCCCCACTCGGGGTACATCGCGAACAACGGGATGTGGCTGAACACCACGATCGGGGTATCAGCCGACAACGAGGCGACGTCCTTCTCGACGAACTCGAGCTGGTCGGGTCCGAGATGGCCGAGCTTCTTGAGGTTGAGCGTGTTGACCAGACCGATGACATGCACGCCCGCGACATCGAAGCTGTACCAGCCGTCGCCGCGAGTGCCCGCTCCGAACACCGACCGGTATTTCTGGCCGGCGTCGTCGACGGAGTCGTGCTCCCCGGGCACGGTGAAGACATGCGGCGTCTTGAGGCCCTGCATCATCTGTTTGACCTGATCGAACTGCGCAGGCGTGGCCAGATGCGTCAGGTCGCCGGTGTGGATGACGAAATCCGGTGTGTAGCCGAGCCCGTTGATCTGGTCGATGGCCCGGCCGAACGAGCCGGCGACGTCGGTGTTGGCACTGCCGGTGAACCCGATGTGGCTGTCGCTGACTTGAGCGAAGCGCAGCGTCGGCCGCGCGATGTTGGCCGTGGGCGCGGCGGCGGCATGTGAGAGCACCTCACCGCCGACGACGGCGAGCCCGACCGCGGCGCCGAACCAGGCGCCGTGCCGGATCAGCTGCCGTCGGGTCATGCCCTGCGGGTCCGTGTTCGTGTCCTGCTGGTTGTTC
This sequence comes from Mycobacterium sp. 852013-50091_SCH5140682, assembly GCF_001665685.1. Classification (GTDB taxonomy): domain Bacteria; phylum Actinomycetota; class Actinomycetes; order Mycobacteriales; family Mycobacteriaceae; genus Mycobacterium. The sequence goes on from NZ_LZTB01000047.1 coordinate 12,839, forward strand.
ATGGCGTCACCACCACCGTGCCGTGCATGAACGGGTGGATGCCGCAGATGTAGTCATAATTGCCTGCGTTCGTGAAGGTGTATGTGTAGGTGCCATTGGCGTCCATGCCGGGGGAGTGGAATGAGCCATCGTTGGCGGCGATGGTGTGCGGCTCCTCGTCGTGGTTGGTCCACGTCACGCTGTCGCCGCGGTGCACCGTCAGGGTGGCCGGCACGAATGCGAAGTTGTTGATGCTCACCGCCGTACCCGACACCGGTGCTGCCGGCGTGTCTGCCGGTGTTCCCGCGGGTGCCGCGGGCGCCTGCGGATTCATCGGTGCCATGCCCTGCATCGGGGCCATCCCGACCGAGGTGCCCCCGTTGGGTCCGAAGTTCACCGTCGGCGGTGCCGACGGCTGGGGCGCCGATGGCGTATTCGAGCACGCCGCCAGTGCGGCCGCCGTCATCACCGCAGCGGCGACGACGGCGCTTGTTCGGGATCGTCGGAACATGACGGAACCTCCGGTTGGAAAGCGGTGCAGAACGGTCACCACGAGATAGCGGGCCGGGTTACACCGCGGGTGGCGCGGTTGTTTTCCGCTCGCAGAGACTGCGCCGGGTGGATGCTTGAGGGGTGTGGTGCGCGGTCGTGTGTAACCCGCCGTCCTACCTAGGTGTGCGGAGCTACCGCACGACGAAAGGCAGGAGGCCGGTGACGGCGCAGAAATCGGTGCAGGGGCACCTGGAGAAGCTCGATGTCGGCCCAACGTGACCGGCCCGAGCTGCGGCTGGTGCCGGAGGCGTGTTATCCGAGCTGGGAAGCGGTGTATGACGACAACGTGACGTGGGTGTACCGGATGCTGTACGCCCGGCTGGGCAGCCGGGCCGACGCCGAGGACCTCACCTCAGAAGTGTTCCTGGCCGCGTTGCGACCGTTGCGGTTGTCGGCGAGCGTTGCCGAAGTCCGGTCGTATCTGCGCGCCACTGCCAGGACCGTCCTGGCGGCGCATTGGCGGGCCACCATGGGCCGGGAGATCACCGTCATCGACGACATCCCTGCGCTGGAAGCGTCCCCGGACGACGAGACGGTCAGCACAGCGCCGCAACGCGTGGCCAGCGTCCTGGCCCAACTGCCCCCGCAGTATCGGAGGGTGCTGGAATTGCGGTTCCTGCAGGGGCGCTCGGTCCGGGAGTCGGCGAACGACATGGGGGTCAGTGTCGCCAATGCGAAAGTCTTGCAACACCGCGCGCTGCGGCTGGCAGCTCAGATCAACGAGGGAGGGACACCGTGACCAGGCGCGGGGTACGCAAATACGTCGACGATCTACTCGCGGGCCGTCGACCGGAATCCTTCCCTGCCGACGACTTCGAAGCCGCGCAGATCCGTACCGCGATCGAGTTGCGGGCCGCCCGGCCCGGGGCCGACGAGCCCCGGCCAGAGTTCGTGGGCGACCTCAAGAACCGTATCGCCCAACAGCTGTCCCGCGAGCAGGCGGATGAACAGGCGCCGGCTGGTCAGGGTCCGTCGGCCACGCGTCGCCAGGTCATCATCGGTACCGCCGCGGCGGCCACCGCTGCCGTCGCCGCCGTGTCCATCGACCACGTGGTGAGCGATAGGACTGCCCCGGCCGAGCCTCACGAGGCTGAGAGCTCCGAGCTCGTTCCCAACGACGGCGCTTGGCTGCCGGTGGCGAAAAGTGCAGAGCTGAACGAGGGGTCGGTTCTGCCGTTCGATCTGGGGACCGTGTCGGGATTCGTGCGCCGGGCCGCCGGGGGCCGCGTAGAGGCGGTGTCAGGGGTGTGCACGCACCAGGGATGCAAGTTGTGGTTCGACGACTCGGCCGACAGCCTGCGGTGCCCGTGCCACGTCACCTCGTTCTCGCCGGCCGGGCAGGTGCTCACCCACCAGCTGCCGATCGCTCCTAAACCGTTGCCGCACTTTGAAGTTCGTGAACACGACGGAATCATCGAAGTGCTTGCACCGCAACCGCCGGCCCAGCCTGCGTGAGAACGGTGTAACCGCCGCGCATATCGATCTGTTGAGGGACATAGGTAGGAGGTCCGGAGATGAACAGATCGATATGCGCAACGGCTGCAGCGGTATTCGCTGCCATCGAGCTGGCAGGCGCGGCCGCAGCCGCACCGACCGGAGGCATGAAAGCACCGGATGTGGTGCGGGACTTGACCGAAGCCGGCTACTCCGTGCAGGTCAACGGCGCCAACGGGGTACCGCTGTCGCAGTGCACGGTGACCGGGGTGCACGGCGTGCCCTCCGGTACCCAGGCCGCCGCGATGCAATTCACCACCGTCTACGTCGACGTGGAGTGCGAGCCCGAAGGCTGACCGCGCGTCAGCCGAAGTGCACGCCCTGAGCCAAGGGCAGTTCCGACGAGTAGTTGACGGTGTTGGTGGCGCGACGCATGTACGCCTTCCAGGCGTCCGACCCGGATTCCCGGCCGCCACCGGTCTGCTTCTCGCCTCCGAACGCGCCACCGATCTCGGCGCCCGACGTGCCGATGTTCACGTTGGCGATACCGCAGTCGGATCCGTCGGCGGCCAGGAAGCGCTCCGCCTCACGCACGTCTGTGGTGAAGATCGCCGATGAAAGGCCTTGCGGCACCTCATTGTTCAGGGCGATCGCATCGTCGAGCGAATCGTAGGTCAGCACGTAGAGGATCGGCGCGAACGTTTCGTTGTGCACCACGGCCGTCTGGGCGGGCATGCGCACCACTGCGGGCGCCACGTAGAACGCGGCTTCATGACCCATGTCGTGGCGCTCGCCACCGAACACCTCACCGCCGTCGGCGCGGGCCTGGTCCAGCGCACCCACCATGTCGCGGTAGGCGCGCGCGTGGATGAGTGGGCCCACGAGTGTGCCGTCGGCTCCCGGTGCACCGATCGGCAGACTCCGGTAGGCCGCGACGATCCGCGACACCAATTCGTCGGCGACGCTTCTGTGCGCGATCAGCCTGCGCAGGGTCGTGCAGCGCTGTCCGGCGGTGCCCGCGGCGGAGAAGACGATGGCGCGTACCGCCAGATCGAGATCGGCTGACGGCGTGACCACCGCCGCGTTGTTGCCACCGAGCTCCAGCAGCACCTTGCCGAACCGGGCCGCCACGCGCGGGCCGACCTCCTGGCCCATCCGCACCGAGCCGGTTGCGCTGAGCAGCGCCACCCGCGGGTCGTCGACGAGGCGTTCGCCGAGCTCGCGGCCGCCGAGCACCAGCCGGCTCACCGACGTCGGGGCCCCGACTTCGGCAGCGGCCCGTTCGATCAGGGCTTGGCAGGCGATGGCGGTCAGTGGGGTCAGCTCGGAAGGCTTCCACACGACGGTGTCGCCGCACACCAGCGCGACGGCGGTGTTCCATGCCCACACCGCGACGGGAAAGTTGAAGGCGGTGATGACGCCGACGACGCCGAGTGGGTGCCAGGTCTCCATGAGGCGGTGGCCCGGGCGCTCGGAGGCGATGGTGCGCCCGTAGAGCTGCCGGGACAGTCCGACGGCGAACTGGCAGATGTCGATCATCTCCTGCACTTCGCCGAGGGCTTCCGAGGTGATCTTGCCTGCTTCTATGGTGACCAGCGCCGCCAGTGCGGCTTTGTGCTCGACGAGCAGTTCGCCGAGCCGAGCCACGAGCGCGCCGCGGACCGGTGCGGGTGTGGTTCGCCACGTCGAAAAGGCCTGTGCAGCTTGAGCTATGGCTACGTCGACGTGTTCGGAGGTGTCCTCGGCGATGGTGAACAGTACATCCCCGGTGATCGGGGTACTGGCGGGCAAGCCGGCCGGATGGACTCCGGGCGGGCCCAACGTGACCGTTGCGCCGATGGATTCGAAGGCCTGACGCACCTGAAGACGCAGGTCGTCGGCGGTGGGCAATTGGGTGCGTTCGGTCGTGGTCATCGTGCGCCTTTCTGATCTGCCCGGAATTGGATCGGGGTCAAGGGGTTACAGTTCGGGCCATGGGCGAACCGGACGAACAACCTCTGGATGGGATCGACCGGATCCTGGTTCGTGAGCTCGTGGCCGACGGCCGGGCCACGCTGGCGCATCTGGCCTCGGTCGCCGGGCTGTCGGTGTCGGCGGTGCAGGCGCGGGTCCGCCGGCTGGAGGCCCGCGGTGTGGTGACCGGGTACTCGGTGCGGCTCAACCCCGAGGCGCTGGGCAACATGCTCTCAGCGTTCGTGGCCATCACCCCTCTCGATCCCTCTCAACCTGATGATGCGCCCGCCCGCTTGGAGAGCATCCCCGAAATCGAATCGTGCCACTCGGTCGCCGGTGAGGAGAGCTACATCCTGCAGGTGCGAGTCGCGTCAGCGCGGGCGCTGGAGGACTTGTTGCAGCGGATCAGGACGGCGGCCAACGTCCGCACCCGGAGTACCGTAATCCTGCAGACATTTTACACCGGCAGAAACTACATTCCGTAACTATTCCGGTTGTCAACCCGCTCAGACGTAAAAATCGCGCTAAAATGGCGCTATGACTGCCGTGTTGACATCGATCACGCCCGATCGTGTGCGCGAAGTGCTCGCTCGCAGCATCCTCACCGACGGCTACGACTTCGTGCTCGACCTTGACCGATCGGCGGGTTCGTATCTGGTGGACGCCACCACCGGCGAGCGTTACCTCGACATGTTCACGTTCTTCGCGTCGTCTGCGCTGGGGATGAACCATCCGGCTCTGGCCGGCGACGCGACGTTCCGCGCCGAGTTGCTGCAGGCTGCGTTGAACAAGCCGAGCAACTCCGACATCTACAGCATCCCGATGGCACGCTTCGTCGACACTTTCCGCCGGGTTCTCGGCGACCCGGCCCTGCCGCATCTGTTCTTCGTCGACGGTGGCGCGCTGGCCGTCGAGAACGCACTCAAGGTGGCGTTCGACTGGAAGAGCAGGCACAACGAGGCACGCGGTATCGATCCGGCATTGGGCGGCAAGGTGTTACACCTGCGCGGGGCTTTCCACGGGCGCAGTGGTTACACGTTGTCACTGACCAACACCGATCCGAACAAGGTCGCCCGCTTCCCGAAGTTCGACTGGCCGCGCATCGACGCGCCCTACCTCAGGCCGGGCGCAGACATGGACGAGCTGGAAGCCGAATCGTTGCGTCAAGCCAGGGCGGCGTTCGAGGCGGCTCCGCACGACATCGCCTGCTTCTTGGCCGAGCCGATTCAAGGCGAGGGCGGGGACCGGCACTTCCGACCGCAGTTCTTCGCCGCGATGCGAGAGCTGTGCGACGAGTTCGACGCCCTGCTGATATTCGACGAGGTGCAGACGGGGTGCGGGATCACCGGGACCGCTTGGGCCTACCAGCAATTGGGCGTGACGCCCGACGTCGTGGCGTTCGGTAAGAAGACGCAGGTGTGTGGCGTCATGGCGGGCGGCCGCGCACGTGAGGAGCGAATGAAGACCCGCGTGGACGAGGTGGCCGACAACGTGTTCGCCGTGAGTTCGCGGATCAACTCCACGTGGGGCGGCAACCTGGCCGACATGGTCCGCTCGCGGCGCATTCTTGAGGTCATCGAGGGCGACGGGCTGCTCGAGCGCGCCGCGTCGACCGGCCGGTATCTGCTGGGCCGGTTGCATGAGCTGGCACACGATTTCCCGCAGCTCGTGCTCGATCCTCGCGGGCGCGGGCTGATGTGCGCGTTCAGCCTCCCGACACCCGCAGACCGGGATGCGCTGATCGGTCGACTGTGGGACCGGCGCATCATCATGCTGCCCAGCGGCAGCCACAGTGTGCGGTTCCGGCCCGCGTTGACGGTGTCACGCAGCGACATCGACGCCGCTGTGGATGAAGTGCGCGCAGCGATCTCGTAGAGACGTCAGTTCGAGCAGAAGCCCGCGACCTGAGGACCGACCGGCTATTGCACGGTCGCCCGGCGGATCACCGATTTCAGTCTGGGAAGGTCGGCACCACCCACCAGTTCGCAGCCGTGTAGCTCGGCCAGTTTGCGTGCCGCCGGGGTGAAATCGTGATTGGTCACCACCATCGTCTTGGCGCAGTCCTGCATCGGTGCCCCCGCGACCACCTCCTGAACAGCACCCGCACCGACCGGGCGGGACTGCCGTTTGCATTGAACGGCAAGCCGATTGGGCCGGTGTCCGATGATCAGATCGACGCCCCAGTCTCCGCTGAGAGGCGTCATGATGACCGGCACACCGCAGGATCTGGCGACGCGCGCCACGTAGTCCTCGAACTCCAGTCCGCTCATCTCGGTGGTCGTGTCCTCGCGTTTGCCCGGAGTGCTCGCGCCTGCCACGGCGGCGATCACGAAGCGAGGCGCGACGGCGAGTGCGAGCGGCAGGCCCACTCCTGCCCCAATGCTCACGCCCGGGCTGACGCCGTACATATGGAGCGCGGCCGCGCACGCCAACCCTGCCGCCAGATAGAGCTTGAACCTCAGCCGCCTCACGCCACGGAACGCTAGTTGCGGGCACCGACAGATCGACGTCGTTCAGGTCGGCCGGTCAACGGGTAATTTCGTCGTATGGCGGATGACCCGGATCCGGTTGGCGTCGAGTCGCCCATCGAGCATGCGCTCGCAGGCGGCGAACCGCAGCGTGTCGGCTGGTTCCGTTTCTATTTCGCCGATGAACGCTGGGAGTGGTCGCCGCAGGTCGAGCGGATGCACGGTTACACACCTGGCACGGCACAGCCGACGACCGAGCTGGTGCTGTCGCACAAGCATCCCGAGGACTACGGGCAGGTGGCTGCAACGCTCGACCAGATCCGCCGGACCGGGGGCGCGTTCAGCACGCGGCACCGGATCGTCGATACCGAAGGCAACGTCCACTTCGTCGTCGTCGTGGGAGATCAATTGTTCGACGACGAGGGCTCTGTCGTCGGCACTCACGGCTTCTACGTCGACGTCACCAAGTCGATCGCGGCGGCGCAGGAACGGCTGGTCACCGAGACGGTGGCCGAGCTCGCCGAAGCCCGCGGCGCCATCGAGCAGGCCAAGGGCATGTTGATGGTGTTGTACCGGATCGACGCCGATGCCGCGTTCGAGCTGTTGAAATGGCGATCGCAGGAGACCAACACCAAGCTGCGCGTGTTGTCCGAACAGATCGCGTACGACTTTCTCCATCTCGACTACAGCGAGACGTTTCCCAACCGCATCATCTTCGACCGGCTTCTGCTCACCGCGCACCTACGGGTCGATCGCGAGGTTTAGCCCGGCACTTTTCCGGGAAGTAGCTTCGGCGACATGTGCGCGGGCATCGCGCGGACATCCGGGAGGCGATATGGCGATTTGCGCCACCTGCGGCAACGACTACGACAAGGCGTTCACCGTCAGCTGGAACGGCCTGACCGAGACGTTTGACAGCCTCGAATGCGCGGCCGTCCGGGTGGCGCCGGAGTGCGCGGCGTGCGGATGCCGAATCCTGGGCCACGGCGTCGAGGCGTCGGGAATCATGTACTGCTGCGCGCACTGTGCGCGGCAGTCGGGGCATCCGACAATGGTGGACCGGCAGAGCGCGATCGGCGACTGAGATGCTCAACGATTCGGCTCATTTCCCGCCGCGCGGTCTCCGTAACGACACCGACGCGCACGCCGCCGTGCGGTTCGGCCTTGCGGCAGCGGGCGCCGGGGCGGCGTTGCTGATCGCAGCGGCCGCATGGATCAGTACGTGTGCCGGCGCGACGGCCGGCGGTCTGGCATGTGGCGCACCTGAGCGTTCCGTGGTGGCTTTGGCCGCACCCGCAGTGCTGGTGGCCGCAGGCATGCGGGCGTTCGCGCGGGCTTACCAGTCGTCGCGACGCGGCGAGAATTGGCGCAGTTGGCAGTGCGCCGCCTTGACGTTGATGGCACTGACGTTGCTGGCGCTCACCCTGGCGCTGTCCATGCTGGCCAGGGCTGCGTGACTCGCGCATCACACGAAAAATGGCTTGCCCCAATGACGATGGCCCAGCCGTACCGGCTGGGCCATCGTCGCACTGCTCGCACAGCTAGGGCCGCTGGTGGGCCTGCTCACGCTCTTCGGCTGCCTTGGCGCCTGCGCGGGCGGACTCGGCCTGTGCCTCCTTCTTGGCGGCATCCTGCTGGGCATCGGCCTTGTCCTGCTGGGCCTTACCCTCGCGGACCATGTCGTCACGACCAGTTACTGTGCCGATCGCTTCCTTTGCCTTGCCCTTGGCGTCTTCGACGACACCCTTGACTGCTTCCTCGGGACCTGAATTCTTCTCGGTCATACTTACCTTTCCGCTACTGGAGTGGATTGGTCACTGCACGCGCCGTTGCGTGCACGGCCCGTATTCCCGGTTGCCCCCGCGATCAAACGTGCGCGGCTGCGGCGGTCACAGTGTTTATCACCCGGTCTATCTGGGTCATCGGCGTTTGCGGTGGGCTGCGCGCGGGTACCGGAGGGAGGGCCACGCGAAAGGAATGTGATGACAGCTTTTGCCCTCGACGGTGTGTATCCACCCCAGGAGGATTCCCAGCTGCTGATCGACGTGCTCGCCGGTGGCACTTCGCTCGAGGGGTGCAGCGTCGTTGATCTCGGCACAGGCAGCGGAGTGGTAGCGGTGGCGGCAGCCCAGCTGGGCGCGCGGTCGGTCACCGCATTCGACATCTGTCCGAACGCCGTACGCTGCGCCCGCGGGAATGCGTTGGCCGCGGGCGTGAATATCCATGTCCGGCTGGGCTCTTGGACTCAGGCCCTGGAATGCGAACCGTTCGATCTTGTCGTGTGCAATCCGCCCTACGTCCCGTCCGGAGCCGAGGCCGACACCGGTTCGATTCCGCCGTGGGCCGGCCCGATGGCCGCGTGGGATGGCGGAGAGGACGGCCGCCTGGTCTTGGATCCACTGTGCGCGACAGTGCCGCAGATGCTGAGCGACGACGGGTCCCTGCTGCTGGTCCAATCCGAGTTCTCGGACATCGGCAAGTCGGTGACGCTGCTGCGTGAAGCCGGTCTCAAAACGAAAATAGTTGCAGTGCAGTCTATTCCGTTTGGACCAGTGCTGTCGGCGCATGCGGCGGAGTTGGAAGCATCCGGCCGGCTCACCGCGGGCCGCCGCCACGAACTGTTGGCGGTCATCAGAGCGGACAAGCGATGAGCGAGTTACGGACAGTGCGGGTGGTCGCAGGCGGACCGATCTTGGTCGAGGGGCCGGTCAAGATCGAGACGCCTGACGGCCGCACCGTCGAGTCCTCCCGGTTCATGGTCGCGATCTGCGCGTGCCGACGGTCGAAGAACTATCCGCTGTGTGACACCAGCCACCGCAAGGCGCGACGCTCAGTCGAGCGGCCGAAGTAGCGAAGTGCTCCCGCACGTCCAGGTTTTCATCATCCAGTAGGCGAGGCGGTCCTCGACGACTTCCCAGGCGCGGATCCCGAACACCACGTCATCGGCCAGTTCCGGTTCACTGCACAGAAGGTTGTTGATCACGTCGGTGCGCACCACCTGCTCGTGGACAGCGTCGGCTTCCACATGCTCGCGGTAGAACTTGATGCATGCCTCGGGTGCCTTCATCCGCTTCAACGCGGACACCATTCGCTGTGAGCCCGGCGACGAAGTGATCTCTGTCGCCGCGAAATGTCCGACTGCCGCACCCCGCAACCGCCGGTGCAGGCCGAACAGTGACATGAGGTTCACCGCTGTCAAGGCCTCGGCAGGCACGGCGCCCAGATAGAACAGATAGCTGCTGTCCAAGTCCGCGGCCGCCATCAGATCGGCGAACAACTGTTGGTGCACTTGGCTTCCCGAACCGGCTCCGAACTCATCGAATTCGACGGCCACGAATGAGGCCTTTGCCTGCCCGCCCAGTCGCGGGATCAACCAGGCGTGCGGGTCACCCTCCTTGAGGTGGTACACCGACCGGTGCACGAAGTACTCGCGCATCTGCTGCCAGGTCCCGTGATCACGCAGATAGAAGCTGGGGCCGGTGCCGTCCGCCGGTTCGGTCGACAGTCGGTCCATCTCGGTCGCCGGCGTGGCGTCCGCCTCGATCATGCCGACCTCGCGGCGAATCGCCCCGAGGAAGGCGTGCTCCATACGCGAACGAAGATGCAGCAGACCGGCGTTCCACTCCCAGGCCGGGTCGACACCGGCGAAATCTCGATAGTGCAGTTCGTAGCACACGTAGAGCGCCAGTTGAAGATCCAGCCCCAATGGGTCGGAGTCGTGCAGCCGTGCTTCGACCGGTTGGAGGTGGGTATGCGGTGCGCACTCAGCGAGCAGTTCGATGACCGCGGCCGAAACGGGTCCGCGAGCGTCGGGCAGCTTGGGCTTTGCGCCAATGGGCAGTGTTGTCATATCGCCGGGTGTATTCCCTGCAGGGGTCGCGTCAAAACGTCGGTGGGATAGCCGAGCCCGCGACGGGGTATCACTGAGGTGCCAGACGCCGTCAGACCTGTCGGTCGTCCCGGAACCACGATCGACAGGCCTGACGCTCATTCGACTACTCCGATCACCGAAAGGCCTTGGGGTTCATGCTCGTCAGGCGTGGCGCAGTCCGTCCAGCTGCGGTCTGCCGCCCAGGTGCCCGACCGTGGCGGTCGCGGCGGCGGTGGCGAGACGGCCGGCCTGCACGGGATCCGCGTCACGGCGCAGCGCCGCGATCAGCCCCGCCATGAACGCGTCGCCCGCGCCGGTGCGGTCGACCACCGGTGCATCCGACAGCGGGAACAACCGGCTCCCGCCACGCCACACCAACAGGTCGCCGACGCCGGATATCGCGAGCGCGACGAGCACCGGGCCTTTGCGCAGGATCCGGTTCGCCAGCTCCGCGGCTGCGACGGGAGTCTTCACAGGTTCGCCTGCGAGCAGTTCGGCTTCGTCGGCGTCCGCGCGAAACACGTGGATGAGCTCGAACAGCTCGTCGGAATGGTCCGGGTCGACCGCCCCATCGGCGAGCACGAGGGCACCCGCTTGCCTGCCTTGGCGGGCGGCGCGCAGGGTCGACTCGATCGGCTGCTGCAGCTGCACAGAGACAGTGTCGGCGGCCAGCAGGCTCGCGTGGGCGCGGTCGACGTCGTCCGGGGTGAGCAGCGCGTGCTGCGGGACATGTTCGAGCAAGAGCCGATTGGCCGCGTCGTCGATGACGCTTACCAGGAGCGCGGTCGTGCCGCGCCGGACCACATGGGCGGTGTCGATGCCGTCGGTCGACGCCTGCTGTAATGCTGCGCTACCCGGTTCGTCGGCACCGGCGACACCGATCAGGCTGACCGGAACGCCGAGCTGAGCCAACCCCACGGCCTGGTTGGCACCTTTACCGCCGAGCGTCTCCCTGCGCTCACGGACGGGGTGGGCGCCGCCGGTGCCCGACAGTTCCGGTGTCTGCAGCACCACGTCACGGCCGATCTGGCCGACCACCACCACGCTCACCGCACTACCTCCTGCGTGCCCCTAGCGCTACCCGGCGGCCGAGAGGCACAAACCGCTGAAGTGCGGGGTTTGGATGTGGCGGATCCCGGGAAATCGCATCGTGAACGAACGGAGTTCGCGATGACGGCTGATGCGCTGGTACCACCGAAACTCGCGCCCCGCCGCCCATTCCCGGCGCGCCTCGGGCCACGGGGCAACCTCGTCTACAAGCTGATCACGACCACCGATCACAAGCTGATCGGCATCATGTACTGCGTCGCGTGCTTCGCCTTCTTCTTCATCGGCGGGCTCATGGCGCTGCTGATGCGGACGGAGCTCGCCGAGCCCGGTCTGCAGTTCCTGTCCAACGAGCAGTACAACCAGCTGTTCACCATGCACGGCACGGTGATGCTGCTGTTCTATGCGACGCCGATCGTGTTCGGCTTCGCCAACCTGGTGCTGCCCCTGCAGATCGGCGCCCCCGACGTGGCGTTCCCGCGCCTGAACGCATTGTCGTTCTGGTTGTTCGTGTTCGGCGCGCTGATCGCCATGGGCGGCTTCATCACCCCCGGCGGCGCAGCAGACTTCGGCTGGACCGCGTATTCACCGCTGACCGATGCCATCCACTCACCGGGCCCTGGCGGAGATCTGTGGATTCTCGGGCTGGCCGTGGGTGGCCTCGGCACCATTCTCGGTGGGGTCAACATGATCACCACGGTGGTGTGTATGCGGGCTCCCGGCATGACGATGTTCCGGATGCCGATTTTCACCTGGAACGTCTTCGCGACGTCCATCCTGGTGCTGTTGGCGTTCCCGATCCTGACCGCGGCGTTATTCGGGTTGGCGGCCGACCGGCACCTTGGCGCCCACGTCTACGACCCGGCCAACGGGGGACCGATCCTGTGGCAGCACCTGTTCTGGTTCTTCGGCCACCCCGAGGTCTACATCGTCGCGCTGCCGTTCTTCGGCATCGTCACCGAGATCATCCCGGTGTTCAGCCGTAAGCCGATTTTCGGCTACACCACTTTGGTGTACGCCACCATCTCGATCGCGGCGCTTTCCGTCGCGGTCTGGGCGCATCACATGTTCGCCACCGGAGCCGTCCTCCTGCCGTTCTTCTCGTTCATGACGTATCTGATCGCGGTCCCGACCGGCATCAAGTTCTTCAACTGGATCGGCACCATGTGGAAGGGACAGCTGACCTTCGAGACCCCGATGCTGTTCTCGGTCGGCTTCCTGATCACCTTCACCCTGGGCGGCCTGTCCGGTGTGCTGCTGGCCAGCCCGCCGCTGGACTTCCACGTCACCGACAGCTATTTCGTGGTGGCGCACTTCCACTATGTGCTGTTCGGCACCATCGTGTTTGCGACGTTTGCCGGGGTGTACTTCTGGTTCCCCAAGATGACCGGCCGGCTGCTCGACGAACGCCTGGGCAAGCTGCATTTCTGGCTGACCTTCATCGGGTTCCACACCACATTCCTGGTGCAGCACTGGCTCGGAAACCAGGGCATGCCGCGCCGTTACGCGGACTATCTGCCGTCCGACGGGTTCACCACGCTCAACGTGGTCTCGACCATCGGCGCGTTCATCCTGGGCGTCTCGATGCTGCCGTTCGTCTGGAACGTCTTCAAGAGCTGGCGCTACGGCGAACCGGTCACCGTCGACGATCCGTGGGGTTACGGCAACTCCCTGGAGTGGGCGACGAGTTGCCCACCGCCACGGCACAACTTCACCGAGCTGCCCCGCATCCGATCGGAGCGTCCCGCGTTCGAACTGCATTACCCGCACATGGTCAAGCGGATGCGCAGCGAATCTCACGTCGGGCGCGATCATCAGGCCGTATTAGAACAGGCAGACGTTTCCCGCTGACCCGTCCACCAGCGCATCGTTTCGGAACGACGCCAGGGGGGTAGCTCTATGCCAACGACCGACCCGAGAGGAGCAGTGATGGGGGACACCGCCAAGGACCCAGTGGATCACGCCCGAACCACCCGACCGCACGCCGGCGAGACGATGAAAGACACCAAGAACATGCCGGCGATCGGTCTTCTTTTCGTCGCTGTCGTGTCGTTCGTCGCGTGCCTGGCGGCCTTCGCCACCTCCCACAGCGATGTCGGCACGTGGTTGGCGGTGCTCACCGCCGTGCTGTTCGTGGCCTGCGCAGTGTGGTTCGGCGTCGAGCACCGGCGGGTGCGCCGCAATGAAGTTCAATGGCACGGAGATCACCGCGCCCACGATGGGGGATCCGCGGACCACTAGGGCCGTCAGTCTTCGCGGTCGACGCCGTCGAGTTCGGGGTCGAGATCCACTTCAACTCGTTGTTCCTGCCAGTCGCTCTCGTTGCTCTCCAAGGGCGGGCTGCAGTTCGGTTGGATCGCATCATCGTCGCCCGGCGGTGGCTTGACATCGCGGTGCTGCTCGGCGGCGTCCGCGACCGGCACTTCGTCATCCTCGGGTTGCATGGCAACGGGAGTACCCCGCGCCGCTTCGCGCCAAAACTCTTCGTGCGTTTAAGAGTGGGGTGCCAGGGTACTTCCGCCCCATGGATGCAGGCCTCCCGCGCACGGTGCTCGCCTGGCATGTGCACGGCTCATGGATGGAGTCGTTCGTCGCCGGGCGGCATCGCTATCTGATACCCGTCAACGAGGCGGGCGATGCGGACGGGAAGGGTCTACTCGGCCGCGATTGGCCACGCGCACAAGAAATGTCGACAGACGAGCTCAGGGATCAGGACATCGACCTGATCGTGCTGCAGCGGCCGCGCGAGATCGAGTTGGCTGCAGAGCTGCTGGGCCGGCGTCCCGGCATCGACATTCCCGCGGTCTACGTCGAGCACAACGCCCCGCGGCCGGATGCCGTGGACAGTCACCATGCGCTGGCCGAGCGCATGGACATCCCGCTGATCCACGTGACCGAATTCAACAGGCTCATGTGGGACAGCGGTATTGCCCCCACCAAGGTGATCACTCACGGCATCGCCGACCCCGGCAACCTCTACACGGGCGACGTGGCGGCAGCGGCGACCATGATCAACGAACCACTGCGCCGGTGGCGCACCGTGGGCGCCGACCTGCTGGCCGAGCTCAGCAGCCAGGTTCCGATCGACGTGTGGGGCATCGGATCCCACGAACTCAATCGCAAAGGCGCTCTCGCCGGGGTGCGGGGTAAAGGCGACGTACCGCACCCCCGCGTGTTGTACCAAATCGCCCGCCGGCGAGTGTATCTGCACACCGCACGATGGACGTCGCTGGGATTGTCCTTGATCGAGGCGATGTTCCTCGGCATGCCGATCGTTGCCGTCGGCTCGACGATGGCGCCCATGACGGTGCTCGCCGAGGCGGGCGTGGTGAGCGCGGACGTGAAGACACTCGCCTACGCACTGCAGGGATTCGTGGCTGATGCATCCGCGGCTGCGATCGCCGGCAAGGCGGCGCGCGCGTACGCGCTGGCGCACTTCGGCCTCGACCGGTTCCTCAAGGACTGGGACCGGGTGATCGCCGAATGCTGCCGATGAACTCCGGAAGGAATTGCGAATGAAGATTGCAATGGTCTCTGAGCATGGCAGCCCGCTGGCCGCACTCGGGGGCGTCGATGCAGCCGGCCAGAACGTCCATGTGGCAGCGCTTTCCGCCGCTTTGGCCCGCCGCGGCCATGAAGTCGTCGTCTATACCCGACGCGACGACCGGGGCCTTCCGGACCGGATGACCACCGCGGACGGATACACCGTCGTCCACGTCCCGGCCGGTCCTGCCGAACACATTCCGAAGGACGAACTGCTGCAATACATGGGGGAGTTCGCCCGGTTCCTCGACAGCGATTGGACAGCCCACCGTCCGGATGTGGTGCACGCGCACTTCTGGATGTCGGGAGTGGCCAGCCAGCTGGCCGCACGACACCTGAATCTCCCTGCGGTCCAAACCTTTCACGCGCTCGGTGTGGTCAAGCGCAGGCATCAGGGGACCGATGACACGAGCCCACCGGAGCGGCTCAAGCTGGAGAGCATGGTGGCGCGTTGTGCCACCTGGGTGGCCGCGACCTGCACCGACGAGGTGTTCGAACTCATGCGCCTTGGCCGGTCGCGCAGCCGGACGTCGGTGGTGCCGTGCGGCGTCGATCTGGACCTGTTCACACCGGAAGGCCCCAAGTCGCGCCGTGGCGCGGCGCACCGCATCGTCAGTGTCGGTCGGTTCGTGCCCCGCAAAGGTTTTGATCTCGCCATCCGCGCATTGGCCGGCATCCCCGACACGGAATTGGTGATCGTGGGTGGGCCCGACCGAGCCGCGCTCAGGCGCGATCCCGAGGCGCGCCGGTTGAAGGCGCTGGCCCGGGAACTCGGCGTGGACGACCGGGTCAAGCTGTGCGGATCGGTGGCCCGCGCGAACATGCCTGCTGTCCTGCGGTCGGCCGATATCGTCGCGTGCACACCGTGGTACGAGCCCTTCGGCATGGTGCCACTGGAGGCGATGGCGTGCGGGGTGCCCGTCGTGGCATCGGCGGTCGGCGGCATGCTCGACACGGTTGTGCACGATGTGACGGGTCGACTCGTTCCGCCGAAGCGGTCGGACCTCTTGGCTGACACGTTGAACAGTCTTCTGCGCGACGACTTCCTGCGGCGCAGCCTCGGAGCAGCGGGCCGGGACCGCGCTCGGTCACGGTATTCGTGGGACCGGATCGCAGCTGACACCTTGCGGGTTTACGACCGCGTCGGTCCTGCCGCGTACGTACCGCCGGTAGTATCCGCTGACGCCTCCGAGAGTGCTGTTCAATGATGGGATTTCGCACCGTCCAGCAGCGCGACCGCATGTTCGACCGCGGCAGGCAGCCGCCGGATTCTGACGGGGCCCCACTGACTTTCGGCCGATCCGACGGGTCGGCGACGGTCACTTCGTTGGTGCCCAAGAGTTAGCGCGACACCTTGCGGATCAGTCGTGCCGTGCCGCGCCCCAGGATGGCCTGTCGTTTGTCGGCGTCCCTGGTGCGCGCTGACCGCCGTACGCTCGTCGCGATCGTGAGGCCTTCCCGGTAGGCCTTCGGCACTCGCGGATCGATATAGGCGCTGCGCGCGACAGCTGGGGTGTTGCCGAGTTCTTCGGCGACCTCCCGTACCACCGCCGCCTCGACCCTCTTGATCACTTTGTCGTCGACTGGAGGATCCGCGTCGGCGAATGCCGCAGCCGCCAGCACCGTGCCGTGCCAGGTGCGCAGGTCCTTGACGGTGTATTCGTCGCCGACCATCTGCTTGAACCGAGCGTTGAGATCGTCGGCATGAATTGCGCTGAACCCGTCACCGTTTCGGTACGACAGCAGGCGGTGGTCGGATCCGGCGGCGCGTCGCAGACTGCGGACGGCGCGGACCGTGTCCGGGTCTTCGATATCGAGGACCCGACGCACACCGCTTTTCGCGGGATAGTCGAATTCGACCGAGCCGGAATGCACGGTGACGTGTTCGCCCATCAGCGTGGCGATGCCAAAGGAGTTGTTCTCTTCCGCGTATTGATCACCGCCGGCGCGGAAGTAGCCAAGATCCAGCAGCCGTAGGCCGACTGCGAGCACCCGCTGCCTCGACAGTCCCGGCCGCCGCAGGTCGGCGGCCACAGCGCCGCGCCAATCCGGTAGCAGCGCAGACATTTCCAACACGCGATCGAACTTCTCTTCGCTCCGGTCCTCATGCCACTGCGGGTGGTAGAGATACTGGCGGCGGCCTGCCGCGTCGGTCCCGACGGCCTGGATGTGACCGTCGGGACGCGGACAGATCCATACGTTCTTCCAGGCCGGCGGGATCACCAGCTCCTCAATACGTTGCAGCACTCTCGGCGAGGTCACCCGTTCGCCGTCGTCGGTGTGGTAGCTGAAACCACGACCGCGACGTACCCGGTGTAGACCTGGACCGCCGACTACGCTGCGGCGCAGGCGCATCGCGACCGACGCCGGCCTGGATGCGGACGATCACACAGCAAAGATGGAATCCGTTGCGACGCCCCTGTGGGAGAAGCCGCTGCGCAGCCTCGACAAGGCGGCTTTGACCGTTGGGGCGGCGGGTAATTGTCCATCGGGGTCGCAGATTCGGAGCACTCGCAACACTGCCGCGCTCGGTACGAGCGCCCAGCCCACACCCTCGCGGGCGCAGCGCATGTTCAGGTTGTGAAGCACGGGAACGGACGACACCGAGAAGAACTGTACGGATTGCAGGTCGAGGATGAGCCCTTTGCTGCGGCTGATGTGCCCCATCGCATACTCGGCGAATTGCCGCGAGTTGGCGGCATCCAGTTCACCGCGGACAGTCACCAGTGCCGTCGATGGCCGCACCCAGCCGGTGCTGAAGCCTGCCATCTGATCGCCACGGAGGTCGGACTGCTTACCCGCAAGAGGGGGCGCCACGTTAAGTATGGACACGTTGCCTCCATCAATCGAAAAATGTCGATTCATACATGGCACGCAAACGAGCTCTGGTTTTTCAAAGCAATGGGCGTAGGGGAGTCAATCAGCTCTACGCACCAACGCGCGTGTTCGGCTGTTAACTCAACCTGGTCATGACTCTACGTCGCGGCAGCGCTATGGACAATCGGCATAAGGGACTTCTCATGGTTGCTTGCGCAAATTGGAACGGTAAAACCCCAGGTGACCCCTAATTGACGGGGATGTTTCCAGAATTGTCACAGACAAGCGCGATGACGATTCTCAGGCGGGAATCATGTCGGTCACCCGGTCCCATGCCCGGTGTCGTTCGAGGGCTCCGACGAGCGCATCGGTGAACGCGTCGTCGAGGTCATCGCCGCTCGTACTCGACGTGATAACTCCGGCATCAGAGGCGTCTCCGGACCCGTTGACCGGTCGGGTTCTCACACCGGCCACCTGCAAGACGTCGATGCCTGCACCGAACGCGGCGATGGGCTTCAGGTGCTTGTACGCCTCGCGTACGAAATGAACCATCGCTCCGTCTTGTGCGAGCTGTTCGGCGGATTCCGCTCCGCCCGGTACCAGGACCGCGTCGTAGAGCGCCGACGAGGTTGTATTGATGCCCAGGTCCACCGCGAGTTCGTGGCCGGTGTCGCACCACAGCGTGCCGCCGCCGACCGTGCTGATGATGTCGACCGTAGCGCCGAGGTTGCGCAGCGCCGCGGCTGCGCGCTCGATCCCACGAACATCGACCCCACCTGCCGCAAGGACGGCGATGCGTCGCGTGTCGATCGTGTCGGGGACCGCATTGAGCTGCGACAAGGCGGGTGACGGTGCGTGACGGACATCGATGGATACTTCTGCCGGTGCGGTGAGGCCCAGCTTCGCGGCTACGCGTGTGGCGAGATCGTGGTCGATCAGATTGAGTTGTTCGACCACCCGCGGCCGTATGCCGGTCTCGGGCCCGACTTTGCCCAGTTCGAATGCGAACGCGGCGACAATGTGTTCGGCCTCGACGGGAGACATGCTGTCCCAGAACATGCGTGGTTGGCTGTAGTAGTCCTTGAAGCTCTCCGCGCGTTGGCGGATCTTGTGGCCGTCCACGCGTTCGGTGTAATGCCGGAAGACGTCCTCATCGGCAAGTGCGGGACAGCCGCCGCCGAGGGTGTTCTTGTAGTAGCTCGTCGCCCCCTGGGCGATCGTGTGCTGGCCGTAGCCATCGCGCTGGTTGTTGCGAACATCGGCAATGGGACGGTTTACGGGGAGGTGGGCGAAGTTCGGACCGCCCAACCGGATGAGCTGCGTATCGAGGTAGGAAAAGTTGCGGAACTGCAGCAGCGGATCGTTGGTGAAATCGATTCCGGGCACAAGGTTGGCCGTGTGGAACGCCACCTGTTCGGTCTCGGCGAAAAAGTTGTCCGGGTTGCGATCCAGCACCATCCGTCCCACCGGAAGCACCGGCACCCGTTCCTCCGGAACGAACTTGGTGGCATCGAGCAGGTCGAAGGGGAACTCGAATTCGTCGGACTCGGGGATTAGTTGGACCCCGAGCTCCCATTCCGGATAGTGGCCCGCCTCGATCGACTCCCACAGATCGCGTCGGTTGAAATCCGGGTCCTTGCCTGCGATCTGCTGGCATTCCTCCCAGATGAGCGAGTGCACGCCGAGCTGCGGCTTCCAGTGGAACTTGACGAAAACCCCTTGGCCGGAGGCGTTCACGAGACGGAACGTGTGCACGCCGAACCCCTGCATCATCCGGTAGCTACGCGGCAGCGCTCGGTCGGACATCAACCACATGATCGCGTGCAGTGTTTCCGGCTGCAGTGACACGAAGTCCCACAGGGTGTTGTGCGCCGACGCGGCTTGCGGGATCTCGTTGTTCGGCTCGGGTTTGACGGCGTGGACGAAGTCGGGGAACTTGATGCCGTCCTGGATGAAGAAGACGGGGAAATTGTTTCCCACAAGGTCGTAATTGCCCTGTTCGGTGTAGAACTTCGTGGCGAACCCGCGAACGTCACGGACGGTGTCGGCCGAGCCACGCGAGCCGGCCACGGTGGAGAACCGGACGAACACGGGCGTTCGCAGGCCTGGTGTGGTGAGGAATTTGGCCGCGGTGAACTCAGCCAGACCGTCGTCATATGACTCGAAATAGCCATACGCGCCAGCCCCTCTGGCGTGCACGACCCGTTCCGGAATGCGCTCGTGGTCGAAGTGGGTCACCTTCTCCCTGGCGTGGAAGTCCTCCAGCAGCGTTGGGCCACGTTCACCGGCGGTCAGGGCGTCATCGGTGTGGTCGATCCGCACGCCCTGCTGGGTGGTCAAATACCCCTTGCCATTGTCGACTCGGGCGTCGTCGAGTTGTTGTTGCTTCGGGTTTGGGGTGTTGTTCACGCGATTCCTCTCATGGTGGGACCTCCGCGCTGAGTACCCGAGGCGGACGAAGGCAAACCAGGTGGAATCGCGGTCAGAGAGAGGCGGCCCTCGCGTAATCGCGGGCGACCGCGTCCTCGACTGACGCGGGCGTCACTCGCTTGACGAAATCACCGAGGTACCGAAGTGCGCGCCGTCCTTCCGGAAGGATGTCGGCGGCCAGCGGGAAGTCGTGGATCTGGCCGTCCCACAGGTGCAGGTCGCACTGTGCGCCCGCATCGATCATCCGCCGATACATCAATTCTGCGTCGGACAACAGGAATTCATCTGTGCTGACGTGAATCGCCACGGGCGGCATGTTTTCCAGTTCCGCGTCGACCGGCGAGACGATCCGCCGGTTGAAACGGCCTCGAGCTTGCGCGGTGAGGTAGCGGGAGAACGCCGTCATGGCGCGGGCAGTGAACATCGAGCATCGTGACTGAGGCTGTGCCAGACGGTGCGCGGAATCGAGATCGGTCAAAGGCGAGATCGCCGCGACGCCCGCCGTTGGCGTGCGCCCCCGGCGCAGGAGTTCGAGCGCGGTCGCCAGCGCGAGATATCCGCCGGCAGAGTCTCCCGCCAGGACGATCTCGTGGTCGCGGTAGCCCCGGCGCAGGAGCCAGCGCAGTCCGTCCAGAGCGTCGGCGACGGCGGCCGACGGTCCGTACGACGGGAGCATCCGGTAGCCGACGTTGAGAACCTCCGCGTCCGCGGCACGCGACAACCGTGCCACCAGTGATCGGTGTGTGTTGAGGCCACAGGTCAGAAACGCGCCACCATGCAGGTACAGCACGGCGCGCCGGGCGGAAGTTCCCGGCGCACAAACCAACTCAGCGGGACATGTGGGCAGCTCGACGCGCCGTATCGACACGGCAGGCGGGTGGGGCGCCCAGCCTGCGATGCGATCGACGGAGTCGAGCGGCCAGTGCAGGTTCGGTTGCAGTGCCCACAGCCGTACGGCGTTCTTGACGAGAAGTCGGCAGCCGGCTGCCAGTGCCATCGACTGCGGGCTGCGGCCGCGATGGTGGTGGCGACTTCCCGAGTGCACGGCGCTCGATTTGCCCTGCGCTTTCCCCATGGCGTTCAACTCCTGTCCTCTGGATGGATACCCGCAGGTGAGGGGTTGAAACGCGAGTTCCGCCAATCATGTTCCGCACGTGATCATCTCGCCCAGGGGCAGTCGTCGTCGCTGATGTCCGCTGCTGAAGTCCGTACCTGCGACGGTGTTTCAGTCAACCGCGCCGTCAGCAGTCATATCGGTCGATTACCCAGCGGTCCCGCGGTTACTCCTACAGGCGGGCGGGTACTCGGCGAGCGGAGCTGGACACACGCGAGGGAGGCGGCATGACGACGAGCGTCGGCGACTACTTGATCGAACGACTGCGGGACTGGGGAGTCAAGCACGTCTTTGCCTATCCGGGTGACGGGATCAACGGGATCGTGGCGGCGTTCGGCCGGGCCAAGGACGCCCCGCAGTTCGTCCAGGCTCGGCACGAAGAGATGGCGGCGTTCGAGGCAACGGGCTACGCGAAGTTCACCGGCGACGTCGGCGTGTGCATGGCGACCTCGGGGCCCGGTGCGATCCACCTGCTCAACGGGCTCTACGACGCCAAGCTGGATCGGGTTCCCGTCGTTGCCATCGTCGGGCAGACCGCCCGCAGCGCCATGGGTGGTAGCTATCAGCAGGAAGTCGACCTGCAGAGTCTGTACAAAGACGTGGCCAGCGATTATCTGGTTGAGGTCAACGTCGCCAGTCAGCTGCCGAATGCCCTGGACCGGGCCATCCGTACAGCGCTGGCGCGGCGCGCACCCACCGCGCTCGTGATCCCGTCTGATCTGCAGGAGCAGCCGTACTCGGCGCCCGGTCATGAGTTCAAGCAGGTCCCGTCGAGCGACGCGATGTACGTCCGTCCCGTGGTGGATCCACAGAGCGACCAGATCCGCAGGGCCGCAGATATATTGAACGCTGGTTCGCGGGTTGCGATCCTGATCGGTCAGGGCGCGCGTTCGGCGGCGGCGCAGGTACGCAAGCTCGCGGAGCTCACCGGCGCGGGGGTGGCCAAGGCGCTGCTCGGCAAGGACGTGCTGTCCGATGACCTGCCCTACGTCACCGGATCGATCGGCTTGCTCGGCACCCGGCCCAGCTACGAGCTGATGCGCGAGTGCGACACGCTTCTGATCGTCGGCTCCAATTTCCCTTACAGCCAGTTCCTTCCAGATTTCGGACAGGCTAGAGCCATCCAGATCGACATCGACGGCGCCGCGATCGGCATGCGCTATCCCACCGAGGTGAACATCGTCGCCGATGCCGAAAGTGCGCTCAGGGCACTGCTTCCGCTGGTGGAACCGAAGAAGGACCGGTCGTGGCGCGAGGGCATCGAACGCGGGGTGGCCCGGTGGTGGGAAACCTTGGAGCGCCAAAGCATGCTCTCGGCCAAGCCGGTGAACCCCATGCGCATCGCCTGGGAACTCTCAGAGCGGCTGCCGGACAACGCCATCGTGACCGCCGACTCGGGCTCGTCGACCAACTGGTATGCCCGCTGCCTGAAGTTCCGGGACGGAATGCGGGGATCGTTGTCGGGGACGTTGGCGACGATGGGGCCGGGTGTGCCCTATGCGATCGGGGCGAAGTTCGCGCATCCGGACCGGCCGGTGATCGCCTTGGTCGGTGACGGTGCCATGCAGATGAACGGTATGGCCGAACTCCTCACGATCCTGCGGTACCGGTCGCAGTGGTCCGACCCGCGGCTGGTGGTCTGCGTGTTCCACAACAACGACCTCAACCAGGTCACCTGGGAGTTGCGCGCCATGGGTGGGTCTCCGAAATTCGTTGATTCACAATCTCTTCCCGATGTGTCGTATGCCGACATCGCGTGCACCATGGGTTTGAACGGTATCTCGGTGACAGAGGGGGACGCGGTCGGGAAAGCCTGGGACGAGGCGTTGTCGAGCGACGTGCCGACCGTGCTCGACATCCGCTGCGATCCCGAGGTGCCGCCGATCCCGCCGCATGCCACCTACGAGCAGATCAAGGACATGGTCTCCGCTGTGCTCAAGGGCGACCCCAACGGCTGGCACCTGGTGTACCAGGGCGCCAAAACCAAGGCCCAGGAGCTGATTCCACACTTGGGCGCAACGAGATGAACAGCAACGCACCTACAGAAGGGAAATTCGGTGCCGACCAAAACCAGCAGGACGAACAACCAGTTCGAGATCGACGTCACCGCCATCCGTGACGACGCCCGTAAACACATGGACGCCGGAGCGGTCACCAGTGGCAACACCATCGACGTCAAGAGACTGATCGATGTGCTCAACGAGGTCGTGGCCACGGAGGTGGTGTGCTACCTGCGCTACACCCAACATGCGATCGCAGCCACCGGTATCGATCGCGCACAGGTGGCCGCGGAGTTCACCGAGCATGCCGCTGAGGAACTGCAGCACGGAAAGTGGGCCGCAGAGCGGGTCAGCCAACTCGGCGGCGATCCGGACTTCGACCCGACCACCCTGGCCCAACGCAGTCACACCGAATACGTGACCGTCGAAGATGCCGACCTCAACCGGATGTTGCAGGAGAATCTGGTCGCGGAGCGGATCGTCATCACCAGCTATCAGGAGATCATCCGGTGGATCGGAGATGCCGACCCCACCACCCGACGCCTGATGGAGAGAATTCTGGAACAAGAAGAGGAGCACGCCGACGACCTCAACGATCTGCTGGGCAACTAGCGGACGAGGGCGGCGGCGCACGGTGAGATCATGGACGTCGATCACCCCGAGCAGGACCAGCGGTGGGACACCCGGCAGCGAGACGAGACGGAAACCGAACGGCTGGACCGTAATTGGGCCAGCCTGCTGCAGGAACTGAGGGTCACTCAGACCGGTGTGCAGCTGTTGACGGGGTTCTTGCTGACCCTGCCTTTCCAGCAACGATTCGGAGTGCTCGACGAGCGGATGCGGATTGTCTATCTGGCAACGGTGGGCGCGTCGGTCGCGGCCACGGTGCTGTTGATCGCGCCGGTCGGGATGCACCGGTTGTTGTTCCGGCGGCATCGGCTGGCGATTCTGGTGGCCGCGGCGCACCGGTGCGCGTATACGGGATTGATCCTGCTCGGGGTGGCGCTCGTGGGTGTCACGGTGATCGTCTTCGATTCGGTCGCAGGCACCACGGTCGCCGTGATCGCAGGCGCCGTCGCGTTGGTGATGTTCGCGTTGTTCTGGCTTGCGGTACCGCTTTTCATGAGGACGGGCGAAACGCAGCCGCCGACGCCGTGACTGCCGCTCGCACGGTCAGGCCGAGTCTTTCGGTCAGTACCAGAAATGCGACGGCGTAGTCGTTGTCCGCGGTCTCTTTGCGAATGCGATCCCAGTCCAACACCTCTCGAGTGGCCCGTACGGCCGGCAGCAGCGAGGTGAAATCGCAGTAGTGTTCCTCGAGCGCCCGCAGCTTCTGAATCATGACGGTGCTGGGCGGCAGCACCGGCATGCGCACCGCCAGCACGTCCCGGTACTCGGCAGCCTGCAGCATCGCCGAGTCGACGGCTGCTCCGTTGACGTGGTGCAGGACATCCACCACCACATCGCCTGTGCGGGCTTTGAACAGCCAATCCTCGGGTGGCTGTTCGATGATGAATCCCGCGGCGGCCAGCGTGAGCGCTGCGGATTGCGCGTCGGCTTCGGCGACCACGAAATCAACGTCATGGTCCGGTTCCGGGGCGCCGTACACCCACAACGCGTAGCTGCCCGCGAGCGCGAACGACGGGCTGTGGTCCCGCAACGCGGCCGCCGACGTCTTCATCGCCGTCCGCAGTCGCTCGCGCCGGCCGACTTGGTCGATCGCATCCATGAAGGCGTGATACCCAGGACCTCGGCACGTGAACCACGACCCCACAATGGGTACGCCCAGATCATGCGACTGGCTACGTTCAACATCCTGCACGGCCGGACCGTCGACGACGGTGTGCATATGGACCGACTGCGGTCGTGTGTGACCACACTGGAGCCCGATGTGCTGGCATTGCAAGAGGTGGACCGCGACCAGGAGCGGTCCGGACGGGCCGATCTCACCGCCGTGGCGGCCGAGGCGATGGGAGCCGCCGAACACCGCTTCGTGGCAGCCATCTCCGGCACACCCGGCGCGACGTGGATGGCCGCGACAGGGCGAGAACAGCCGGGTACTGCGGCATACGGCATCGCACTGTTGTCCCGGTACCCGGTGAGCAGTTGGCAGGTGCTGCGGCTGCCGCGTATTCCGATGCGGTTCCCGATGTACCTGCCGGGGCCCAGGCGCGTGCTCATGGTCCACGAGGAGCCGCGCACGGCCGTCGTCGCCCGGATCGAGACTCCGCTTGGTGCGATCACTGTCGCGTCGACCCACTTGTCCTTCGTCCCACTGTGGAACCGGCTCCAACTACGTCGTATCGTCCACGACCTCGCGGGCTTCCCGGGCCCACGGATCCTGGCCGGTGACCTCAACCTGCCGGCTCCTGCCGCGCACCGCTGGTCCGGCATGCGACCGTTGGCCCACGGCTCCACGTTCCCCGCTGCCGAGCCGACGCGCCAGCTCGACCACATCCTCACCGACGATCGACGTCTGTATGCCCGCGCGTCCGACACGCCTATGATGCCGATTTCGGATCATCGCGCGCTGGTGGCAGAGATCGCCCGCCGGTGAGTTCAGTGTTCGGCGCGTTGAGGAACTCGGCAAACGGGGTAACCGGCAGGTATGGCTGCCGATCACGAGCCCGGACACCTTGGCCTGCCCGAAGGCGTGCGCGCGTGCCTGTTCGACCTGGACGGTGTGCTGACCGAGACCGCGAGTATTCACGAGCGGGCGTGGAAATCGATGTTCGACGAATATCTGCGTCGGCATGGCGACGCCCGCGCGTTCAGTGAACACGATTACCTCCGGTACGTCGACGGCCGTACCCGCGAAGACGGCGTACGTGATTTTCTGGCCAGCCGGGGCATCGAACTGCCCGAAGGCAATCCGGACGACAGCGCCGACGCGGACACCGTGCACGGGTTGGCCGCGCGGAAGAACGCGCTGTTCCGGCAATTCCTGCACAGCGGCGGGGTCACCGCTTTCGAAGGCTCCCGGCGTTATCTGCAGGCTGTGCAGAAGGCCGGGCTCGGGATCGCGGTGGTGTCGTCGAGCATGAACACCCGCGAGGTGCTCGACATCACCGGGATGAGCACCTACGTCGCCTGCCGGGTAGATGGCATCACGGTGGGCGAGCAGCATCTGGCGGGCAAGCCGGCACCGGATTCCTATCTGTACGCGGCACGGCAACTCGGTGTGACACCGGCCCAGGCCGCGGTATTCGAGGACGCGGTGGCCGGTGTACAGGCAGGCCGGGCGGGAAACTTCGGGTGCGTGGTCGGAGTGGACCGGACCGGCTCAGCAGATGAATTGCGCAGCAACGGTGCCGATGTCGTCGTCAATGATCTGGCCGAGTTGCTGGTGGCGCCATGATCACCGACACCGCGTTTCCGGTCGAGCCCTGGCAGCTGCGGGAGACCCAACTCCAGTTGAATCTCATCGCGCAGACCGAATCGGTGTTCGCCCTGTCCAACGGGCACATCGGATTTCGCGGCAACCTCGACGAGGGCGAGCCGCACGGGATACCCGGCACCTATCTGAATTCGTTCTTCGAGCTGCGCCCGTTGCCGTATGCCGAAGCCGGCTACGGCTATCCGGAAGAAGGCCAGTCACTGATCAACGTGACCAACGGAAAGGTGCTGCGGCTGTTGGTCGACGATGAACCGTTCGACGTCCGTTATGGCGAACTGCTCGAGCACGAAAGAACCTTGGATTTCCGGGCGGGTACGTTGACGCGCCGGGCACGCTGGCGTTCGCCGGCAGGCACGCAGGTTCGCATGCAGTGGACCAGGCTAGTGTCCCTGCGGCACCGCAGCGTTGCCGCGATCGAGTTCTGCATCGATCCGGTCGATGAATTCGCCCGTATCACAGTACAATCCGAACTCGTCGCCAATGAGGACCAGCCGGTCACATCACCGGATCCGCGGGCTGCGGCAGTGCTCAGCCATCCCCTGAAGTCGGTCACCCACGAAGGCCGTGGCCAGCAGGCGCTGTTGATGCACCGCACCCGCTCAAGCGAATTGACCATAGCTGCGGCCATGGATCACGTCATCGAAGTACCCGGCAGGGTCGACGTCTCGACCGAGACCACCGCGGACCTGGCGCGCACTACGGTGATCTGCGGGCTGCGGGCGGGTCAACGGCTGCGCATCGTCAAGTTTCTCGCCTACGGCTGGTCCAGTCTGCGTTCGCGCCCGGCCCTGCACGACCAGGTCGCGGGTGCCATCGCAGGCGCTCGTTATTCCGGGTGGCAGGGTCTGCTCGACTCGCAACGGGCCCACCTCGACGACTTCTGGGACAGCGCCGACGTGGAGATCGACGGTAATCCGCGCTGTCAGCAAGCCGTGCGCTTCGGGCTCTTCCACGTGTTGCAGGCCGGGGCCCGCGCAGAGCGACGGGCGATACCCTCAAAAGGACTGACGGGCCCGGGGTATGACGGGCACGCGTTCTGGGACACCGAGGGTTTCGTGCTGCCGGTGCTGACGTATACCTGGCCGCAGGCGGCCGCCGACGCGCTGCGGTGGCGGGCCTCGACCCTCAACCGCGCCCGCGACCGCGCCAAGGAGCTGGACCTGGCGGGGGCGACCTTCCCGTGGCGGACCATCGGCGGCGAGGAATGCTCGGCATACTGGCCGGCCGGCACCGCGGCGTGGCATGTGAACGCCGACATCGCCATGGCTTTCGAGCGGTACCGGGTGGTCACCGGCGACGGATCGCTCGAATCGGAATGCGGGGTGTCCGTTCTGGTGGAGACGGCCCGGCTCTGGTACTCCCTCGGGCACTACGACCGCCACGGGGTATGGCATATCGACGGTGTCACCGGTCCCGACGAGTACACGGCCGTGGTGCGCGACAACCTCTTCACCAATCTGATGGCCGCGGAGAATCTGCGGATTGCCGCGGCCGCTTGCGAGCGCCATCCCGACCTGGCCGCGGCGCTGGAGGTGACCGCCGAAGAGATGGCGATGTGGCGGGAGGCCGCGGACACCGTCCATGTGCCCTACGACAAGGAGCTGGAGGTGCATCAACAGTGCGAAGGGTTTACGCGGCTGCGCGAATGGCAGTTCAGCGATGACACCACCTACCCGCTGCTGCTGAGCCAGCCCTATGTGCGGCTCTATCCGTCGCAGGTGATCAAGCAGGCCGACCTGGTGCTGGCCATGCATTGGTTGGGACACCGCTTCACCGACGAGCAGAAGGCGCGCAACGTCGACTACTACGAGCCCCGCACCACGCGTGACTCATCGTTGTCGGCGTGTACCCAGGCAGTGCTGTGTGCCGAAGTCGGGCATCTCGAACTCGCTCATGACTATGCCGCTGAGGCCGCACTGATAGACCTGCGCGACCTCGAGCACAACACGCGCGACGGCCTGCACATGGCGTCGCTCGCCGGTGCGTGGACCGCCCTGCTCGCGGGGTTCGGCGGTCTACGCGACGGGGAAGGGATTCTCGCGCTGGACCCACAGCTGCCCGATGACATCACGCGGTTGAGATTTCGCCTGCGCTGGCGCGATTGCCGGGTCACCGTCGACATCACCCATGAGACCGCGACGTACACCTTGCGCGGCGACACGAACAGTCGGCTGTGGCTTCGCCACGCCGATCGCGATGTCGAATTGACCACGGACTCACCGATTTCCGTGCCGCTGCGGCGGCGCACTCCGTTACTGGCGCGGCCACACCAGCCACCGGGACGCGAACCCGCCCGGTGGGACAGCCTGCCGAAGTGAACCCGCGGTTCCACAAACACAGGACATCCCCAGATTGAGATGTGGCCAGATGGGTAACTCTGTCTGAATCCGTGATGACCTGCGGGGGAACTTGAGATGTGGAGCTGACATGAACGTCCTGAATACCGCGGCAGACGTTGTGGCCCGCACGGCGGAGGCTACCGTTGCGGGTGCCGGGGCGCTGAGTGGCGCTGTCGTCAACGGCGTCGTCGGTGGCGTCCGGGGCGCTGCGTCCGGCGTCGTGGACGGTTTGGGTAAGGGCAGCCATTCGGTCCCGGCGGCCGCACTGACCATGGCGGCCGTCGGCGCCACCGGGCTCGTCGACTGGCCCGTCGTGCTCCTGGTCGGCGGAACCGCGCTCGCGGTCCGCCAGCTCCACGGGCACCCTGATGACGCACAGCGTGACGCGGGCCCTCGATCGGGCACGGAATCTGCCCCCCGGCCGACGGCCAGGCGCAGGCCTCGCACCGCAGCCACGACACGGAAAGCTAAAGCGCCAGCCGGAAAGTAAGGCCACCTGTGCATCTTCCGCGAACATTGCAGGGCGCGGCGCTGCTCCCTTTTCGCATGGCGAACGCAGGCATAGGCACCGCGATGTCGTTGACCGTGGCCGGTGCGGCGCTGCTCGAGCGGCCGGTCCGGGCCGGAGACGGGGTGCTCAGGTCCGTCACCGGCGCCGTGTCAGAAGTATTCGGCGCCAACGCCTCCCGCCGCTGCCGACAGGCCGGCGACCGGTGCTGGATCGAGGTTCGCGGGCTCAGTGAGACCGAACCCGGGGGTGATCTCGGCGCCGTGGTCACTCGGCTCCTTGAGCGCAGGCCCGGCGTACTGGCGGTGAAACTGAACTACCCGTTGTCCCGGGCCATCGTCCGGGTGGATCCAGATGCAGCTGTGCTGAGCGACCTCTGCGCTGCGGTGGCGACAGCGGAGCGTCAGGCCGGATCGCCTGATGCGCACCGGGTACCCGCCGATCTGCCCGGCGACGGCGCGGCCTACGCGGGTGCTCTCGCCGTGACCGCCCTCAACGCGTGTGGGCTCGCCGTGGCGTTGGCCGGGCGGGTGCTGCCCCTGCCACGGGTGCCCAGTGCACTCAATGCCGTGGTCAACGTGGTCGATTACCAGCCCCGCATCCGCCGCGCCCTGGAAGACAGGTTCGGTGCCACGGTCACAGACACCGGGCTCGGGCTGGCTACTGCCTTCAGTTATGCCCTCACCCAGGCGCCCGGGTCGCTCGCGGTCGATTTACTGGTAAAGGCGCTGCGGGCGGCCGAAATTCGTGCCGCGGCGCAAGGCTGGTCGCGGCGTGAGCCGCTGCTGGCCGACCGTGCCGAGTGCGTCGACGGCGTGCGACCGGCGCCTCGGCCGTGTCCGCGGCCACCAGGTCCGGTCGAGCGCTACAGCGACCGGGCGGCAGCCGCCCAAGTGTCCGGCGGCCTCGCGGCCGGAGTGATCGCCAGAGATCTCGGCGCCATGGCCACCGCAGCGGTCATCGCTGCGCCGAAAGCCGCCCGCAACTGTCGCGAGTCGTTCGCGGCTACTCTCGGCCGCGGGCTCACCGACCGCGGTGTGCTGACGCTGCGGTCCGCCGCGCTGCGCAGCCTCGACCGCATCGACGCCGTCGTGCTCGACCCGCGCGCACTGGAAACCGACGAACTGCGGATTGGCCGCATCCGCGATGTCGAGGAGGACGACCGCGGTGCGGTATGGCGTTGGGCTCAAGAAGAATTGGGCCGCGGTGCCCTCCGGCCCGGATGGCAGCCGGTACGTGGTGGTGCCACACCGGGGGCAGTCCTTGTGCGCCCGGCCCACCATCCGCTGGCCGGCGCGCTCATCGGCGAACTGCAGGGCGACGAGACGCTTGCGGTCTCCCTTGATGTCGAGA
This sequence comes from Mycobacterium sp. 852013-50091_SCH5140682, assembly GCF_001665685.1. GTDB lineage: Bacteria > Actinomycetota > Actinomycetes > Mycobacteriales > Mycobacteriaceae > Mycobacterium. The sequence continues at coordinate 43,644 of NZ_LZTB01000047.1, forward strand.
GCCTCGACGAGTTGCGCGCCGGGTTCGACGACCTCGCTGACTGCGCATCGTCTTTCGACGAGACACTGGCCGCGACAGTGACAGCACTGCAGCGCGACGGACGCACGGTCGCTGTGGTGTCGACATCCGCCGCGCAAGCTCTCGCCGACGCCGACGTGGCCATCGGTATCGCAAACGGGGAAGCAGGCGCATGGCATGCCGATCTGCTGTGCGACGACCTGGCAGGCGTCTGGCACATATTGCACGCGCTGCCCGCCGCGCGCCGGGCCAGTCATCGCGGCGTCGAGCTGGCCGTCGGCGGATCGCTGCTGGGCGCGCTGTTGATGATTCCCGGTGTGCGCGGGCGCGGGCCCGGCCCGGTGACCGCAGGCGCAGGTGCCGGAGCGTGGACCGGCCTGATGCTCGCGCGCAACGCGATGAAATGCGAAACTCCGTCTGCAGCACCGATATACGAGTGGCACGCGATGACGCCCCGGGAGGTGCGGGCACTGCTGCCCGCTCCGCCCGAGCCCCGTCGAAAACCGCACGCACGGATGAGCGGAGGCGCAGTGGCGCTGCTGCGCGGCACGCGCGCGGCGGCGGGCCCGGTGGCACGGGCGGTCAGCGACTTCGCCGACGCGGTCCGCGACGAGTTGTCCGACCCATTGACGCCGGTCCTCGCGGTCGGGGCCGCGGCCAGCGCGGTGCTCGGGTCGCCCGTCGACGCAGTCCTGGTCGGGTCGGTTCTCGGCGGCAATGCGGTGCTGGCCGCCGCCCAGCGCGTTCGTGCCGAACGGCTGCTCAGAAGGCTGATCACCGGGCAAGATCCGGTGGCGCGCAAGAGGTCTTCCGATGGGCGGGTACACAACGTCCGCAGCGTCGAGCTGCGTCCGGGAGATGCGATCTTGGTCGCAGCGGGCGAAGTGGTTCCCGCCGATGCCCGGCTCACCGACGCCGTCGACCTCGAGGTCGACGAGTCCGCGTTGACCGGTGAATCGCTGCCTGTGGTCAAACACGTGCATGAGACACCGGCCGCCCCGCTGGCCGAACGGGCATGCATGCTGCACGCCACCACGACCGTGGTCGCTGGATCCGCAGTCGCCATCGTCACCGCGGTGGGCGCCGACACCCAGGCGCACCGCGCGGTGCACGGCATTCGCACGCGGGCGCCCGATGTCGGGCTGCAGAGCCAGCTGCGCACTCTGACCAACAAAGCCTGGCCGTTCAGCCTCTTCGGCGGGGCGTTGGTCAGCGGGCTCGGATTGTTGCGGCGCACCGGCCTGCGCGAGGCCGTCAGCAGCGGGGTTGCCGTGGGAGTGGCGGCTGTGCCCGAAGGTCTGCCACTGGTCGCGACCCTCGCGCAGCAGGCCTCGGCGCGGCGGCTCACCCGGTCCGGCGTGCTGGTCCGCGCGCCGCGCTCCGTCGAAGCTCTCGGCCGCGTCGATGTGGTCTGCTTCGACAAGACCGGAACGCTGAGCGAAAACCGGTTGCGCGTCGTGCAGGTCCACCGGGCAACCGGAGCCTCCGCCGAACACGTTCTCGTGCAAGCTGGTTCGGCCACGCCGCCGCCGAACGGCGACCGGCATGAACACGCCACCGACCTCGCGGTCGCCGAGGCGGCGCATGGCGCGGGGATGGCCGAAATCGACACCGATGCAACACATCTGCCGTTTCGTTCGGGTCGGCCGTTCTCGGCGTCCATCAGCGGTATGCGGCTGTGCGTGAAGGGCGCCCCCGAGGTGGTGCTCGCCGGGTGCGACGCCACCGAAACGACCGACGTGTGGCAGCAGGTACAGACCATGGCTGCCGACGGGTTGCGCGTCATCGCGGTCGCCCATCGGGATCTCTCTGAGCGCCAGGCGGCGGCAGCCCGCGAGGACTCCGAGTTGTTCGCCGCGTTGTGCGTCGAGGACCTGCGCTACAGCGGACTGCTTGGGTTGTCCGACACCCCGCGGCCGGATGCGGAGGAGGTCCTGGCGAGCCTCACCGATCGCGGTATCGGGATCCGGTTGATCACCGGTGACCATCCGGTCACTGCAGCCGCCATCGCCACGCGGCTGGGGTTGCCCGTATCCGTCAGCGATGTGATCAGCGGCTCGCAGTGGGAGTCGATGCCGCGCCGGCTGCGTGAACGGGCGGTGCGCGATGGAGTCGTCTTCGCGCGCATGTCTCCCGAGCACAAGGTGCAGGTGGTGGAGACGCTCGAGAAATCCGGTCTGGTGTGCGCAATGGTCGGTGACGGTGCCAACGATGCCGCCGCGATCAGGACCGCGACGGTCGGCATCGGAGTCGCCTCGCGGGGCAGCGATCCGGCCCGTACGGCGGCCGATGTGATGCTGCTCGACGGTCGCATCTGCTCGTTGCTGGACGCGCTGGACGAAGGGCGTCAGCTGTGGGATCGGGTTCAGGCCGCAGTGTCGATCCTGTTGGGCGGCAACGCCGGTGAGGTGGCTTTCGCGGTGGCAGGAACCGCGCTCACCGGGCGGGCGCCGCTCAATACCCGGCAACTGCTCCTGGTGAACATGTTGACCGACGCGTTGCCTGCAGCGGCGCTGGCGGTGGCTCCGCCCGACGCCAATTCGCAGTCCGGGGGACGGGGACCCGATCAGGCTGCGCTGTGGCGCACAGTGGGGATACGCGGTGCGACCACAGCCAGCGCCGCGACCGCGGCGTGGATCCTCGGCCGGCTGACCGGGCGCCCCAGCCGGGCCTCCACGATCGCGCTGATCGCGTTGGTGGCTGCGCAGCTGGGCCAGACGCTGATCGACTCCCGCAGCGCGCTGGTGATCGGTACGGCCGCCGGATCACTGGTCGCGCTCGGCGTCGTCATCAGCACGCCCGGAGTGAGCCACCTCCTGGGCAACACGCCGTTGGGCCCGGTGGGTTGGGCACAAGCTCTGAGCTGTGCGGCCATCGCGACCGGTATCGCCGCGCTCGCGACGCGGTCCATGCGGGCTCACGACACGAGAGGGGAATGAGATGGAGCAGAAGGCCTCGACGAAACCCCACCGGACGGTCACCGAGAGGGTGCGTGAAATCGACACCGTCGAGGTAAGGCTGCCGGTACTGGGCAAGGTGCGCGTACAGCCCGAGCGGCTGGTCTACTACGGCGCCGTCGCCGTGCTGGCCGCCGCCGAGATCATCGAGTGGCCGGTCGCCCTGCTGCTCGGGGTCGGCCATGCGCTGGCCGACAACCACCACAGCAAGGTCGCCCAAGAACTCGGCTCGGCCCTCGAAGAGGCCTGATGTGCGCCGTCATTCGACAACGTCGTAGAACGAATCACCGTCCTCCGGCGTGCCGTCGATCTGGCCTTTGGTGCGCGCCTGCTCGTTCCGGGTGAGCGCATCCGGCTCGGACTCGGATCCGCGCAGCGACGTTTCGGCGTCCGGATCGATCGCCGCATCGTCGGGTGAGGTGTCGGGGGCTTCCTCGGCAAGCCGATCATCCAGCGACTCGTTGTCCTTCGGTTCGATCCATTGCTCGGGCGGATCCACGGTCTCGTCGCCGTCGTCGTTGCGGACCTCGTCGGAGTCGAGGCTCTCCTGCTGGTCGAGCATGTTGTCGTCTTCTCGTGCCATCACCGCAGATTGCCCGTCGCCGTGGTCGGCCAAACCGGACGACCCCGGCTCGCGCGTTACCGGTTTCGAGTGGGCCTCTCCCGGCAATCCCACGGGCATGCCGTTGTCGGGGCCTCGTGGAGATGATGCGGCGGTGACACCGGTTGTGCGGCGGACCGCTGCGTGGGCGTGGCGGCTGCTGGTGATCGCTGGCGCCGTGGTGGTTTTGTTCGAGGTCTTGCGTCGCCTGGGCGTGGTGGTGGTGCCGGTGGCGCTGGCGTTGCTCATCACGGCATTGCTGCTGCCGGTCGTGGACCTCCTCGACCGGGTCGGCGCTCCACGCGGAGTGGCGGTCGCGTTGGTGATGGTGGCCGGGCTGGCCGTGCTGAGCGGAGTGCTGGCGTTTGTCATCACCCAATTCATCGACGGTGCCCCCGGCCTGGTCGACCAGGTCACCCACAGCATCGATTCGACCCGCGACTGGCTGATCAAGGGGCCCGTCCATCTCAGCCCCGAGCAGATCAATCACGCCGGCGACACGGCGATCCAGTCTTTGCGCAACCACCAGGAACAGCTCACCAGCGGAGCGTTGTCCACCGCCGGAACGTTGTCGGAGATCCTCACGGGCGCGCTGCTGGGGCTCTTCACCGTGATCTTCTTTCTGCTCGACGGCCGGAACATCTGGCGATTCGTCACGCTGATCGTGCCGTTGAACGTGCGCGACCGGATTCGCAAGGCCGGTAACGCCGGATTCCACTCCCTGATCGGCTACATCCGTGCGACGTCACTTGTCGCACTCGTCGACGCGGCGGGTATCGGCACCGCGCTGGCCATCATGGGCATACCACTGGCGTTGCCGTTGGCATCGGTGGTGTTCCTCGGTGCCTTCATCCCGTTGATCGGGGCACTGATCTCCGGATTTCTGGCGATCGTGGTGGCACTGTTGGCCAAAGGACTGCTGTACGCACTCATCACGCTCGGGGTCATCGTTGCCGTCATGCAGATCGAGGCGCACGTCCTGCAGCCTCTGGTGATGGGCCGGGCGGTATCCATCCATCCACTGGCCGTGGTAATCGGTATCACCGCAGGCGGGGTGTTGGCCGGGGTCGTGGGAGCGCTGGTCGCAGTGCCGACCATTGCGTTCGTCAACAGCGCCGTGCGGGCGCTGATGAGGGAACAGCCTGTGGCGCAAGACAGTTCCGTCGACGGCGACACGGCCGACCATTCGGTGGCCAAGCTCGGACGTTCGGCCGGAGGAGCCAGATCATGACGGCAAGACATGTCGAAGGCGCAGCCGCCTACGTCCCCGAGACGACAGATCTCGGTCGCCTCGCCGACGCAGTGCAGGACTGTCGCGGTTGCGACCTGTTCCGCGACACGACACAGGCCGTGTTCGGCGCCGGGCCCGCGGCGGCCACCATGATGCTGGTCGGCGAGCAGCCCGGTGATCGGGAGGATCTCGATGGGCGGCCCTTCGTCGGACCGGCCGGTCGGATCCTCGACGACGCCCTGCTCGCCGCCGACATCACCAGAAAACAGGTCTATCTGACCAACGCCGTCAAACACTTCAAGTTCACCCGGGCGGCCGGGCAGAAGCGGCGCATCCACAAGACGCCGAGCCGCACCGAAGTCGTCGCCTGCCGGCCGTGGTTGTTCGCCGAACTGGGCGCCGTAGCGCCCGACGTGCTGGTACTGCTCGGTGCCACGGCGGCAAAAGCTTTGATGGGAAACGACTTTCGTCTTTCTTCCCATCGCGGCGAGGTGTTGCGACCACCCGAGACGGTCGTGCCCGACAACGATCTGCAGATCGTGGTGAGCATCCACCCGTCTGCGGTACTGCGCACCCCGCGCGAGGAGCGGGACGCGGCCTATGACGGGCTGGTGGCCGACCTGCGCTTTGCCGCGTCGCTGCTCGCGTGACCGCCCGTGCTCATGTCGCAAGCGGTTACGGCGTCACGCGTCATGACCGGGGTCCAGATCCGCGACGTCAGCCAGAGTGACCAGTTGACCGAGTGAGGCCGGTGCCTGTCCCGCCACCGGCTCCAGCAGGTGGGCCACATGATCGCCGGTGTCGACGCGGGTGAGCACCTTGCCGACGAACCACGCCGCCGCGTCATCGAGGATCGGCATGTTCTGCGCCCCGACGTGCCACTTGCACCGAGCGAACTTGTCACACGTGTCTCCGGTCTGGCTCCCGAACAGCCGGGCCAGCTCAGCGTGTCGACGGCTCAATACGTGCACTGCCAAATGATCCGCATCGCGAGCGACGCGGTAGGTGTAGTTGCGCTTGGACAACCCGATCAGAAACCGCGGTGGCTCGATGCTGCATTGACTCGCAAAGCCCACGAGGCAACCCGCGCGGCGACCTTGGATCGCGGTCGTTACGACGAACATCGGGTAATCCAGCTGGCCGACGAGCCGCTCAAACGCATCCGATTCCGACACGGCACTGCCCCTTTCCGCGCCGCATCGCCAAGCAGGGCGATGGGCTCCTCGAACCTCGACGTGCGGGTACCCGAATTCTGCTAAGGCCTCACCGCCGCGGGCGCACCGCTGGCATCCGGAGTTCGTTACCGTGATCGACGGGGCTCGCCGCGCGGGATGAGGATGTGACCAATCTTTCCGGCTGACGGTTGTCCTTGGCAGGTTTGGCGGGGTCGGCCCGCGGGTAAGTCAAGCCGTCATGTGGTTGAGCAGATCTGTGACGACAGCACTGGATTTTTTGCGCGCTGACAACCCGTATCCGCACGGCCATATCGCGGCGGTGGTGTTACTGCGCCACAGCGCCGCACGCGCGTCGACCGGTACCGTCAGGAAAGGTGGGCCGTAGCCTCGGAACCCCGATGCGACGGATTGAGCAGTGCCTGCGGCGAGCACCCATAGTGTTCGCGGTGATACGCGGCGAATCGGCCGGCGTGCCCGAAGCCCCACCGGCGGGCGACTTCGCCGACCATCGTTGTCTCATCAGCTGCGAGCAGGTCGAGATGAGCGTGGTACAGGCGTACGCGGCGCAGGTATTCCATGGGCGTGCAGTCTCGGTGGCGGCGGAACAGGTACTGCAGAGCCCTGGGAGTCACGTAGACCGCCGCAGCGATATCGGACAGTGAGATGTCGGTGTGGGCGTTGTCGTCGATGAACGCGATGGCACGGCGCAACAGGACCGGGGTGCTGTCCCTACGGTCCTGGGCACTCGGTTCCACGACCGAGTCATTGGGCAACGTCGCCAGCAGTACGGCGGCGACATGCTGCTCCAACATTCCCGCCAACAGCGGGTTGCCGTGTAGCTGCGGGTTCGCGGTACACCGGCGCAGATACCCGATCAGATTGGCCAACTGTTGGTTGGCTGCAGCCGAGACCGGGGCGGAGCCGGTGATGTGCACGGCATCGTGTACGCCGGTGACGCGGGTCAGGCTGCTTGGGTCGATGACGAGTACGTGGTAGCGGCCGCGCAGCACCCGTCCCTCGAACGGCGGCGCTTCGCGCGGTCCGAATACGGTGACCTCGCCGGGACGGCAACGTGTGCTCCCTGAGTAGGTCGAACGTTGCTCGACGCCACCGCTGACCACATGACACACAAGAATCTGGGCCGGCGGATCCATCTCGTAACCGAAGGCGCAACCGTAATCGGCGGTGTCGACGCCGACGGACCCGATGACCGAGCGTTCGATACGCATCGGGGCGGGGGCACCGCGATGCGGCGTCAGAATGCGAATCTTCGAAAACACGGTGCTCAACGTGGCCTCGGCAGCGCCGATGTCATCGGTATCGAGCAGAACGGCGGACATCGCACTCACCCCTGGACAGCACAAAACGACCAACGGCATCGTTCTGAGCCGACCTACGCTGCCCAGATTATCCGACGATCGCGACAAGCCTGGTCACGGCGTCCAGCGAGGCCACCGAACGAACGCTGATGTCCGAAAAACGAACGACCGTCGTGCCATCGCCGGGGAGCGGGCCACCCGCGCCGGTCAGGTCGGTCGGGGCACAAGGTCACGATTCATTAAGAAGTCGCCCAAATTTCTGTGGGGCGATCGAGTTTTCTGGCGAATATCGCGCGAAATGCGGTCAATGTCACGGCAACCGGGTGTAACGGCGCGCTGTTGTTCGCTCCTTGCGAACTGGCTACCGGGCGTATTCGCCGCACCTACCGCAAATCGCGTCTCGGGTAAGCGGTTTCAACCCGCGCTACCGTGGATTTCGGGGTTGGGGAAATCGCCGACAATTCGCAGTCAAAGAAAGAATGATCATGAAAATTCGCAGCAGAACTGCGCGCCGGGGTTTCGCCGGTATTGGCGTGGGGTTTCTGTTCGGCGGGGTATGTGCGGCCACCATTGCCATGCCCGTCGCCGCAGCCGCGCCCGACCAGTGCAGCGCCCAAGCGCTCTCGGGCACCGTCAGCTCGGTGACCGGTGCGGCACACCAGTACCTCGCCGCACATCCAGGAGCCAACAACGCGGTGACGGCCGCCTACGGCAAGCCGCATGATCAGGCGGCGGCGGACCTGCGGGGATACTTCACCGCCAACCCGGGGGAGTACTACGACCTGCGCAACATCCTGGCGCCGATCGGCGACGTGCAGCGCCAGTGCAACGTCACGGTGCTCCCGGCCGAGCTGGCCTCCGCCTACGAACAGTTCATGGCCGGCTGAGTGGTGAGGCTCCGGTGCGCCGAGCCCTGGCGGGCCGGGGCCGCCCCCCCGGGCGGCGGGGGGCGGGCGGG
>NZ_LZTB01000048.1 GCF_001665685.1 Mycobacterium sp. 852013-50091_SCH5140682
GCCAGCATCACCAACAGGTTGGTGGCGAACGTCGAGAGCCCGATGATGTTGTAGTAGCCCAGGAACGCGATCAGCCCTCGCGCCGCCGACAGTGACATGACGACCATCAGGATCGTCAGGATCACGGTGATGATCGACCGGTACACCGTCAACAACATGACGATGATGACCACGAAGGTCAGGGCCGTGATCATCTCGAGGCTGCGGTTACCGGCGATCTCCTGGTCGGCCGACATCGCGGCCGGGCCCGTCACATAGGCATGCACCCCTTGCGGAGCCGGCACGCTCTTGACGATGTTCTCCGCGGCTTCGACGGACTCGTTGGCCAGCGCTTCACCCTGGTTACCGGCCGTGTAGACCTGCACGTAGGAGGCCTTGCCGTCGGAGCTCTGGGCACCGGAGGCGGTCAGCGGGTCGCCCCAGAAGTCCTGGACGTGCTCGATGTGCTTGGTGTCGGCGCGCAGCTTGGCGACGATCTGGTCGTAATAGTCGTGCGCGGCCTGGTCGAGTGCATGGTCGCTTTCCAGCACGATCATGACCGAGCTGTTGGACTTGAACTCTTCGAAAACCTGGCCGACGCGCTTCATCGCGACCATCGACGGGGCGTCGTCGGGGCTCATCGAGACCGAGCGCATCTTCCCCACCTCTTCGAGCTGGGGAACGACCACGTTGAGGACCGCGATGACGGCGATCCAGCCGAGGATGATGGGCAGCGCCAGGCGCCGGATCCACTTGGCGATGCCACTGTGGTCGGCGGCGTGCT
>NZ_LZTB01000049.1 GCF_001665685.1 Mycobacterium sp. 852013-50091_SCH5140682
GCCCTTCAACAACAGCAGGAGGACGTCGCCGTAACTCCCATCAACACGCGCCATAGCTCACTTACTACGCACGCTCGCGGTGCTAGGTGCCTCCCTTACCCGTGGAGGTGAAGCGGCGCGCCGGATACGGCCATCAGGGCCTCACCCAACGCTTCGTTCTGGGTGGGGTGAGCATGCACGAACCGCGCCGCCTCAGCGGCCTTCACGCCCAGGTTGTAGAGCAGCTGGGCCTCGCCGATCAGCTCGGAGACGCCGGCTCCGATCATGTGCACACCCACCACCGCCCCGGCCGGGTCGACGACGAGCTTGACCGCGCCCGAGGCCTTGAGGATCTGGCTGCGCCCATTGCCGGCCAGATCGTAGGTGACGGTTTCCACGCCATCGCCGTACTGCTCGCGCGCCGCCTCCTCGGTGAGGCCAACCGACGCGATCTCGGGATGGCAGTAGGTGACTCGGGGTATGCCTGCGTCGGCGACCAACTCGGCCTCGCGGCCGGCGATCCGTTCGGCGACGAAAATGCCGTGTTGAAATGCACGGTGCGCCAATTGGAGTCCGCCGACGATGTCGCCGATGGCGTAGACGCTCGGCACGCTGGTGCGCAGCGACTCGTCGGTCACCACGAACCCGCCTTCGACCTTCACGCCGTTCTCGGCCAGCCCCAGATCCGCAGTGCGGGGGGCTCGGCCCACCGCGACCAGCAGCACGTCGGCGCTGAGCACATCCCCGGATTCCAGGGTGACCTGCACGGCGTTCTCATCGGAAGTGACGGCGGTGACCCGCGCTCCGGTCTTGGCGGTGATGCGGCGACGACGGAACAACCGCTCCAGGTAGGTGGAGATGGCGGCATCTTCGTTGGGCACGAGCCGGGGCAGTGCTTCGACGATGGTCACCTTGGTGCCGAACGAGGCCCAGAGACTGGCGAATTCGACGCCGATCACGCCGCCGCCGAGGATGATTGCCGTCTCGGGGATGGTCGTGAGCTCCAGGGCCTGGTCACTGGTCAGCACGCGCTCTGACGTCGCGATGACACCGGGCACCTTCGGTGACGATCCGGTGGCGAGCACGATCGTGCGGCCCGTGATGGTGGTGCCGTCGACGTCGACCGACTTCGGCCCGGTCAGCTTGCCCCGACCGTTGACGACGGTGATGCCGAGGCCCTCGATCAACCCCGACAAGCCCTTGTACAGGCGCGACACGACGGTGTTCTTGAAGCCGTGCAGCTTCTCGGGGTCGACGCCTTCGAAAGTCGCGTTGACGCCGAATTGGGTTGCAGTGCGGGCATTTTCGGCGACCTCGGCGGCGTGCAGCAGCGCCTTGGTCGGGATGCAGCCGCGGTGCAGGCAGGTGCCGCCCACCTGAGCCTCGTCGATCAGGATGACCGATTGCCCGAGCTGCGCCGAGCGGATCGCTGCGGCGTAACCACCCGGGCCGCCGCCGAGGATGACGACATCAGCTGTGTTCATGTAAGGCTCCTTCTTGATGTGCAATGGCGGCGCGCGCCTCGTTGTAGAGCGTTCCGGCCCGATAGGACGAGCGCACCAACGGTCCGGACATCACCCCGAGGAAGCCGATCTCCCGGGCGATCCCGCCGAGTTCGTCGAATTCGTCTGGTGTGACCCAGCGTTCGATGGGGTGATGGCGCGGCGTGGGCCGCAGGTACTGGGTGATGGTGATCAATTGGCATCCGGCGGCGTGCAGATCCCGCAAGGCCTGCACGATCTCGTCGCTGGTCTCCCCCATGCCGAGGATGAGATTCGATTTGGTGATGAGACCCTGCTCGCGGGCCCGTGACAGCACTGCGAGCGAGCGAGCGTAGTCGAAGCCCGGCCGGATGCGCCGGAAGATGCGGGGCACGGTTTCCAGGTTGTGCGCCAACACCTCTGGGGCGGCGTCGAACACCTCGTCGAGTTGTGACGGCGTCCCGGTGAAGTCGGGGATCAGCAGTTCCACCCCGGTGCCTCCGCAGACCGCGTGGATCTGCCGGACGGTTTCGGCGTAGAGCCAGGCGCCGCCGTCGGGCAGGTCGTCGCGGGCCACGCCGGTGACGGTCGCGTAGCGCAACTGCATCTGCGCCACCGATTCGGCGACGCGCCGTGGCTCGTCGCGGTCCAGTGGTTCGGGGCGGCCGGTGGCGATCTGGCAGAAATCGCACCGCCGGGTGCACTGGTCGCCGCCGATCAGGAATGTCGCCTCGCGGGCTTCCCAGCATTCGAAGATGTTGGGGCAGCCCGCTTCCTGGCACACGGTGTGTAGATCGTTGCGCCGCACGAGTGCACTGAGCTCACGGTATTCGGGCCCGGTCTTGAACGTGGTCTTCATCCACGACGGTTTGCGTTCGACGGGAGTCTGCGCATTGCGGACCTCCAGTCGCAGCACGCGACGGCCTTCTGGGGTGACGGTCATGGCATCAGCACTCGACAACATTGACCGCGACGGCGAGCCCACCGGTGGAGGTCTCTTTGTACTTGGCACTCATGTCCATTCCGGTGGCCCACATGGTGTCGATGACCTCGTCGAGGCTGACCCGGTGGGTGCCGTCCCCGCGCAGCGCCATGCGGGCGGCGTTGATGGCCTTGCCTGCCGAGATCGCATTGCGTTCGATACACGGAATCTGTACGAGTCCACCGATGGGATCACACGTGAGGCCGAGGCTGTGCTCCATCGCGATCTCGGCGGCGTTCTCCACCTGCTGCGGTGTGCCCCCGAGGATTTCGGCGAGCGCACCGGCAGCCATCGACGCCGCGGACCCGACCTCACCCTGGCAGCCGACCTCGGCACCGGAGATCGAGGCCCGCTCCTTGTACAGCGAGCCGACCGCGCCTGCCGTGAGCAGGAAGCGGATGGTCGCGTCGTCCGGGTCGGAAAGCCCTGCACGCGTGTAGTGCAACGCGTAGTACAGGACCGCCGGGATGATGCCCGCCGCACCGTTGGTCGGCGCGGTCACGATGCGTCCACCGGAGGCGTTCTCCTCATTGACCGCCAGCGCCACCAGGTTCACCCAGTCCTCGGCGAAAGCCGGATCACGTTGTGGGTCTTCGGCAGCCAGCCGCACGAACCAGTCGTGCGCACGTCGCCGCACCCGCAGATTGCCGGGCAGGTAACCGTCGCGGGACATGCCTTTGGTCTGGCAGGCGACCATGACATCGCGGATGTGCAGCAGCCGCTCCCGCACCTCCGTTTCGGTGCGGTTCGCGCATTCGAGCCGCATCATCGCCTGGCTCACGGAGATCCGATCGCGTTCGGTCAGGGCCAAAAGCTCGGCAGCAGACCGGAAGCCACTGTCCCCCACCGGTTCGCCGGTCTCCCGTTCCGCCGACTCCGCTTCGGTGACGACGAATCCGCCGCCGATGGAGAAGTACGTCTCGCGGTACACCTCCTCACCGCCCGTGCCGACGGCGGTCACCGTCATGGCGTTGGGGTGATGCCCGCGCTGAGTCAACGGGTGCAGCACCATGTCGGACTCTGTGAGAGCCAGCAGAACCCGGCCTGCGAGCTGAATCTTGCCCTCGGCGCGGATGGCCGCGAGCCGGCGTTCCATGTCATCGGTCTCGATGGTCTCGGGCCGGTAGCCTTCCAGACCCAGCAGGATCGCAGGCATGGTGCCATGCCCGACACCGGTGGCGGCCAGCGAGCCGAACAGGTCGACGCGGACATCGGCGACCTCGTCGAGTACGCCGCGTGCGACGAGCTCGTCGACAAACCTGCCTGCGGCCCGCATCGGGCCGACGGTGTGCGAACTCGACGGGCCGATGCCGACCGAGAACAGGTCGAACACACTGATGGCCATTACAGCTCCGGGTACAGCGGGAACTGCTCGGCCAGCGAACGCACCTGCGCGGCAAGATCATCGGTGTTCGCGTCGGGAGAAGCGACGAGAGCGCGGACGATGATGTCGGCAACCTTCGCGAACTCTTCGTCGCCGAATCCGCGGGCCGCCAGTGCCGGGGTGCCGATGCGCAGCCCGGACGTCACCATCGGCGGGCGGGGGTCGAACGGCACAGCGTTGCGGTTGACGGTGATGCCCACGGCGTCGAGCCGGTCCTCGGCCTGCTGCCCGTCGATGGCGGCGTTGCGCAGATCCACCAGCACCAGATGCACATCGGTGCCACCGGTCAGCACCGTGATTCCCGCGGCCTGTGCGTCGGGCTGGTTCAGCCGCTCGGCCAGGATCTGCGCGCCCCGCAGCACCCGCCGCTGACGCTCGGCGAACTCCGGCTGCGCGGCCATCTTGAATCCGACGGCCTTGGCGGCGATGACGTGCTCCAGCGGTCCGCCCTGCTGGCCGGGGAACACCGCCGAGTTGATCTTCTTGGCGATGTCGGCCTCGTTGGTGAGGATGACGCCGCCGCGGGGACCGCCGAGAGTCTTGTGCGTCGTGGAGGTGACGACGTGGGCGTGCGGGACGGGCGAGGGATGCAAGCCCGCGGCGACGAGGCCCGCGAAGTGGGCCATGTCGACCATCAGGTAGGCGCCCACCTCGTCGGCGATCTCGCGGAACCGCGCGAAGTCGACGTGCCGCGGGTAAGCCGACCATCCGGCGATGATCAACTGCGGCTTGTGCTCTCGGGCCGCGTCGGCAACGGCGTCCATGTCGATGAGGTAGTCCTCCTTGGACACCCCGTACGCGGCGACGTTGTAGAGCTTGCCGGAGAAGTTCAGCCGCATGCCGTGGGTCAGGTGGCCGCCGCAGTCGAGAGACAGACCGAGGATGGTGTCACCGGGCTTGATCAGTGCATGCATCACCGCGGCGTTGGCCTGCGCACCCGAATGTGGCTGCACATTGGCGAATTCGGCTCCGAAGAGGCCTTTCACCCGGTCGATGGCGAGCCGTTCGATGACGTCGACGTGTTCGCAGCCGCCGTAATAGCGGCGGCCCGGATAGCCTTCGGCGTACTTGTTGGTCAGCACCGAACCCTGGGCCTGCATGACCGCGAGCGGCGCATGGTTCTCCGACGCGATCATCTCCAGACCGAGTCGCTGGCGGCGCAGCTCGTCGCCGATGGCCGAGGCGATCTCGGGGTCGAACTCGGCGAGATCCTGATCGAGCACAGTCATGGCTAGGCCTCGCTCTTCGCTGCGTATTCGGCTGCGGTCAGCAGCGTTCCTGCTGCGGTCGGCTGCACCTCGAAAAGCCAGCCCTCGTCGTACGGATCGGACGTCACCAGGGCGGGATCGTCGACAGCGGCTGTGTTGACCGCGGTGACGGTGCCGCTGACGGGTGGGTACAACTCGGACACGGTCTTGGTGGATTCGACCTCACCGCAGGTCTCGCCGGCGGTGATGGTGGCCCCGACCTCAGGCAGGTCGAGGAACACCAGATCGCCCAGCGCCGCCGCTGCGACTGAGGTGATCCCCACGCGCACCGGAACGTCGGGCAATGCGGCGCCGGGCGCGATCAGCACCCATTCGTGTTCCTCGGTGTAGCTGCGATCGTCCAGAATCGTGATGTCTGCCATGTCAATCCTTTTCAGTTGCGGCGGTAGAACGGCGCCGGGGTGACTTCGAACTGCTCTTTGTTGCCGCGGATGTCGACGTGCAGGACCGTTCCCGGTTCTGCCAGCGACGCGTCCAGGTAGGCCAGGGCGATCGGGTATCCGAGGGTGGGCGACAGTGCGCCCGAGGTCACGCTGCCGACCGCGGCCCCGTCGGGTCCGTGATGAACGGTGTACCCGGCCCGGGCCGCGCGCCGGGTCGAGCCCTTCAGCCCCACCAGCACCCGCTGTACGGGCTGCTCGGAAAGCCGCTGCAGCGCATCGCGTCCCACGAAATCCTTGGCGAGGCGAACAACCTTGCCGAGCCCCGCCTCATACGGGTTGGTGGTCTTGTCGAGTTCGTGCCCGTAGAGCGCCATGCCGGCCTCCAGCCGCAACGTGTCGCGGCACGCCAGGCCCGCGGGCGCCCCGCCTGCCGCAGTGGTGGCCGCCAACAGCGCCCGCCACAGGCCCACTGCCTGCGCGTTGGGCACATAGAGTTCGAAGCCGTCCTCCCCCGTGTACCCGGTGCGGGCCAGCAGCACGTCGATGTCGCCCACGCGGGCCTCGGTCACCGCGTAGTACTTGAGATCTCGCACCGTCTCGCGCTGATCCTCGGGCACCAGCGAACTCACGATGGCTTCGGATGCGGGGCCCTGCACGGCGATGAGCGCCGTATCGGTGGACTGATCGTCCACCTGGGCGTCGAATTCGGCGGCCCGGCTGCGCAGTTCGTCGGCGACCGTCGGGGCGTTCGCGGCGTTGGCGACGACCAGGAAGTGCTCGTCGGCCAGCCGGTACACCACCAGATCGTCGATGACACCGCCGTCGGTGTCGCATATCAGCGAGTACTTGGCACGTCCGACGGCGATCTTGGAAGCCTCACCGACCAACGCGAAATCCAGCGCTGCGGCGGATTGCGGCCCCGTGATCGAGATTTCACCCATGTGCGAGAGGTCGAACAGGCCCGCGGTTTCGCGCACCGCCCGATGCTCGGCCAGTTCACTGCCGTACTTCAGCGGCATCGCCCAACCCGCGAAGTCGGTGAAACTGGCGCCCAGTTCCCGGTGTTCGTCGAGCAGCGGCGAAGCCGGGGTGTGGTCGACGGTCATACGAGGGCCTCCTGCAGGGTCGGTTCGGTTTGGAACGCCTCGGGTGCCGGGCACGAGCAGGCGAGGTTGCGGTCACCGTGTACGCCGTCGATACGGCGGACCGGCGGCCAGTACTTGCCCCGACGAAGGGAGGCAACGGGATACGCCGCGTACTGCCTGCTGTACGGCAGGTTCCATTCGGCATCGGTGACCTGCTCGGCGGTGTGCGGCGCTTGCCGCAGCGGGCTCTGCTCCAGCGCCCACTCCCCCGCGTCGACGCGGCTGATCTCGTCGTGGATGCCGATCATGGCCGCGATGAACCGGTCCAGCTCGGCCAGATCCTCCGATTCGGTGGGCTCCACCATCAGGGTGCCGTTGACCGGGAAGGACAGGGTCGGCGCATGGAAACCATAGTCGATCAACCGTTTTGCGACGTCCTCGGCCGTCACCCCGGTGCGTTTGGTGATCTCGCGCAGGTCCAGGATGCACTCGTGGGCGACCAACCCGGATTCCCCGGTGTAGAGGACCGGGTACCGGTCGGCCAACGACGCGGCCAGGTAGTTGGCGGCCAGCACCGCCGTCTTGGTCGCGGCCGTCAGCCCGTCGGGCCCCATCAGCGCCAGGTAGGCCCAGGTGATCGGGAGGATGCCCGCCGAGCCGTAGTTGGCGGCCGACACCGGCGCCGGACCGTCGACGGACAGCGGATCGCCCGGCAGGAACGGCGCCAGGTGCGCCCGCACCGCGACCGGACCGACGCCTGGGCCGCCGCCACCGTGCGGGATGCAGAACGTCTTGTGCAGGTTCAGGTGTGAGACGTCGCCGCCGAACTCGCCCGGTTTGGCCAGGCCGACAAGGGCATTCAGGTTGGCCCCGTCGACGTACACCTGGCCGCCGGCACCGTGGACGAGATCGCACACGGTGCGCACCTCGGTCTCGTACACACCGTGGGTTGACGGGTAGGTCAGCATGATGGCCGCGACGCGCCCGGCGTGGTCGGCCAGCTTCGCCTGCAGATCGTCGACATCGATGTTGCCGTTGGACGCCGTCTTGACCACCACCACGCGCATGCCTGCCAACACCGCCGATGCGGCGTTGGTGCCGTGCGCGGATTGCGGGATGAGGCAGACGTCGCGCTCGACGTCACCGCGGGACCGGTGGTAGGCGTTGATCGCCAGCAGTCCGGCGAGCTCACCCTGAGATCCGGCGTTGGGCTGCAACGAAACCCGGTCATAGCCGGTGATCTCGGCCAGCCAGTCCTCGAGATTGCCGATCAGCTCGAGGTACCCGGCGGTCTGCGCGGCCGGGGCGTACGGATGGATACCGGCGAACCCGGGCCAGCTGATCGGTTCCATCTCGGCGGCGGCGTTCAGCTTCATGGTGCACGAACCGAGCGGGATCATCGTGCGGTCCAGTGCGAGGTCCTTGTCCGAGAGCTCCCGCAGGAAGCGCAACATGGCGGTCTCGGAGCGGTGCCGGTGAAACACCGGATGGGTCAGGTAATCCGACGTCCTGCGCACGTCGGCGGGGAGCGCGTCGACGTCCCCCAAAGCGACTGGGACGGCACCGAACACGTCGAGCACGCGCCGCACGATGTCGTCGGTCGTGCGCTCGTCGCACGAGATGCCGATGTGGTCGGCGTCGACCAGACGCAGGTTGATACCGGCGCGATCGGCCGCGGCGACGATGTCGTGGGCACCACCGGGGACTCGCACCGTCACGGTGTCGAAGAACTGGTCGTGGACGATCTCGCGGCCCGCGAACCGCAGGCCCTCCGCCAGCGCGGCGGCGTGACCGTGCACGCGGGTGGCGATGGCGCGCAACCCTTCCGGACCGTGGTAGGCCGCGTACATGGCCGCGACGTTGGCCAACAGCGCCTGCGCGGTGCAGATGTTGCTGGTCGCCTTGTCGCGGCGGATGTGCTGTTCGCGGGTCTGCAGGGCGAGCCGGTAGGCGGGCTTGCCGTCCACGTCCACGGAGACCCCGACCAGCCGGCCCGGCAGCATGCGCTCCAAACCGAACCGCACCGACATGTACCCGGCGTGCGGCCCGCCGAAGAACAGCGGCACCCCGAAGCGCTGCGCGGAGCCCACCGCGATATCGGCGCCCTGCTCGCCGGGAGCCGTGATCAGCGTCAGCGACAGCAGATCCGCGGCGACCGTGGTGAGCATGCCCCGGTCGGCGGCCGCGGCGATCAGCGGCGCATTGTTGCGGACGACGCCGCTGGCACCGGGCGATTGAAAGACGACGCCGAACGCGTCACCGTCGGGCAGCGCCTGCGACAGGTCCGCGACCACCACCTCGATGCCCACCGACTCGGCGCGCCCGCGCACCACCGCCAGCGTCTGAGGGAGGCAATCAGCGTCGAGCACAACACGATTGGACTTCGAGGTCTTGTTGGCCCGGCGCATCAGCAGCACCGCCTCCATCACCGCGGTGGCCTCGTCGAGCAGCGACGCACCGGCCACCGGCAGTGCCGTGAGGTCCTCGATGACGGTCTGGAAGGTCAGCAGCGCTTCGAGCCTGCCCTGGGAGATCTCCGGCTGGTACGGCGTGTAGGCGGTGTACCAGGCAGGCGACTCCAACATGTTGCGCCGCAGGACGGCGGGAGTGATGGTGTCGTGGTAGCCGAGACCGATCATCTGCACGCGCGTCTGGTTGCGGTCGGCCAGCGCTCGCAGCGCGTCGAGCACCTGCTCCTCGGACCGCGCCGCGGGCAGCCGCAACCCGTCGGTACTGCGGATCTGGCTGGGTACGGCCGCGTCGACCAATGCGTCGACGGACGGGTAGCCCAGCACGTCGAGCATGAGGGCTTGGCCGGTGTGGTCGGGGCCGATATGGCGATCGCGAAAAACACTGTCGCCGTTGACAACTTCAGAAAGCTCAGGCACGAGGTGACTCCGGTTTCAAGGCGCCGCGGTGACGCGACGTATCGGGTGGTGACACCTCCCCGCTCTGTCCTGAAACCTGAGAGTTTTAGCGCTGCTGCGCTGTTCCCCTTCGGTAAGCGGGATCGGTGGATCTCGCTGTTCTCCAGAGTTGCCTCGACACTGCGGTATTGGGCCTGAGAGATTCCCGGGGAGGAGTTGCTCCTACGGCGCCTCCGAACAACGGAGGTTCTCCCACAGTGCGTCAACGACGTTTTCAGTTGTGTGATGCATGCTACGTCATGGACGGGCGGTTGTCGCAACCTCACCGTTGACGGGCAAGTTGGTGCGGGCTCCGGCGACCATGAGCGAGACGATGTCGAAGACCAGCGTGGCCGCCGCAACGCAGGTGATCTCGGCGTGATCGTAGGCCGGCGCCACCTCGACGACGTCGGCGCCGACGATGTTGAGGCCGGTCATCTTTCGCAGCATCTTCAGCAGCTCGCGCGAGGTCAGGCCACCCATCTCGGGGGTCCCGGTGCCCGGGGCGAACGCGGGGTCCAGCACGTCGATGTCGATCGACAGGTACACCGGGACGTCGGCGACCCGGCGGCGCACCACGTCCACAGCCGCGTCGACGCCGATCACGTCGAGGTCGCCTGCCCGAATGATCTTGAAACCCATCCGGGCGTCGTCGTCGAGGTCCATCTGGTCGTAGATCGGACCGCGGATGCCGACGTGGATCGAGTGGTCCTCGATGAGCAACCCCTCCTCGAACGCGCGCCGGAAGATGGTGCCGTGGGTCACCGGGGCGTTGAAGTAGGTGTCCCAGGTGTCCAGGTGCGCGTCGAAGTGGACCAGCGCGACGGGGCCGTGTTTGGCATGCAGCGCACGAAGATTGGGCAACGCGATGGTGTGGTCACCACCGATGGACACGATGCGGCGGTCGCCGCCGGCGAGGATGTCGGAGGCGTGGTCCTGGATCTGCCGGCACGCCTCGTCGATGTTGTAGGGCGTGACCGCGACGTCGCCGGCGTCCACCACCTGGACGTGTTCGAGCGGCGCGACACCCAGTTCGACGTGATAGCCCGGGCGCAGCGCACGGGCCGCGGTACGCACCGCGAGCGGACCGAACCGCGCACCCGGACGGTAGGAGGTACCGCCGTCGAACGGCACGCCGAGGATCGCGATGTCGTAATCGGACACCTCGTGGATGTCGGCGATCCTGGCGAAGGTGCCCTTGCCCGCATACCGCGGAACCTGCGTGGCGGGCACAGCGCCGATGATGCCGTTTCGCGTGGTCATCTGTGGTTTCCAGCCTTTCGGATCGCCGGTTGTTCGACTGCCAGCATCTGCCCCCGCGGCCATCGATGGCGAGCAGATAATGCCCAAACCCCCGGCCCCGTCTTTGAGCGATCGCACAATCGCCCTGTCGTTCTGCGACGGCGGTTTTCGTGGTTGGCTGGGTGTCGTGACCGACAGCACGACGTGCGCCATCGTGGGCGGCGGCCCGGCCGGCATGATGCTCGGCCTGATCCTGGCCCGATGCGGGGTCGATGTGACGGTGCTGGAGAAGCACGCCGACTTCCTGCGGGACTTCCGCGGCGACACCGTGCACCCCAGCACCATGCGCCTGCTGGACGAGCTGGGCCTGCTGCAGAAGTTCGACGAAATCCCTTACAGCAAGGTCGAAAAGGGCGATTTCACCGTCGACGGACAAGCCCTCACCATGGTCGACTTCCGGCGGCTGCGGCAACCCCATCCGTTTGTCGCGATGGTGCCGCAATGGGATTTTCTCGACCTGCTCGCCGACGCCGGCAAATCCGAACCTCATTTCACCCTGCGGATGCAGACGGAGGTCACCGGGCTGCTCCGCGACGGAGACCGGATCACCGGTGTCCGCTACGAGAGCCCGGACGGTCCCGGCGAGTTGCGCGCGGACCTCACCGTCGGATGCGACGGACGCTGGTCGGTCGCCCGACGGGAATCCGGCCTGTCGGTGCGCGAGTACCCCGTGCCGTTCGACGTCTGGTGGCTGCGGCTGCCCCGCACCAACGACGGCGACTATTCGCTCATCCCACGGACCGCGCCCGGCAAGGCGCTGATCATGATCCCGCGCCGGGGTTACTTCCAGATCGCCTATCTGATTCCCAAAGGCAGCGACAGCGAGTTGCGCGCCCGCGGCCTGGAGCTCTTCAAGAGTGAGCTGGCCGAGCTGATCCCCGAATCCGACGTCGGTTCGCTCAATTCGTGGGACGACGTGAAATTCCTCGACGTCCGGCTCAACCGATTGCACACCTGGCACCGCGACGGGTTGCTGTGCATCGGCGACGCCGCACACGCCATGTCCCCCGCCGGCGGCGTCGGCGTCAACGTCGCGATCCAGGATGCCGCCGCGGCGTCCCGGCTGCTGCACGCACCGCTACGCGAGCACCGCATCACCGAGTCCGATCTGGCCGCGGTGCAGCGCCAACGCACCGTTCCCACCGTCGTCACCCAGGGCTTCCAGCGGATCGTGCATCGACAGGTGCTGGCCCCGGCCATGGCGGGCAAGGAGATCATCCCGCCACCTGCCCTGCGGAATCTACTGCACCGGCTGCCCCGACTGGCCACCGTGCCGGGCTACATCATCGGCACCGGAGTGCGCCCCGAACACGTCCCGGCCGTCGCCCGGCGCCGCTGAACAACGCCGCACCGGGTGAGTTTGCGCCCACTGGCGCACCGCGGTCCTCCGACCAGGTACCGTGCGCACATCTCGATGCCGTAGATCTAAGGTCGATCGGTACTGAACTGCGGACACATCTGGTACCGGGGAGGCGGTCGATCAGCGATGTCACAGGAGTTGTCGAAGGCGGATTCCAGCGAGCCGGTCACCGCTGACTCGCCGAAAAAGCGGCGGGCCCTTCAGCGTCGGGGATTCAAGCTGTCCACCCCGGTGGGTGAGATCGCGTTTGCCATCCGCACGCCGAAATACCAGGCGCCTGTACCCAAGTGGTTCGACCCGTTCGGTATCGCCGGCCGGGCGACCGACGCCGCCAAGGTCGGTATGCAACTCGCCAGCTGGGGCGAAGAGCAGCTGATGACTCTGCTCCGGGACCGGCTCGACGCGGTCGAGACGACGCCCAAGACGCTGCAATCGGCCGAACCCGACGAGCCGACGAGCGAATCGCTGCACACCAAGATGGGCCGGCTGCTCGAGCGTGCGCTGGACCAGAGCACCAGCGGCAGCCAGGTCGAGCTGTACCACCGGCTGCTCAACCAACTCGTCGCCGACGAAGCCCGCATCATCGGCGCACTGTCGGACGGCGCGTCCTCGCCTCTGGTCAACGTCCGGTCCTGGACGCGCTCGCGAACTCCCGGGCAGGCCGTACTGGAAAACGCGTGCCTGATCGGCCGCACCGCCAACGTCGCGCTGCCCGGCATGGTGCCGCAGTACGTCGGACATCTGCTCTCGTTGGGTCTCGTGGAGACGGGGCCAGAAGATCCGGGGATGAAGAGCGACTACGAGGTGCTGATGGCCGAGCCGGCAGTACTCGCGGCGATCAAGACCGCGACGCGCGGTCCGCTGACCGCACGCGTCGAGCGGCTCACGCTGAGCCTGTCGAGCCTGGGCATGGGGTTGTGGGAGGCGGCTATGCAGCAGGACGGTCGGTGACGACCAGCGAAACGATCCTCGCCATCCAAAACTGGCAGGAGATCAAGGCTGACTTCGGCGCCAACTGGTTCATCTACCTCTCCATGCCCTTCGTGGCCGCGTTCGTCGGCTGGAGCACCAAGATCGTCGCGCTGGAGATGCTCTACCGGCCCCTGGCCTTCGTCGGCATCGGCCCGATCGGCTGGCAGGGCATCGTCCCGCGCCGGGCAGGCAAGGTGGGGTCCAAGACCATCGAGCTGCTCACCCAGAACCTGCTCAAACCCGAGGAACTGCTCGAGAAGGTCGACGCCAAGGAGGCCGTCGAGAACCTGCGCGAGCCCCTGACGCAGGCGGTCGACGAGATCTCCCGCGAACTCGCCGAGCAGATCCGTCCGGGGTTGTGGGATTCGTTGCCCGACGCGGCTCGCCGAACCATCCAGACTCGCATCCACGATCAGACCCCCAAGGTCGTCGAGAAGATGCTCGACGAGATGCGGGCCGACCTGCCCCGCTTCGTCGACGTGCAGTTCCTCGCGGTCACCACGCTGGTCCGCAACAAGGAGAAGCTCAACAAACTGATGCGCGGGCTGGGCGACAACGCCATGGCGTTCGTCCGGCGCAGCGGCATCTACTTCGGCCTCGGCATCGGTCTGGTGCAGATGGTGGCGTGGGCGCTGTTCCAGAACCCGTGGATCATGCCGGCGTTCGGCTTCGGCGTCGGCTTCATCAGTGACTACATCGCGCTGAACATGCTGTTCCGGCCGGTCCAGCCGACCAAGTATCTGGGCTTCATCCCGTTCCAGGGGTTGCTGCACGCGCAGCGCGAGACGATCACCAAGGACTACGCCAGGATCCTGTCCGAGGATCTGTTCTCGCCGGAGATCCTGTTCGACGGCATCCTGCGCGGGCCCGGCGCCGACAAGCTCTTCGCGCTCGTCGGCAAGGAGGTCGAAGCCGCCATCGACGCGCAGACCGGCATCGCCACTCCCCTGGTGAAACTCGCCATCGGGACCCAGCGCTACAACGCACTCAAGGACAACCTGGTGCAGATGGTGCTCGAGCGGCTGCCCACCACGCTGCGCGACGCGCAGGACTACGCGATGAGCGCACTGGACCTCGAGCAGACCATCGTCGACAAGATGGGGCAGCTCACCAACGAGGAATACGAGTCCATCCTGCGGCCGGTCTTCAAGGACGACGAGCCGACGATGATCGCCGTCGGCGCCATCCTCGGTGGCATCGTCGGTGAGATCCAGGTGCAGATCATCGAGCATTTCGGCCGCACCCCCGAGACCGCCGCCATGGTCGATGCGGTGCGCACGGCGCTGCACCACTGAGTCACCCGCGCCGCGTCACCACCGTGACGGTGCACCGCTGCGGATCCGGCCGATCTCCGACCGGGCGAACTGGACTGCCGGAGTATCCGCGCCGCGTGAGCGGGCCAGCTCCTGCGCCAGGTCGTAGCCGGCCTGCAGTACTTGCCGCGCTGTGCGTCGAACCGCCCTGGGACGCAATGACTTCCGATAGCGCCGTCGGGTCCTGCGGTTGCCTGCGATGGCGTCGAGTTCAGCCTCGGCCAGCACACCCGACGCCACCTCGGGCGCCAGCACACTGCGCAGCAGTGCCCGCTCCTGCGGCACGGTCAGCACATAGACCCGGAAGAAGATGATCAGCGTCACCAGCAGGATGGCCGCCCAGAGCACGATCAGCAGGACGGTGCTACCACCGACGAGGCTTCCCGCCGAGTCCCACAGACCGTGCAGCACCGGCGCCGACACCATGAGCAGCAACCCGCGGCCCACCCTGCGCGGTTCGGCGGGGCGGCCCAACACATAGATGAGCCCGGCGCAGAAGATGGCGGTGTAGGCGAAATGTCCACCGACTCCGGTCAGCATGCGCAGCACCATGACGACGGCCATGCCGTTCTGATCGCGCAACGCGTACAACATGTCTTCGAGCAACTGGAATCCCAGACCGATGACCAGACCGATGATGAATCCGTCGAATGCGGTGCGCACGATGCGCGGTGCCAGCACGATCAGCAGCACCAGTCCGGCGCCCTTGGCGAGTTCCTCGGTGACCGGCGCCGACAGCCCGGCCGCCCAGTCCAATGACCAACGCTGACCGAACTGCTTGGCGTACAAATCCCCGATGGCCGTGTTGGCGACGGCCGCCATCGCCCACGTTGCGGCGAAGGCACCCCACACCAGGGCGGTGGTCAGCAGCTTGACCGGAAGCTCGGTGTAGCGGTCGGCGCGCTGGGCCAGGAACCAGATGACCGCGCCATAGATCGCGAACACGACGGCCGCGGTCAATACCGAGTGCGGGCTGAAACTTCCCACCGAATCGGCGAATTGACCGAGCCCGATGAGAACCAGCAACAGGTAAACCCAAAAGGCCAGATTGCGCGGTTGGATGAACACGAAGCGGCGCCCCCACCCGGAGGCGTCGATCGCTGAGATCCGCGCGGCGACAAGGGTATCCATCGGCGGCGCGTCCGGCGCGGTCATCGGTCGGCCTTCGCGTCACGCCGGATGCTGGTGATCATCCGGTTGGCTGTGTCGCGGTCACTGCTGGTGGCCAGCAGCGGTTCGATCGCGACGGCCTTCACCGCGAAACCGTCGATGACGAACGCCGCCAACACCTTGTGCGCCACGGGATCGGTGAGGTCGACGGTCCGGCCCTGCACGCCCTGATCGGTGGTCAACGGGGCCCGCGTGCCCGTCGTCGCCTCAGCACCGTCGGGCTCGGCCCGGCGCACGCGCTCCTCGAGTTGGCTCAGCGCGGCATCGGCGTCGCCCTTGAACGGCACCACCCCGACCGACAGCGACGCGTCCCCGTTGACCACGGTCGCGGTGCTCGGATACCCGCTTGCCGGCTCGTTGCCGCGACGTACACCGTCGGTTATGCCCCAGCCCGGCTCGGGCACGAACGTCACACCGTCGGCCAGTTCCATGATGTCGCCGGGCGCCACCTGTTCGGTGTAGGTGAGCGACGAATTCACCACCGGCGCAACCACAGTCATCACGATCGCGAGTGCCAGGACGGCCAGTGCCGGCGGGATGGTCCGGCGGTCGAGGCCGCACCAGCGCCGGTCGGCGGGCACCCACCGTTCGTCGGGCTCGTAAACGGGCTGCATGTGCGCAGATTACCGGCGCCTTTCCCGACCGGGCCGACATCCGCGATGCCAACGCTCACCGCGCCTGCGGCAATCCCGAAATACGCACTTTCCTCACGTGGCGTACATCACTTGACGTCCGCGGAATCGCAGCTCAGGTATCCCACTTGTAGCAGTTAGTTGCCACTCCGACACCGAAGCCGTGGCAAACGGAACGAGATGGGAGTGGCACCGTGATCACCAGAATGGCGCAGTCCACGATTTACACCGTCCTGGCGTTGGCAGCAATCGTCGTCGGCTCGCTCGCGGGCCCGGTCGCGACAGCCAACGCCGCCGACGACTCGTGTGCGAACGTCGAGGTCGTGTTCGCCCGAGGGACGTTCGAAGCACCCGGCGTCGGCGCGACGGGGCAGGCCTTCGTCGACGCCCTCACCGACCGGCTGCCCGGTAAGACCGTGGACGTGTACGCGGTGAACTACCCCGCGTCCTTGGATTTCGGCCAGGCGGTTGACGGAATCGCCGACGCCAGCAACAGGATTCAGTCGATCGCCGCGAACTGCCCGGCGACCAAGATCGTGCTGGGCGGGTACTCGCAGGGCGCCGCGGTGGCCGGCTACACCACCTCGGCCTCCGTTCCCGCCGGATTCGTCCTGCCTGCCAGCATCTCAGGTCCGATGCCGCCGGCCGTCGCCTCGCACGTCGCCGCCGTGGCCCTGTTCGGAACCCCCGACGACTGGTTCCTGCACCTGGCCGACCGCGACGCACCGTCCATCGCCATCGGACCGCTGTACTCCGCCAAGACCATTCAGCTCTGCGCGACGGGTGACCCCGTGTGCTACCCCGGCGGCTTGAACCGGTCGGCGCACAGCTCCTACAAGGACAACGGGATGGCCATCCAGGCAGCCGATTTCGCGGCCCGCCAGTTGGGTGTCTCCGCTCCCGCGGCGACCGTGGTGCAGACCGCAGGTGACGCCGGAAACTAGCAGAACCCCGGGCCGACGGCCGGAAGCAAGTCCGCACAGGACCGCTTCCGGCCGTCGCTCTGTTCGAGGGCACCGGCCGTGCGGCCGTTGACAGTCCTCACAGCTGACGGCACGCTAGCTTCATGAATCTGCCCGATAGCTGGACAGATCGGCCGGCCGCCGTCGTGCGGCGCAACGCCGCCGAAACGGTGTTCGACGACCTGTGCTCGGCTATCGAGAACGGCGATCTGCCACTCGGGGTGAAACTGCCTCCCGAGGCCGCGCTGGCCGCGCGCTACGGGGTCAGCCGCTCGGTCGTCCGCGAGGCGCTGCGGTCCTGCCAAACACTCGGACTGACCGAGACCAAGACCGGTTCGGGCACCACCGTGATCTCCACCCACGCCGCCGCACCTCGCTACGGCCGCTTCTCGGCACGCGACCTCGTTGAGGCCAGGCCCTACATCGAGGTGCCGGCCGCCGGCTGGGCGGCTCGACGCCGCACCGATGGAGAATTGGCAGCTCTGACGAAGATTGTCGACGCCATGAGCGCCGAAAGCGATCCAGCCCGATGGGTCAAGATGGACACCGAATTCCACCTCGGCATCGCCCGCGCGTCGGGCAACGAAGTGTTCGCGACCGTCGTCGGGGCCATCCGTGGCGCGCTGTCGATCCAATCGCGGCTACTCAACGCAAGCATCCACGAACGCCGCACCGCGTCCGATCGCGAACATCGCCGGATCCTCGACGCCATCACCGCAGGGGACTTCGCCGACGCCTCCGACAGCATGCGGCAGCACCTGGATCGAGTCGAGGATGCGGTCAACAAGCTGACCTCCATAACCCCTTGAGGCCCTGAACCGAAGTTCACCTCCTTGACGGAAAATCGTGACCGGTGTCACACTCGTTCGGTCAAGCTGTCTGACAGCCGCACAGCCGAGATTGGACTCCGATGACCGCGCAGTCTCCGCAAGCCCAACCCGCCACCGCCCCGTCGCCGAACCTGACCAAGGAAGACGCCGGCTATCACAAGGGCCTCAAGCCGCGGCAGTTGCAGATGATCGCCATCGGCGGAGCCATCGGCACCGGGCTGTTCCTCGGCGCAGGCGGTCGCCTCGCCTCGGCCGGCCCTGGACTGTTCCTGGTGTATGCCGTCTGCGGTGTCTTCGTGTTCCTGATCCTGCGGGCACTCGGTGAGCTCGTGTTGCACCGGCCGTCGTCGGGATCGTTCGTGTCCTATGCCCGCGAGTTCTACGGCGAGAAGGCGGCATACGCCGTCGGTTGGCTGTACTTCCTGAACTGGGCGATGACCGCCATCGTGGACACCACAGCCATCGCCACCTACTTCCACTACTGGAAGACGTTCGACGTCATTCCGCAGTGGCTGCTGGCGTTCCTCGCGCTGGCGATCGTGCTGTCGGTCAACCTCATCTCGGTCAAGATGTTCGGCGAGATGGAGTTCTGGGCCGCGCTGATCAAAGTGCTGGCCCTCATGACGTTCCTCGTCGTCGGCACGATCTTCCTTGCCGGCCGCTATCAGGTCGACGGTCACAGCACCGGCCTGAGCGTCATCGCGCAACACGGCGGATTGTTCCCGACAGGCGCGCTACCCCTGCTGATCGTCACTTCGGGTGTGGTATTCGCCTATGCCGCAGTCGAATTGGTGGGCACCGCGGCCGGTGAGACCGCCGAGCCGGAGAAGATCATGCCGCGTGCCATCAACTCCGTGGTGGCCCGCATCGCGATCTTCTACGTCGGATCGGTGGTGCTGTTGGCGCTGCTGCTGCCCTACACCGCCTACGACAAGCACCAGAGCCCGTTCGTCACGTTCTTCTCCAAGATCGGCTTCGCCGGAGCAGGCGACATCATGAACGTCGTGGTGCTCACCGCGGCGTTCTCCAGCCTCAACGCCGGGTTGTACTCGACAGGCCGCATCCTGCGGTCAATGGCGATGAACGGCAGCGCACCGAAGTTCACCGCGCGGATGTCGCGCAGCGGCGTGCCGTACGGCGGCATCGTGCTGACCTGCGTGATCTGCCTTTTCGGCGTGGTGCTCAACGCTTTCGAGCCCGGCGAGGCCTTCGAGATCGTGCTCAACATGGCGGCGCTCGGCATCATCGCGTCGTGGGGCACCATCGTGCTGTGCCAGCTACGGCTGGTGAAGATGTCCCGCGCAGGCATCATGAAACGGCCCAACTTCCGGATGCCGCTCACGCCGTACAGCGGATACGCGACACTGGTGTTCCTCGTCGCGGTCTTGGTGCTGATGGCCTTCGACGCCCCGATCGGCACTTGGACCGTCGGGACGCTCGTCGTCCTCATCCCGATGCTCATCGGCGGCTGGTACCTGGTGCGTGGCCGCGTGATGGAGGCTGCGGGTGAACGCATGGGCTATACGGGCGAATTCCCGGTGGTGGCGAACCGTCCGGTGGATCCTGAAGAGTAAGACCGCACAGGACGAGGTGAATCATGACCCGCAGCCATCCCCATACCCGTAACCGTTACGCCGCCCGCCCACCGCTGTACGGGATGGTGATGGTGTTCCTAGCGATGGCGATTGTGGCCGTCACCGCGTACTACCACCTCGGCTGGTGGTCGATCATCGGCTATGCCATCGCGGCGGTCACTGCGGTCGGCGGGTTCGCACTCGCGTTCCGCGACTTCTCCTGACACAGCGCTGCGATGAGCGACACCACGGCAGCCCAGCTCGACGAGATCGCACCAGACATCTACCGGATCTCCACCTGGGTGCCTGGCATCACCGAGCACGGATTCACCTTCAACCAGTTCCTGTTGACCGGCGACGAGCCGTTCCTGTTCCACACCGGCATGCGGTACCTGTTTCCCTCGGTGTCCGAGGCGATCAACCGCGTACTGCCGCTCGAACAACTGCGCTGGATCTCCTTCGGCCATCTCGAAGCCGACGAATGCGGCGCGATGAATCAGATGCTGGCCGCCGCCCCGAACGCCGAGGTGATCCACGGTCCGCTGGCCATCATGCTGTCGCTGGCCGACATGTGCGACCGGCCACCCGTTGCCGCACCCGATGGCGCGCACGACATCGGAGGCCACCGGCTGAGATTCATCCCGACGCCGCACGTGCCGCACAATTGGGAAGCGGGCCTGTGGTTCGACGAAACCACCTCGACGCTGTTGGCGGGTGACCTCTTCACCCACACCGGGAAATGCCAGGCACTCACCGAATCTGATTGTGTGGCACCGGCACTGGACGCCGAAGGACTCTTTCACGCGACCGGGCTGACCACCAATCTGACCCCTACCTTGACCCAGCTGGCCGAGCTGAATCCGACGACGCTGGCGATCATGCACGGCTCATCGCACAGCGGCGACGGCGCCGCCCAACTGCGCGCCCTTGCCGACGGATATGCGGCGATGATCGGCGCGTCCTAACGCCGTCGGAGCCGGAGACTGCATAGCCTTGTCGCGTGACGGCTCGGCCACTGCTGGGCGCCCTGCTGATATCCGGCGTCCTGCTCACCGCGTGCCACTCCAGCATCGAGGGCGCGCCCGTCACCAGCCCGCCATCGCTGACCGAGCCCACCTTCCCCACTCCCCGACCCAGTCGATCGAGTCCTGCTCCGTCGCCGAGCACCACAACGCCGCCGGCGCCCACCACCTCACAAGCCCCGCCCGGCGCGACCGCGCTCGAACCCACGAACGGCTATGTCTTCATCCAGACCAAATCCGGTAAGACGCGCTGCCAGATCTCCAGCCGGGAGGTCGGCTGCGAATCGGACTTCACCAACTCACCGATCGTCGACGGCGCACCCGCCAACGGCATCCGGGTCAGCACGGGCGGCCAAACCCATTGGGTACTGGGCAATCTCGGCGATATCCCTGCGGTGACACTGGATTACCGCACGTATCGGGCACTCGGTTGGACCATCGACGCCGGCAACGATGGCACCCGGTTCACCAACGACGCGACCGGTCACGGCATGGTTGTTGCTGTCCAGGGAGTGGAGAGCTTCTAGGGTTCTGCCTAGAGTTGCGGTATGACTCGCAGCGAGGAGCCGAAGGCGGATCGCGCATGAGCACTGCCGCCAAGCGGGAGCGCGCCGCGCTCGTCGAAACCATGCGTGCGGCCGGCCCGGACGCACCCACTCTGTGCGAGGGCTGGAACGCCCGCGATCTTGCCGCCCACCTCGTGGTGCGAGAACGCAGGCTCGATGCCGCGCCCGGCATCCTGGTGCCGCAACTCGCCGGCTACACCGCGAAGGTGCAGGATCAGGTAACTGCCGCCACCGACTGGGCCGAGCTGGTGGACAAGATCGCCGCGGGCCCGCCGCTGTACTCACCGTTCTTCCTGCTCGATCCGCTGGTCAACGTCGGCGAGATGTTCATCCACAACGAAGATGTGCGGCGCGCCCAAGCCGGTTGGAAGCCAAGGGAACTCGACGACGCGACCGTCAGCGCGCTGGCCCGGATGGTGCCGAACATGGCCAGGATGACGATGTCGAAGTCTCCGGCCCGCGTCACGCTCAACACACCCGAAGGCAAAACACTGGCCACCATCGGACACGGCCCAGAGGTCATCGTCACCGGTGCTCCCGGTGAGTTGTTGATGTTCGTCGCGGGTCGCGAGCAGGCCGAGGTGGCGTTCTCGGGCGACGATGATGCTGTCGCCGCCCTGCGGTCGGCCCACCGCGGCCTCTAGGGGTCATCAGGCCCGTCGCGGTTGTTGGGGCTGTGTGCGGGGTGAGGGTGGCTGTCCGGTGCTTGCCGGCTGGAAGTGTGCGGATCCTGCGGTGCCGGTGCGGTCTCAACAGGCTCCAGGCCGGGATCGGCGGGCGCCTCATCGCCTGTCACGGCGTCGTCGGCGTCTAGGCCGCCGATGCTGCGGGTTACCTCTTGGTCCGGTTGGGCCGGATGTTGCGGTGCCTCATAGTCATTGGCGGCGGGGTCGGCGTCGCCTGTGTCTTGCACGTTCGTGGGGCGCAGCTCTTCGGGCTCCGAGGTGACCACTTCAGGCCACGGGTCGGGCTCGGCGGGCGCTTCATCGCCTGTCACGGCGCTGTCGGCATCGGCGTCGTCGCCGCCGATGGTCTGGATTGCTTCGTCGTCCGGTGCCTCATCGCCATTGGACGCCGGGCCGATATCGCTTGTCTCGTCGGCGCTCGGGTGGCGTGGTTCGTCGTCCGGCAGGCCGGGCTCGGCAGGCTCGGCATCGTGCGCCGCAGTGCCGTCGGCATCCTCGCTGTCGGCATCCGCACCGGCATCCTCATCGCAGGGATTGTCGGGTGCGTGGTGGTTGGGGTGGAAGAGGTCTTCGGGGCGCCAGTAGTGGTTGAGGCGGTCTTGGCCGGTGTCGAGCAGGGGTGGGGGGACCCATTCGATGCGACCGTCGTCACGCACCCGGGTGGTCCACCCGTGCTCGCTGACCAGGCGGTTGTCTTTCGGGCAGGCCAGGGTCAGGTCGGTGATGTCGGTCTGCCCGCCTTGGGCGTAGTCCTGTTCGGCGTGATGGCCTTGGCAGCGGTCCGGTGGGTGCGGGCATCCGGGTTTGGTGCAGCCTCTATCGCGGGCGTGCAGCGCGATGCGTTGCCCCACCGAGGCGAGCCGCTTGGCGCGCCCCAGATACAGCGGCACCTCTTTGTGGTTGGCGAACACCGCCAGATACTGCCGCGCCCGGGCGGCCATCGCGACGACTTGCGGGATCGACAAGCGGGTGCCGCTGGCGGTGGTGGCGATCCCGGCCACCGATTCCAGCTCGCGCACGGTGGTGGAGATAATCACCGATACCGGCAGTCCGTTGTGCTGGCCCAGTTGTCCCGAGGCCAGCATCGCGCGACCCATGGCCAGGACGGC
>NZ_LZTB01000050.1 GCF_001665685.1 Mycobacterium sp. 852013-50091_SCH5140682
TAAGAGCCAGGGTCGACTACCGGTCCACGACCATACGATCGTCGCTGCGGCGGCGATGGCCAGGATGCTCGAGGTCAGCACCGACACCGCGACTCCCGTGGGCAGTTCGGTTGCCTGCGTGAGGGTTTGCGGCGGCGCGTAGCTCAGGAAGTATCCGCCGCCGATTACCGCGAACCCGAGAGCCGCCCATCGGCCGACGGTACTGTGCCGCGTCGCGATGGCAACTCCGATGGCCATCGCCAACAGCACCGGTCCGGCAACCGTCCCGTCGAAGGCCACGGTGACCGCGATCAGGGCGGCAACCGCCGACAGCGCCGACCACACCTGCTGTACCACGGTCGTCACGCCGGGAACCCGATCACCGATCGCGACGATCGCGACCAGGGCGGCAGCCAGCACGCCGATCATCAAAGCGGCCATCACATGATCCGTTGCGGCCGAAACGCACAGCAGCGGAACAGTTCCCGCGGCGGTCGTCAGCGCCATGGCGGGCTTGTTGGCCGTCCAACGCAACAACAGCACCCCGGCGCCGACGGCCAGCACCGCAGCCACCGCGCAGGCCAGCGTCAACCGCAGATCCTCCGAGTTCGCTGCTGCCAACGCGAACAGCAGGGGTGCGGTTGCCGCGGCGACTCGCGCCATATGCAAGGCCATCCAGTCTCGCGCCCACTGCACGGGCAGCGTGGCCGCCGACAAGGCCAGCATGAACCCGATCAGCAGCACCGTGACGCCGTCGGTGACGACCGGGGCCAGAATCGTCAACGGCACGAGAACCAGCAGGCCGAGTTGTTCGGAGTTCCAGAGTCGAGCCAGCGCCAGCCCGCCACCGGCGATGACCGCGGCGATGACCAGGCCGACCGGCGCGGCGACCCAGTGATAGATCGCTGTCACGGCAATGACGTCGATGTAGGCGGCCGCGATCCCGGTCGCGGCCAGCGCGATAGTGCCGGTGCGTCCGCCGGGCCGCGACTGTTGCCACCAGGCGACCGCGACCAGGCCCGCCGCCAGCACTGCGCCCGCTCCGACGCGGAACCCGGGCCGCAGAATGCCTGCCTGTGCGGCCAGCACCACCAGCAATACGACGCCGACGAGCGTGACGGCCACGCCGGCGACGGCGAGTACCTTCCCGATCCAGCCTTCGGAGCGTTCGGCGCGCGCCGGCGGTACGGGTGCGGCGGCCGGAGGGGTTACCGCGGCGGGCGGGTTCGCTTGCGGAACCGCCGGGTACGGCGTCACTGCCCAGGACGGAGCAATCGGCGCTGCGACCGGCGCCGGTGCCTGGTGCGTCAGCAGCCGGTCCAGTTCCGCCAGGTCCGCCGCGACCCTTCCCGTGTAGGCGTTGATCGCCGAGATGTCCGAGGCCAGCCGGGAGATCAGGGCGCGGTGCGGTTCGGTCATGCCTGTCATCGTGGCAGCAAACCCGGGCCGCCCGGATGAGTAGGACTACTCGTCGAGTCCGTGTTCGATGGCGTACCGGGCCAATTCGACCCGGTTGGCCACCTGCAGTTTGCGGAACGTGGCCTGGACATGGTTTTCCACGGTCCGGTGGCTCAGCGACAGCCGGGTGGCGATCTGTTTGGCGGACAAGCCTTTCGCCACGAAGCGCAGCACCTCGGTCTCCCGTTCGGTGAGACTCGGTGTGGCGGCGTCGCGGTCGGGGCGCGCAGCCATGCGGCGGTACTCCCCCAGCACCAGGCCGGCCAGCCCCGGCGTGAACACGGCCCGCCCCTGGGCGGTGGCCCGAACAGCTTCACCCAGTTCGGCTTTCGATGCGCTCTTGACCAGATAGCCGGTCGCTCCGGCCTTCACCGCCTCGAGTACGTCGTCGCGCTCGTCGGAGGCCGACAACACCAGGACCTTGGTGTCCGGGGACACGGCCAGCACCTCGGCGGTGGCCTGCGCGCCGGTGCCGTCGGTCAACCGCATGTCCATCACCACCACGTCGGGCCGCACGACCGCGGCGCGGCGGCGGGCGGCGGCAACACCGTCAGCCGTTGCCACCACCTCGAATCCGTCGTCGGCGAGATCGCGCGCCACGGCGTCGCGCCAGATCGGATGGTCGTCGACGACCATCACCTTCGTTGCGGACTCGGCCATCAGCGTCCCCCTCCTGTGCGCGGCACCGTCAGCTCCCATTCGGTGCCGGCGCCTGGTGCGGTCGTCAGCTCGGCCCTGCCGCCGAGCCAATCCATGCGTCCCACAATCGATTTCGATACGCCGAGCCGACCCTGTCGGACCGCCTCGGCCAGTCGGCCGTCGGCAATGCCCACGCCGTCGTCGCGGATGCTCACCGTCACGGTGTCCCCCAGATCCTCGAGGAGGACGAATGCCCGCGCATCCGGCCCGGCGTGAGCGGCCACGTTGTCGAGCGCATTGACCGCCGCCGCGAACAACTCCCGGGCCACGGCATCCTCCAGCAACACCGGCTCTGCAGGCAGGCTGACCGACACCCGATCACTGGCGCGACCGCGCAGCAGCGCACCGATGTCGGTCAAGGTCCCGGCCGCGACCTCGGCGTCGGGCGCACTAACCAGGCGCCGCAGCGCCCGCTCCTGCTCCCCGGCCAGCTCGGCCAGTTCTGCTGTCTCGCCGCCGATCTCACGCCCGCGCCGGGACACCAGCGCCAGCACCTGGATGGCCCCGTCGTGCACGGTGCGAGAAAGCCGCTCACGTTCTTCCAAGGCGGCCGCCAACCGCACCGCCCGTTCCAGCTCGGCGTGCGCCCGGCGAGCGGTCTGGGCCGCCATACCGACCGCCAGACCGACGGCCACCTCGATGACGATCGTGGCGTTGCGACCGAGGTTCGGGCTCAGGTACCCCTTGAGCGTCGCCGCGGCCGCCATGACCGCCAGCCCGGCGGCCATACCGCCGACCGGGCCGAACTGCAGGGCCGCCGAGATGGTGGCGTTGGTGGCCCACAGCGTGGTCGGCCACGACTGGTTGTCGGCTACCCACAGATCGGTAGCGACGAGCTCCGTCGACAGCATCAGCATCAGCACGATCACGATTTCGGCGATCACCCAGGCCGGCCTGCGGCCGAACCCCTTGAGGTAGGCGACTGCGCACGCAGCGCTCCAGAGCATCAGTACGGCGAACAACAACCAGGCCAGAATCGGCCGCGCCAGATCATCGTTGATCGCAATCTGGAAACCCAACGCGTAAATGCAACTGAGTAACCGAAAGCCCTGCGCCGCCCGCCACAGCGGGGTGACCGGATCCGAACGGCGCTGCACCTGCTCAGCATAAGGTCGGCGACGGCACCGCTACGGCACCATCTCGGCGACTACGGCCCGACAGCCACCGGACGGGTCGGGTCGCCGGACCACTCCGACCACGATCCGGGGAACAGCGCTGCATCGACACCTGCGGCCGCCAGGGCGGCCACAGCCACCGCCGCCGTGACACCGGAGCCGCAGTACGCGCCGACCGCGGCGCCCTCGCCGGCTCCCTGCTCGGCGAACAGACCGCGCAGTTCCTCGTCCGGCAACAAGGTGCCGTCGGCGGCGAGCACCTGGGTGCTCGGCAGGTTGACCGCGCCCGGGATATGGCCCGCGGCCGGGTCCATCGGTTCGACGTCGCCGCGAAACCGTTCCGGTGCACGGGCATCGAGCAATACCCCCCGGTGCGCGCCGGCCTCGTCGGCGGTGATCGTGCGACGGGCTCCGTGGTACAGGTCGTCGTGCGCGACGACGATGTCGCCCGGCTCGGGTTGGACCGGGCCTGTCTGCAACGCCCCGCCCGCAGCCGTCCACGCCGCGAGACCGCCGTCGAGGATCCAGACGTCGGGAATGCCCGCCGCGCTGAGCACCCACCACGCCCGGCCCGAACCGGCCCGATTCCAGTCGTCGTACACCACGACGGGAACCCCGGAGCGCAAACCCCAGCGGCGGGCCGAGGCCTGCAAGTCCCGTCCGGACGGCAACGGGTGCCGGCCCCGGCCCGTAACGCTGTGGTCGGACAGCTCGTCGTCGAGGGACACATACACCGCGCCCGGCACGTGCCCGGCCAGATACGCCTCGGTGCCGTCGGGGGTGGCCAGAGTCCACCGCACGTCGAGGACCACGACCGGATCCCCGGCGTCGATCAGCTGCCGCAGGTCAGCTGCGGTGACGAAAACGTCTGCTCGTGCCGCACTCACTGCACCGAAGCTACATCACCTTGGACAGAAACGCTTTCGTGCGTTCATGTTTCGGATTGGCCATCACCTCGCGGGGATTGCCGGTCTCCACGATGACACCGCCGTCCATGAACACCAGCTTGTCGGCGACCTCGCGGGCGAACCCCATCTCGTGCGTGACGACCACCATGGTCATCCCCTCGCTGGCGAGGTTCTTCATGACCCCCAGCACTTCTCCGACGAGCTCGGGGTCCAACGCGGAGGTCGGCTCGTCGAACAGCATGAGCTTGGGGCTCATCGCCAAAGCGCGCGCGATGGCCACCCGCTGCTGCTGGCCGCCGGACAGCTGCGCCGGATAGGCATCGGCCTTGGCAGACAACCCGACCTGGCCGAGCAGATCCTTGGCCCGGGCCAGCGCTTCGTCCTTCTTCACCTTCTTGACGTGGACGGGTGCCTCGATGATGTTCTCCAGCACCGTGCGATGCGGGAACAGGTTGAAGTGCTGGAACACCATCCCGACCTCGCGACGTTGCTTGGCCGCCTCCTTGGGCCGCAGCTCGTGCAGCTTGCCGCCGCGCTCGCGGTAGCCGACCAGTTCGCCGTCGACGTAGAGCCTGCCGCCGTTGACCTGTTCCAGGTGGTTGATGCAGCGCAGGAACGTCGACTTGCCCGAGCCGGACGGCCCCACCATGCACAGCACCTCGCCGCGGCCGATGTCGAGCGTGACACCTTTCAGGACGGGCAGTGCGCCGAAGTTCTTGCACACACTTTCGGCGCGGACCATGGGTTCGGTCATGGATGTGGCTCTCCCATCTGCGCCTTGGCGAGGGTCTCCAGTTGCTTGGACGTCAGCTTCCGGGAGGCGCCCCTGGCGTAGTACCGCTCCAGGTAGTACTGCCCGACCATCAGCACGCTCGTGACCGCCAGATACCAGGTGGAGGCCACCAACAACAACGGGATCGGCTGGAACAGCGCGACACCGATGTCCTTGGACCGGCCGTACAACTCAAAGCTGTACGGCACCGCGGTGACCAGTGAGGTGGTCTTGAGCATGCTGATGAATTCGTTGCCGGTCGGCGGAATGATGACCCGCATCGCCTGAGGCAGAACGGTTCGGCGCATCGTCATCCACCACGACATGCCGAGTGCCGTCGACGCCTCGGACTGGCCCTCCGGCACCGAACTGATGCCGGCGCGGATGATCTCGGCCATGTACGCCGCCTCGTTGAGACCCAGGCCCAGGATCGCCAGCATGAAGAAATTCGGTTCGCTGAGACTGAATTTGAAGAAGGTCGGGCCAAAAGGCACGCCCAGTTGGATGTTCTTGTAGATGACCGGGACCAGGCCCCAGAGCACCAACTGCACGTACACCGGGGTGCCGCGGAATATCCACAGATACAGCCAGGACACCGCTTTGAGCACCGGATTCGGCGACAGCCGCATCACCGCCAGGGCGACCCCGAGGATCAGCGCCAACACCATGGAATAGATGGTGAGCTGCAGGGTGTTCCAGGCGGCCTGCGAAATCCGTTGATCGAACAGGTATTTCCCGTAAGTGTCCCACCCGTAAGCCTCGTTGGTGCCCGCGCCGTAGATGAACAGCCCGAGCCCCACGATGACGACGGCGGCCGTGACCCACCGCCACGGATGCCTCAGCGGGACAGCATCAATGGCGGCAGGTGCCGGTTCTTGCTCGACCGTGGTAGGCGGCGATGCGTCTGCCATTGCCGGCTCAGCTGGTCGCGCCGTTGATGACCGGCTTGTCGATCAGTCCCTTCTCGGCGCCCCAGTTGGCGGCCACCTGCTTGTAGGCACCGGTCTGGATGAGGTGCTCGAGGGCTTTCTGCAGCGACTGGGCCAGCGGTGAGCCCTTGGGGACGACCCAACCGTAGGGTGCGGAGTCGAAGATCTCACCGACCTGTTCGAGTTTGCCGTCGCTCTGCTTGATCGCATACGCCGTCACCGGCGAGTCCGCCGACATCGCATCGGCCTGGCCGAGCAGCACCGCGTTGGTCGCTGCCGACTGGTCGTCGAATTTCAG
Organism: Mycobacterium sp. 852013-50091_SCH5140682; assembly: GCF_001665685.1. Lineage (GTDB taxonomy): Bacteria > Actinomycetota > Actinomycetes > Mycobacteriales > Mycobacteriaceae > Mycobacterium. The sequence goes on from NZ_LZTB01000050.1 coordinate 6,159, forward strand.
CACGGAGATGGCGGGCTTGCCGTCCTTGGCGCACTTCGCATTGCGGGCAGGCATCTCGTTGGTGTCCTGCACCGTCGCCGTCTGCACGGCAACCCTCTTGCCGCACGCGTCGTCGGGGTTGATGCCCGCGCCGACCTTCTGCGCCCAGGCCGAGCCGGCCTGGAAGTACGTGACGAAGTCGACCTGTTGTTCCCGTTCTTTCGAGTCCGTGAACGACGACATGCCGACGTTGTAGCTGCCGCCCTGCACGGACGGAATGATCTTGTCGAACGCCGATGGCCGGTACTCCGGGGTCAGTCCCAGGGTGGCGGCGATGGCGTTCATCAGGTCGACATCGAACCCGATGATCTTGCCGTTGGGATCCTTGAACTCGTTCGGCGCGTAGGTCGGATCGGTACCGACGATGAGCTTGCCGCTCGACTTGATGGGATCCGGCACGGTGTTGGCGATGGCGTCGACCTTCTCAGCCGTCGCCGCGGTGGTCGCCGTGCCTGACGTACCGCTGTCACTGTTGTTCGCGCACCCCGAGAGCATCAGGGCACCACTCGCCGCGATCACCCCTGCGACGCGCCACATTTTCCCCCGACGGACGTGACGTCCAGCTTTCACAGTTGCCTCTTCTCTCTGCCTAGGGCCGTCTTCCGCCCTCATCAAACCGGAGACGTTAACGACCGCGACCCCAGCCCGCACTGGGGGTAACCGAACATTAACGACCGCAGTACGACACCACAGCGGTACGGTAAAATCCGCGCCCGGCACTATTTGTTGTGCCAAACTGCCAGCATGGAAACCACTGCTGCTCCAAGCCTGTTGCCTCATCTGTGGAAGGCAACGCTGGCAACTGGCGTTCTCGCAGTCATTCTGGGTGTTCTCGTGTTCGTTCGCCCCGCCGCAGCAATCATCGTGACAGCGATCTTCTTTGGCGCATACCTCTTGGTGACCGGCATCTGGCAGGTCGTCCTCGCCCTCAGCCTGCGCTCGGCCGCCGGTAGCCGCCTACTGCTGTTCATCAGCGGCGCTGCGTCGCTCGTTCTCGCCGTGCTGTGTTTCGTCAACCTGGACAACTCGATCCAGTTGCTCGCCATCTGGATTGGCGTCGGCTTCATCTTCCGCGGTGTGGCAACGGCGATGTCAGCCGTCGGTGATCAGTCTCTGCCCGGACGCATTTGGGAGATCATCGTCGGCATCCTCAGCATCATCGCGGGCATCATCATGTTCGTCGCACCGGTCGAGGGCCTGGTCGCCCTCACCCAGGTGACCGGCATCATCCTGATCGTGCTCGGCATCGTCGAGGTAGTCTCCGCCTTCGGCATCCGTAGCGACGCCAAGAAATTGAAGGCCGCCTTCGCCCCGGAACCGCCCACGGTGACGTAACCCACCGTGTTGATGATCCCGGGACGCTGGTTGCCGAGACCGATGTCTACTACACTTCGTCGTAGATTGGCCTAGCGACCTCGGAAGTAGGGTCAGATGGACGCATTGGATGTGTCACGGTGGCAGTTCGGAATCACCACCGTGTACCACTTCATTTTTGTTCCGCTGACCATTGGGTTGGCACCGTTGATCGCCGTCATGCAGACCGTGTGGGTGATCACCGGCAATGACAGCTGGTATCGGCTCACCCGGTTCTTCGGCAAGCTGTTCCTGATCAACTTCGCGATCGGGGTGGCTACCGGCATCGTGCAGGAGTTCCAGTTCGGCATGAACTGGAGTGAGTACTCGCGGTTCGTCGGCGACATCTTCGGCGCCCCGTTGGCCATGGAGGGCCTGGCTGCGTTCTTCTTCGAATCCACGTTCATCGGGCTGTGGATCTTCGGCTGGACGCGGCTGCCCCGGCTCGTGCACCTCGCCTGCATTTGGGTGGTGGCGATCGCGGTGAACATGTCGGCGTTTTTCATCATCTCGGCGAACTCGTTCATGCAGCATCCGGTCGGGGCTGTGTTCAATGCCGAGAAGGGGCGCGCCGAGCTGACCAGCATCGTCGCCCTGTTCACCAACAACACTGCGATTGCCGCGTTTTCGCATGCCGTGGCCGGGGCATTCTTGACCGCAGGCGTCTTCGTGGCGTGTGTGTCTGCCTGGTGGATGGTGCGATCACAGCGGGGCGAGCGGAGCGACGGGGAAACGCAGCGCGGCGAGACCGGCGAGCACGCCGAGGCGGATGCCGTCAACATGTACCGGCCCGCCACCATCCTGGGCTGCCTCGTCACCCTGGTGGCGGCCATCGCGCTGTTCTTCACCGGCGACGCTCAGGGCAAGTTGATGTTCCAGCAGCAGCCGATGAAGATGGCGTCGGCAGAATCGTTGTGTCACAGTCAAACCGACCCGGACTTTTCGGTACTGACCGTCGGTACCCACAACAACTGTGACAGTGTCATCCACGTCATCGAGGTGCCCTACGTGCTGCCCTTCCTGGCGGAGGGCAAGTTCACCGGCGTGCATCTGGACGGCGTGCAGGACCTGCAGCAGCGCTACGAGCAGAAATTCGGGCCCGGCGACTACCGGCCCAACCTGTTCGTCACGTACTGGTCGTTCCGGGCGATGATCGGATTCCTGGCCGTCCCAGGCCTTTTCGCGCTTGCCGCACTGTGGCTGACCCGTGGCGGCCGCATTCCGAACCAGCGCTGGTTCGCCTGGTTCGCGCTGCTGACCATCCCCACACCGTTTTTGGCCAACAGCGCGGGCTGGGTGTTCACCGAGATGGGTCGCCAGCCGTGGGTCGTCGTGCCGAACCCGACCGGCGACCCGGCCATCCGATTGACTGTGTCCCAAGGGGTGTCGCACAACTCGATGACCCTCGTGGTGTTCTCTCTGGTGACCTTCACACTGCTCTACGCCGTGCTCGCGGTCATCTGGTTCTTCCTGCTGCGCCGCTATGTCGTCGCCGGGCCGCTGGAACACGACTCCGAACCGGCGCCGCCGGTACCACCGGGTGACGACGACGTCGCGCCGTTGTCGTTCGCCTACTGAGCCGAACGCCCGAGTCAAGGAGCGATTCGATGGGATTACAAGAACTCTGGTTCATTCTGCTGGCCGTGCTGTTCCTGGGCTTCTTCGTACTGGAGGGATTCGACTTCGGCGTCGGCATGCTGATGAGCTTCTTCGGCCGGGCTGCGAGGAGCGAATCAGACCGTGCGGGCACCGACGCCGAACAGCACCGCCGCGCCGTGCTCAACACGATCGGCCCGGTGTGGGACGGCAACGAGGTGTGGCTGATCACCGCAGGCGGTGCGATGTTCGCGGCCTTTCCCGAGATGTACGCGACCGTCTTCTCCGGTCTGTATCTGCCGCTGCTGGCGATCCTGTGCTCGATGATCGTGCGTGTCGTGGCCATCGAATGGCGCGGCAAGATCGACGATCCCGGCTGGCGCCGCTGGGCCGACATCGCCATTGCGGTCGGCTCGTGGGTGCCGGCGATTCTGTGGGGCGTCGCCTTCGCCGGGCTCGTGCACGGCATGCCGGTCGACGCCCACGGGCAGATGCATGCCGGAATCACTGACGTCGTCAACCCGTACACCCTGTTGGGCGGGCTGGCGACCGGCTCGTTGTTCGCCCTGCACGGTGCGGTGTTCGTCGCGCTGAAGTCCAGCGGCACCGTGCGCACCGACGCATTCGGCTTCGCCCGCACGCTGGCGATCCCGGCGACGGTGCTGGTGGCGGCCTTCGGTCTGTGGACTCAGCTGAGCCACGGCAAGCCATGGACCTGGATCGTGCTGGCCATCGCGGTGGTGGCGCAGCTGGCCGCGGTGGCCAGGGTGTTCAGCCGCAGCGGCGAGGGCTGGGCCTTCATCTGCACCACGATTGTCGTTGCCGCCGTAGTGGTTCTGCTGTTCGGTGCGCTGTACCCGAATCTGGTGCCCTCGACCCTCAACCCGGACTGGAGCCTGACCATTTACAACGGCTCGTCGTCCCCGTACACGCTGAAGGTCATGACTTGGGCCGCGCTGGTGTTCGCACCCCTGGTGATGGTGTACCAGGCGTGGACGTATTGGGTGTTCCGCAAACGCATCTCGGCTGACCGCATACCGGAGCCGATCGGACTCTCCCGGCGGTCGGACTGAATCTCTGGCGCGCCCTGGGCATTCGCGGCGGGACGGGATCCGTCACGGCGCTGCGCCGCTACCTGGCGGCCGCGGTGGCCTGCGGCGTGGTGATCGCGGGAAGCACCATCGCGTCGGCGGTGGTGCTGGCCCATCTGGTGGCCGGGGTGGTGGTCAATCCCGACTCGGGATCGCACTGGCGCTCCTCACTGCTCGCGCTCGGACTGATCTGGACCGTGCGGACCGCGGCGCAGTGGTTGCAGGGCAGGCTCTCGCAGCGCGGTGCCACGGCGGTGATCGGCGAGTTGTCCAGCCAGGTCCTGCGGTCGGTGACAGCCCTGCCGCCACGGCAGCTGGCAGCCGACCGGGATGCGGCCGCGGCGGTGGTGACACGCGGCCTCGACGGGCTGCGACCGTACTTCAGCGGCTATCTACCGGCCGTGGTGCTCTCCGGCGTCCTCACCCCGGCAGCGCTGCTGGTGATGGCGTGCTACGACATTCAGGCCGCGGCGATCGTGATGATCGCGCTTCCGCTCATCCCGATCTTCATGGTGCTGATCGGGCTGCTCACCGCGGACCGGTCGGCCGCGGCGCTCAGTGCGCTGACCACCCTGCAGAGCCGACTACTCGACCTGGTCGCCGGGATCCCCACCTTGAGCGCCCTGGGGCGGGCCGGCGGGTCTGTGCAGCGCATCGCTGAACTGTCTGCCGCACATCGGCGTTCGACCATGGCGACATTGCGGATCTCCTTCTTGTCGGCGCTCGTGCTTGAGTTGCTGGCCACGCTCGGCGTGGCCCTGGTGGCGGTCAGTGTCGGCCTGCGCCTGGTCTTCGGTGACATGACGCTGGCGGCCGCCCTGACCGCATTGCTGCTGGCGCCTGAGGTCTTCTGGCCGCTGAGGCGGGTCGGTGCCGCGTTTCACGCCGCACAGGACGGCAAGACCGCCGCCGAAGCCGCCTTTACGCTGTGCACCGCGCCGCCTCGGCGGGCCGGGACCCTGATGCCGACGGCCGCAGCGCCCACCATCGACGTCGAGGGCTTCCACGCGATCGAACCGGGGCGCGTCACGGTGCTCACCGGCCCCAACGGCGCCGGGAAAAGTACGGCACTGCAGGCGATTCTGGGCCTCACCGATGCGCCACGGGTGCAGGTCGACGGGATCGACGTGGGCGATCTCGACCTGGATGCCTGGTGGCGTCAGATCGCCTGGCTGCCGCACCGTCCGGTGCTGATTCCCGGTACCGTCCGGGCCAACCTGGAATTGCTCGGACCCCTGCCCGACCTCGACACTGCCTGTCGCAGTGCGGGTTTCGACGAGGTCTGTGACAGCCTGCCGGACGGGTTGGACACCGTGATCGGCCGCGACGGGGTAGGTCTGTCGCTCGGGCAGCGGCAGCGGCTCGGCCTGGCCCGGGTGCTCGGGTCCCCGGCGCCGGTGCTGCTGCTGGACGAGCCCACCGCCCATCTGGATGCGGAGTTGGAGGCTCGGGTCCTGACTGCCATCACGGCCCGGGCTGCGTCCGGTGCCACCGTGGTGGTGGTCGGACACCGCGATCCCGTGCTGGCGATCGGTGATGTGGTTGTGACGGTGGGTGATTCACGTGTTCCGCGATGACCCGCTGTTGCGGTACTCCGCGTACTTACTGAGGCCCCGGATCGGACGGCTGGCGCTGGCAAGCACGTTCGGCGTGCTGTCGCTGGGCAGTGCCCTGGCGTTGGCCGGCATCTCAGCATGGCTGATCACCCGCGCCTGGCAGATGCCGCCGGTGCTGGACCTCTCGGTGGCCGTGGTTGCGGTTCGCGCGCTGGGTATTTCCCGAGGGGTGCTCGGCTACTGCCAACGGCTCGCGTCCCACGACACCGCGCTGCGGGCCGCGGCCAATGCCCGCACCGGTTTGTACCGCCGGCTCGCGGACGCCGCCACCGACGACGTCATGCGCATGCCGAGTGGTGAACTCGTGGCCCGGATCGGTGCATCGGTCGACGACCTGTCCGACGTGCTCGTGCGCGCAGTGCTGCCGATCGTGGTGGCCGTGGTGCTCTCAACCGCCGCGGTGGGCGTCATCGCCGTGATCTCCCCTGCCGCCGCCACAGTACTCGCGGCGTGCCTGCTGATCGCGGGGGTGCTCGCTCCCGCCGTCGCGGCCCGCGCAGCCACCACAGCGGAGTCTGTTGCCGCACAACATCGTTCGCAGCGCGACACGGCTACCATGTTGGCGCTCGAATACGCCCCGGAACTCCGCGTCAGTGGACGCCTGGCCGCGGTGATCGATGAGTCCGAGCAGCAGCATCGGGCCCTGGGTCATGCCGTCGACAGAGCCGCCGCGCCCGCTGCTGTCGCCGCCGCCATGCCCAGCGCCGCCATCGGTGCCAGCGTGCTGGGCGCGGTCGTCGCCGCACTCGCACTGGCGCCGACGGTCGCGCCGACCACGGTGGCGATCCTGATGCTGCTGCCTCTGTCGGCATTCGAGGCGACCGCCGCGCTGCCGGAAGCAGCTCTGCAACTGGGTCGCTCGCGCATCGCTGCCCGCAGGCTCAGGGCCCTGACCGAACCCGAGCCCGGCATGCGTCGCCGTCCCGCCGCCGCGGCGGTGGACCTGCGCCCGGGCGCGCGACTGGCCGTCCTGGGGCCGAGCGGCTCGGGCAAGACGACCTTGTTGATGGCGATCGCTCGCCAGTACGCGGAAAAACCGCAGCGCGCAGCGTTTTTCGCCGAAGATGCGCACCTGTTCGACACCACGGTCCGCGACAACCTGCTGGTGGCCCGCGGTGACGCCACCGATGAGGAACTGTTGGCGGTCGTGCGCCGCGTCGGCCTCGGAACCTGGTTCGCGGCGCTTCCCGACGGGTTGTCGACCATTCTGGTGGGCGGAGCGGCAGCGGTGTCGGCGGGCCAACGCAGACGGCTGCTGTTGGCCAGGGCGCTGATCTCAAGCTTCCCGATCGTGCTGCTCGACGAACCGACGGAGAATCTCGATGCGGCCGACGCCGAACGAATCCTGACCGAGCTGCTCACACCGGGCGGCCTTTTCGCAGCCGACCGGACCGTCGTGGTGGCGACGCATCACCTGCCGGCGGGTGTCGACTGCCCGACGCTGCGCTGTGCAGCGCTGCCACACGTATCCGGCGAGTAGCCTCGGTCACATGACCGACGCGCGCGGCGGAACCGAGTCGGACAAACCCGCTCCACCGGCCGCATCGCCGACACCGTACGGACCGTACCCGGGCCCCTACCCGCCGCCGTACAGCAGCTATCCCCCGCCGCCGCCCTACGGTGCCGGTTATCCTCCGGCTCCGTACGGTGGCTATCCCGCGGCTCCCCCGCCACGCCCAGCGGTCGGACCACGCAACGGGTTGGGCGTCGCGGCGCTGGTGCTCGCCATCATCGGCCTCGTCCTGACGCTGTCGGTGATCGGTGGCATCGTGCTCGGCCTGCTCGCGGTGATCATCGGCATCGCCGCGCGCGGCCGGTGCAAACGCGGCGAGGCCGACAACATGGGAGTCGCCACCAGCGGCATCGTCCTCGGAATCATCGCCGTGCTGGTGTCGATCGCCTTCATCTGGGTGTGGGTCGGCGTCGGGCAGCGCTGGTTCGACGAATTCGGCGGCCCCGAATACATGGACTGCATGCAGCGGGCCGGCAGCGATCACGTCGCGCAACAACAGTGCGAGGACGCCTTACGCAAACGGGTGGAGGACGGTTTCGGCGTCACTCCGACACCGACGCGCTAGCTGGTCATCGCGACGCCGGAAAGTACTTGACGATGCCTTCCTGCACGACTGTCGCCAGCAGGTGGCCCGACTCGTCGAAGAAGTGGCCGGTGCCAAGGCCACGGGACTCGGCGGCCACCGGCGAGGTGGTCGAGTACAGCACCCATTCGTCGAACTTGATCGGGCGGTGAAACCACACCGAGTGGTTCATCGTCACCGCGAAGATGCGATCGAAGCCCCACGACAGGCCGTGGGTGGTGATGATCGAGTCGAGCACCGTGGTGTCCGACGAATACACCAGCGCCGCGCCGTGCAACACCGGGTCGTCAGGCATGGCGCCTTCGGTCTTGAGCCACACCCGGTTGTGGTCGAGGCGCTCCCCTTTATCCCGCATCACCCACGCCGGGTCGTTGGTGTAGCGCCACTCGATGGGCCGCAACGCCTCGACGAACAAGGGCACGGTTTCCTCGTACCCCCGCAACAGCTCGTCGATCTTCGGCAAGGTGTCGGGGTGTGCGACGTCGGGCGCGGCCACGCTGTGTTCGAGGCCGCGCCCGCCGTTCATGTAGGAGAGCATCACGGTCGTCAAGAGCTGACCGTCCTGCATGACGTCCACCCGGCGATTGGCGAAACGCTTCTCGTCGCGTAGCCGCACGATGTGGAACTCGAGGTCTTTCTCCGGGTCACCGCCGGCGATGAAGTGGGCGTTCAGCGCACTCGGCTGCTGCTTGTGCTCAAGTGACCGACCACCCGCCACGAACGCCTGGGCGATCATCTGACCGCCGAACGTGCGTATCGGGTTCTTACTCGGATGCGTCCCGATGAAGAGGTTGTCGTCGACGCGCTTGAGGTCGAGAACCGCCAGCAGCTCCTCGAAATCCGAGTGTGACACCGGGCCCCTCTCCTCGTTTAGACGTCCTCCTCACCGATGCGGTGCACATGGATCAGATTCGTGGAGCCTACTGTGCCGGGAGGAGCGCCTGCGACGATGACCACCAGCTCACCGCGCTTGTAGCGGCCGAGCTCCAACAGCGACTTGTCCACCTGCCGGATCATGTCGTCGGTGCTGGACATCTGCGGCACGATGAACGTCTCCGTGCCCCACGTCAGGGCGAGCTGGCTGCGAACCTCGGGCAGTGCGGTGAATGCCAGCACGGGCAGCGGCGTGTGCAGCCGGGCCAGTCGGCGCACGGTGTCGCCGGATTGGGTGAACGCGACCAGTGCCTTGGCATCCAGGCGCTCACCGATGTCGCGCGCCGCGTACGAGATGACGCCGCGCTTGGTCCGCGGAACGTGGGTCAGCGGCGGCACCACGACCGAGTTCTCCTCGACCGCGTGGATGATGCGGGCCATGGTCCGCACGGTCTCCAGCGGGTGCTTGCCGACGGAGGTCTCGCCGGAGAGCATGACGGCGTCGGCGCCGTCGAGCACCGCGTTGGCGACGTCGGAGGCCTCGGCCCGGGTGGGCCGCGAGCTATCGATCATCGACTCCAGCATCTGCGTGGCGACGATGACGGGTTTGGCGTTCTCCCTCGCGATCTGGATGGCCCGCTTCTGAACCAGCGGCACCTCCTCCAGCGGCAGCTCCACGCCGAGGTCGCCACGGGCCACCATGACGGCGTCGAAGGCCAGCACGATGGCCTCGAGATTCTCGACCGCCTCGGGCTTCTCCAGCTTGGCGATCACCGGAACTCGGCGCCCGACACGGTCCATCACCTCGTGCACCAGCTCGATGTCTGCCGGTGAGCGAACAAAGGACAGCGCCACCAGGTCGACGCCCAACTGCAGCGCGAACTCCAAGTCCTTGATGTCCTTCTCCGACAGCGCGGGAGCGGACACGTTCATGCCGGGCAGGGACATGCCCTTGTTGTTGCTGACCGGGCCACCCTCGGTGACCTTGCAGACGACGTCGTTGCCCTCGATGCTCTCGACGATCAGACCGACGTTGCCGTCGTCGACCAGCACCCGGTCGCCTGCCAGGGCGTCCTCGGCGAGCCGCTTGTAGGTGGTCGACACCCGATCGTGGGTTCCGGCGCAGTCATCGACGGTGATCCGCACCGTCTCGCCGGTCGCCCACACGGTCGGCCCGTCGGCGAAGCGTCCGAGGCGGATTTTCGGCCCCTGCAGGTCGGCGAGGACGCCGACGGCATGCCCGGTCTCATCGGCGGCGGCCCGGACCCTGCGATACGCAGCTTCATGATCCGAGTACTCGCCATGGCTGAAGTTCAGCCGCGCTACATCCATTCCGGCTTCGACCAGCGATTTGACCATCGCGTCGGTGCTAGTAGCCGGACCCATCGTACAAACGATCTTCCCGCGTCGGTTCACGGGTTCAGAGCATAGTCGTTGATCGATTCAGACGACGGCCAGCGGCAGCACTCCCGGGCGCACCGGCGCCGGCAAGTCGGATTCACCCATCAGATAGGCATCCACCGCATGAGCCGCGCTGCGACCCTCGGCGATGGCCCACACCACCAACGACGCCCCGCGGTGTGCGTCACCGCAAACGAACACGCCGGGTGCATCGGTCTGCCAGTCCGACCCGCACGGCAGTGCGCCGCGCCCATTGAGTTGCAGGCCGAGGCCATCGAGCAGGGCCATGTGTTCGACGCCCTCGAATCCGATCGCCAACAACGCCAGATCGCACGGGATCTCCAGCGTTTCCCCGACCGGGGTGATCTGGCGGCGGCCCTCAGCGTCGCGGGTGACCCGCACCTCAGCGATCTCCATCGCCCGCAGATGACCCGTGTCGTCGCCGATGAACCGCTGTACCGCCACCTCGAAGTGGCGGGCCCCGCCCTCTGCGTGGGCCGGCGATGTGCGCAGGACCAGCGGCCACGTCGGCCAGGGTGAGAGAGATTCGTCACGCACTCCCGGCGGCTCGGGGTTGTAGTCCAACTGCGTCACCGATTTCGCGCCCTGCCGGTGCGCGGTGCCCAGACAGTCGGCCCCGGTGTCGCCACCGCCGATGATGACCACGTGACGCCCGGCGGCCGAAAGAGATGACGGCCCGTCGCCCTCACATTCCCGATTGGCCGGTACCAGGTGCTCCATGGCCAGATGCACCCCCGCCAAATCGCGGCCGGGGACATCGTTGTCGCGCGCCCGCAGGGCGCCGACCGCCAGCACGACGGCCTGATGCCGGGCGCGCAACTGCTCGACGGACAGGTCCACACCCACCTCGCATTCGGTGACGAACCGCGTGCCCTCGGCCCGCATCTGGGCCAGCCGCTGATCGAGGACCGACTTCTCCAGCTTGTACTCGGGGATGCCATAGCGCAGCAGCCCACCGAGCCGGTCATCGCGCTCGTAGACCGTGACATCGTGGCCCGCCCGCGTGAGCTGCTGGGCCGCGGCCAGTCCCGCGGGACCCGAACCCACCACCGCGACACTCTTGCCGGTCCTGATCGCGGCAGGCTGGGGCTCGACCGTCCCGTCCAGCCAGGCCTGGTCGGCGATGGTCTGCTCGATGCGTTTGATGGTGACGCTGCCGCCGGTCTGCTCCTCGCTGATCGACAGGACGCAGGCCGCCTCACACGGCGCCGGACACAACCGACCGGTGAACTCCGGGAAGTTGTTGGTGGCGTGCAGCCGATCACCTGCCGCGTCCCAACGGCCGCGGCGCACCAGATCGTTCCACTCCGGGATCAGGTTACCGAGCGGACAACCCGCAGTTCCCGAGTGGCAGAACGGAATACCGCAGTCCATGCAGCGGCGGGCCTGCTGCGAGACCTCGCCGGCCCGCTCATGAGGGCTCTGCCGTTCATACACCTCTCGCCAGTCCCCGATGCGTTCATCGACGGGCCGCTTGGCGGCCTCGATCTTGGGTACTCGCAGGAATCCGGTCGGATCAGCCACGGCTGGCCTCCATGATCGCGTTGTCGACATCGCGGCCCTCTGCTTTGGCCATCCGGGTGGCCTGCAACACGCGCTGATAGTCGGTCGGCATGATTTTGGTGAATTGTGAACTGCGCCTTGACCAGTCGGACAACACCGAGTTGGCCACGGTGCTGCCGGTGTACTGGGCGTGGCGGGTCACCACGGTGTGCAGCCAGGCCAGGTCCTCGGGCTCGAGGGCCTGCAGCTGCACTATCTCGGTGTTGACTTTCGCGGGGTCCAAGCCCAGCACGTAGGCGATACCACCGGACATGCCCGCGGCCATGTTGCGTCCGGTGCGTCCCAGCACCACCACGCGGCCACCGGTCATGTATTCGCAGGCGTGATCGCCGACGCCCTCGGCGACGGCCAACGCTCCGGAATTGCGCGCGCAGAACCGTTCTCCCACCCGGCCGCGCAGGAAGACCTCACCTGAGACAGCCCCGTAGAGCAGGGTGTTGCCCGCGATGACGTTGTCCTCGGGCAGGAACAATACGTCGTCGGGCGGCCGCACGATCACCCGGCCGCCGGAAAGGCCTTTGCCCACATAGTCGTTGGCGTCGCCGATGAGATCGAGGGTGATACCGGGCGGCAGGAACGCCCCGATCGACTGCCCGGCCGATCCGGTCAGGGTGACGTGGATGGTGTCGTCGGGCAGGCCGGTGGCACCGTAGCGGCGGGTGACTTCGGAACCGAGCAGGGTGCCCACCGTGCGGTTGACGTTGCGGACCGGTAGTTCCAGCCGCACCGCGTGCGCATCCTCCAACGCGCCCTCGGCAAGCTGGATGAGGGTACGGTCCAGGGCCTGCTCCAGCCCATGATCCTGGCCGCGCAACCGGCGGCGCTGGGTCAGCTTGGCCCCATGGGCGTCGGTGCACACCTCGAAGATCGGGCTGAGGTCCAACCCGCGGCTCTTCCAGTGCGCGACGCCGGGTGCGGTGTCGAGCATCTCGGCGTGGCCGACCGCCTCGTCGATGCTGCGGAAGCCCAACTCGGCCAGGTAGCTGCGGATGTCTTCGGCGATGAAGGTGAAGAAGTTCTCCACAAACTCGGGCTTGCCGTTGAACCGGGCCCGCAGTTCGGGATTCTGGGTGGCGACCCCGACCGGGCAGGTATCGAGGTGACACACCCGCATCATGATGCAGCCCGACACCACCAGTGGCGCGGTCGCAAACCCGAACTCCTCGGCACCCAGCAGCGCCGCCACCATGACATCGCGCGCCGTGCGCAGGCCGCCGTCACACTGCACGGTGATGCGGTCGCGTAAACCGTTGAGTACCAGCGTCTGCTGCGCGTCGGCCAGACCGATCTCCCATGGCGCCCCGGCATGCTTGAGCGAGGTGAGCGGCGCGGCGCCGGTGCCGCCGTCGTACCCGGAGATCAGCACGACGTCGGCGTGGGCCTTGGACACGCCCGCGGCCACGGTGCCGACCCCGACACTGCTGACCAGCTTGACGTGGATACGTGCCTCGGAGTTGGCGTTCTTCAGGTCGTGAATGAGCTGGGCGAGATCCTCGATCGAGTAGATGTCGTGGTGCGGCGGTGGCGAGATGAGCCCGACACCGGGGGTGGAATGCCTGGTCTTGGCGATGCTCGGGTACACCTTGTAGCCCGGAAGCTGGCCACCCTCACCAGGTTTGGCGCCCTGAGCCATCTTGATCTGGATATCGGTGGCGTTGACGAGGTAGTCGCTCGTCACGCCGAAACGGCCCGACGCGACCTGCTTGACCGCACTGCGCCGCAGCGGGTCGTAGAGCCGAGCGACGTCCTCGCCGCCCTCGCCGCTGTTGGAACGGCCCCCGAGCTTGTTCATGGCGATGGCCATCGTTTCGTGGGCCTCGGCGGAGATCGAACCGTAGCTCATCGCACCCGTGTTGAACCGCGAGACGATCGCTTCGACGGGTTCCACCTCGTTCAGGGGCACCGGCGCCCGCAGCCCGCGTTTGAATTCGAACAGGCCGCGCAGCGCCCCGCCCTCGCGGGACAGTCGGTCGACTTCCTCGGAGTAGCGGGCGAAGATGTCCCGTCGGCCGGTGCGAGTCGAATGCTGCAGCAGGAACACCACTTCCGGGGTGAACAGATGCAGCTCGCCCTCCCGACGGAAGCCGTACTCTCCGCCGACCTCCAGCCGGCGATGGACGCGTTCGGTCGGGTTCTCCGGGTAGGCACGTCGATGCCGCAGCTTGACCTCCTCGGCGAGTACGTCCAGACCGACGCCGCCGAGCTGGCTGGTGGTACCGGTGAAGTACTCCGCGACCACGCCCCGGTCGAGTCCGATCGCCTCGAAAACCTGTGCGCCCGTGTAGGACCCGACGGTGGAGATACCCATCTTGCTCATCACCTTGACTACGCCCTTGCCCAGAGCCTTGACGTAGTTGCGGACCGCGGCCGCCGGCTCGATGCCGGTGAGCTCACCTTCGCGGATCAGGTCTTCGATCGACTCGAAGGCCAGATACGGGTTGACCGCGGCCGCGCCGAAGCCGATGAGCATCGCGATGTGGTGCACCTCGCGGGCGTCACCGCTTTCCACCACCAGTGCCACCTTGGTGCGTTCCTTGGTGCGAACCAGATGGTGGTGCACCGCCGACACCGCGAGCAGCGACGGGATCGGTGCCCGGGTGTGATCGGAGTCGCGATCGGAAATCACCAGGGTGCGTGCACCTTTGGCGATGGCCTCACTGGCCCGCAGGCGCAGCTCCTCGACGGCGTCGGCGAGGCCCTCACCGCCGCGTTCGACGTCGTAGAGCGCACGCAACACGGTGGAACGCAACCCGGGATGTTCGCCGTCGTCGTTGATGTGGACGATCTTGCTCAACTCGTCGTTGTCGAGAACCGGCCAGCGCAGCACGATCTGACGGCACGACGCGGCACCGGGCTCGAGAAGGTTCTCCTCCGGCCCCATCACCCGGGCCATGGAGGTGACCACCGCTTCGCGGATGGCGTCCAGCGGCGGGTTGGTCACCTGGGCGAACAGTTCGACGAAGTAGTCGTAGAGCAGCCGCGACCGCGACGAGAGCACCGCCGTCGGCGTATCGGTGCCCATCGACCCGAGGGGCTCGGCGCCCGACGCCGCCATCGGCGTGAGCAGGATCCGCAGCTCCTCTTCGGTGTAACCGAAGGCGATCTGCCGACGCACCACGGATTCGTGGTTGGGCTGCAGGCGGGCGCGATCAGGCAGGGTCGCGAGGTCCAGCAGTCCGGCGTGCAGCCACTCGCCGTACGGTTCGGCCTGCGCCAACTGCTCCTTGATCTCGTCGTCGGACACGATGCGGCCTGCCGCGGTGTCGATCAGCAGCATCTTGCCGGGCTGCAGCCGGCCCTTGGCGACGATCTCTCCCGACGGCATGCCCAGCACACCGCTCTCGCTGGCCAGAATGATGCGGTCGTCGACTGTGCGCCACCACCGCCCGGGACGTAAACCGTTGCGGTCCAAGACCGCTCCGACCAATGTCCCATCGGTGAAGGTCACGCAGGCCGGGCCGTCCCACGGCTCCATGAGTGAGGCGTGGAACTGCCAGAAGTCCCGCTCCGCCGAGTCCATCGTGGTGGCGTTCTCCCACGCCTCCGGAATCATCATCAGCACTGCGTGTGGCAGGCTGCGACCGCCCAGATGGAGCAGTTCCAGAACCTCATCGAAGGACGCCGAGTCGGAGGCGTCTGGCGTGCAGATCGGTGACAGGCGGCTCAGATCCCCCGGAATGTGCGCGCTGGCCAGCATCGCTTCGCGGGCGTGCATGCGGTTGCGGTTGCCGCGAACGGTGTTGATCTCACCGTTGTGAGCGACGAACCGGAACGGATGGGCCAGTGGCCACGACGGGAACGTGTTGGTGGAGAACCGGCTGTGCACGATCGCGATGGCGCTTTGGCAGCGTTCGTCGCGAAGATCCGAAAAGTACTGTGGCAGCTGCATTGTCGTCAGCATGCCCTTGTACACGATGGTCCGGCTGGACAGCGAAGGAAAGTAGACGCCGCAGCGCTCCGCGCGTTTGCGCAGCGGGTAGGTGCGCCGGTCCAGGTCGATACCGCCCGGCCGGACTCCTGCGACCTCCGGCGCGGCAACGAACAGTTGAGCCATGTAGGGCATACAGCCGAGAGCCGTCATGCCCACGCCGGCACCGTCGGGATCCACGGGGACCGCACGCCACCCCAGAACCTCCAGGTCCTCTTCGGCGGCGATGGCTTCGATCCGTTCGCGGGCGGTCTGCCGATCCACCGGGTCCTGCGGCAGGAAGCAGATACCGGCGGCGAACGTGTTTGCCCCGTCGGCGGTTGGGGCCGGCAGAGCGAAGTCGACCACCTCGCTGAGCAGCTCGACCGGCAGCTGAAGCAGGATGCCTGCGCCGTCGCCACTGTTTGGTTCGGCGCCGGCCGCGCCGCGGTGCTCGAGGTTTTCGAGTGCTTCGAGTCCGTTGGCGACGATGCCGTGGGACCGTCGTCCTTGAATGTCGACGATCATCGCGACGCCGCAAGAATCGGCCTCGTTTGCAGGGTCATACAGCCCCTGCGCGTCTGGCAATGCCGAGAAAAGCACGTGAATCGCACCTCCACAGTCCGGAACATCCATGCTCCGGGACTGCACCGGCCCGAACTACGAGTGTATCAGCGCAGGTCGGCGGCTACATCCCGATAAATGTCGGAGTAAGCGGGAAGCCGGGGAGATTTCGGACCACGGTCCAGATGACCGCGGCGACCAGGATGGTCGCGACGGCAGACGCCGGGAAAATCGGCTTGCCCAACCGCCACCGCACCAGAACCCACGCGGCCAGCAGCGGTAACCCGACCAGCGCGAACGCGTTGTCGACAACCGCGGCCCCCAGGTCGCCGTGCAGCACATCGTGCGTCATCCGCAAGCCACCGCACGCCGGGCAGTTCCAGCCGGTCATCAGCCTGAACGGGCATGGCGGGAACAGGAATCCCGGTCGGTGTGGGTCGGCCACCGCGGTGTAGGCAAGCGCTCCGGTCAGCATGACGCCTGCGCCGAGCGCGCCGTAGCGCGTCGATGTGGTGCTGAACCCGGAGTTAGGTGCCATCGCGCAGCGGACGGCCGTTCGGGTCGCGGACCTTGTCGGTGAAGATGAGGATCGCGTCGATGACGCCCCAGATCCAGGCGCCGATACCGCACGTGAGGATCCCGACGACCAATTGAATGACGCCCATCGAGGTGTCGCCGATGTAGATGCGGCCGATACCCACGAGCCCGAAGAAGCCGAGCAACTGCAGCAGCCCCGCGGTGACCTTCGACTTGTCCGAAAACGGCTCGCCGGTCAAGGGATGCCGCCCGTACGGAGCCGACGGATCGACATAGGCCGGGGGCGGATAGAAGCCATTGGGTTGCCCGTAGCCCGGTGGCGGGTAGCCCGGCGGCGGCCCGTATCCGGGAGGTGGCGGTGGATAACCCGCGGGCGGCGGGAACGGCGGTACCGAGCCTTCGGCACCGGCGCCGTATTCCGGGCGATCGGTCATGTTCACAGCATGCCAGAACGTGACTCGTTCAAGCCGTCGTCATGCCCAGGTTCTGGCGCGAAGTCAGCGCCGGCGTTGCCACCACCGGCGACGCTGCGGCGCGGGTGCCGGTGACGGCGGCGTACTGGGTTTGGCCGCGGCAACCGATGAGGTCTCAGCCTTGGCCGATTCCTCTTCTGTGCTAGCGGTTTCAGCGTCCTCGGCCGCTTCGTCCGTGCCCTCGCCGCTGTCGGCGTCATCGGCCTCGGACTTCTCCGACTCCGAGGCTTCGGTTTCGGACTTCTCGGTCTCGTCGGTCGCCGCTTCTGCGGAGGATTCGTCCTCGGTGTCGGCGGCGTCTTGTTCGGCCTCGGACGCATCGCCTCGGGGCTCCGCCGTTTCGTCCTCAGCCTCGGGCTCGTCAGTGGCGGCCTCGGCGGCTGCGTCTTCTTCAGTCTCGGCGGCCGGCGCGGTCTCGGGCTCTGTTTCGGCTTCGGGTTCGGATGCCTCTTCAGCCTCGGCTGATTCGGTCTCGGCCTCGCTAGACGGTTCGGCGTCAGCCTCCGCGGCTTCGGCTTCAGGCTCTAGCTGTTCGGCTTCGCTTTCAGGCTCGGATGCCGCAGCCTCGGGCTCGTCGGTGACTGCCGCGGCTGCTGCCTCATCTTCAGTCTCGGCTGTTGGCGCGGTCTCGGGCTCTGCCGCCTCGGCTTCTGTTTCGGCTTCCGGTTCCGATGCCTCAGCATCGGCAGTCGGTTCGCCCTCAGCCTCGAGGTCGTCAGCCTCCGCGGCTTCGGCCTCAGCAGCCGCTTCATCTTCAGTCTCGGCGGCTGGTTCGGACTCGGCCTCGGCAGATGGTTCCGCGCTAGCCTCCGTGCCTGCGGCTTCAGGCTCTGGCTGCTCGGCTTCGCCCTCATGCTCGGACTCCGCCGTCTCAGCCTCGGGCTCGTCAGGGACGGCCTCAGCAGCTGCGTCATCTTCAGTCTCGGCGGCTGGCTCGGACTCGGCCTCGGCAGATGGTTCGGCGTCAGCTTCTGTGCCTTCGGCTTCAGGCTCGGCGGCCTGCGCCGTCTCGGGCTCTGCTGGCTCGTCCTCGGCCTCGGTTTCCGATGCCTCGGCGTCGACGGCTGGCTCTACCTCAGCCTCGGGCTCGTCGGATTCAGCCTCGGCAGCTGATTCGGCGTCAGCCTCCGCGGTCTCGGCGGCTGTCTCGTCCTCAGCTTCCGCAGTGGACGCCGCTTCTTCTTCACCGGCTTCGCTTGCGGGCTCGGCCGCCTCGCCGTGTTCAGCCGGCGCATCGTTGGTCTGCGGTGCGATGGCTTTCAACTCGACCGCAGCAGCGGCATCGGCACCTTCGTCCTCTGCCACGGCATCCGGGTGCATGTCCTCGGAATGTTCGTCTGCGGTATCGGCATCGCCCGCGACCTTCGCGGCCGCCACGACGCCCGTTGCAGCCGCCACGCCGACCAGGTCCTTGCCCAGCTCGTCGACCACCGATTCATCGGAATCGTCACGCGGGCGGCCCGCCAAGGTGGCCGGTTCCTCGCGGCCCTTGGGGGCCAACATGATGTAGACGACGGCGCCGATGAAGACGAACGTGGAGGTGAAGGTGTTGATGCGGATACCGGCCAGATGTGTGGCGGCATCGCTGCGCATGAGTTCCACCCAGAACCGGCCCACGCAATAGCCGGCCACGTACAGCGCGAACAACCGGCCGTGGCCGATCCGGAACCGGCGGTCAACCCAGATCAACAGGGCGAAAATCAGCAGGTTCCACAGCAACTCGTAGAGAAACGTGGGATGCACGACCGCCAGCACGGTGCCGTTGGAGACGCCGTTGAGCTGATCGGGCAGACCGGCGGCGTTGCGCCGATCGTAGATCTCCAGGCCCCACGGCACCGACGTCGCGCGGCCGTAGAGTTCCTGGTTGAAGTAGTTGCCGAACCGGCCGATCGCCTGTGCGAGCACGATTCCCGGGGCGATGGCATCGCCGAACGCGGGCAACGGAATTCCGCGTCGCCGACACGCGATCCATGCGCCGACCGCGCCGAGTGCGACCGCACCCCAGATTCCGAGGCCACCCTCCCAGACCTGGAACGCCGCGGCCAGGCCCTTGCCCTCGGGCCCGAAGTAGGTGCGCCAATCCGTCATGACGTGATACAGCCGGCCGCCGACGAGGCCGAAAGGCACGGCCCACAGCGCGATGTCGTAGATGACGCCGGGCTCTCCGCCGCGCGCCGCCCACCGCCTGTCACCGATTATCAGTGCCGCGACGATCCCGGCGATGATGCACAGGGCGTACGCACGGATCGGTACCGGCCCCAGATGCCAGACGCCCTGTGACGGGCTGGGCAGGTATGCGAGGACGGTTGTGGTCAAGCCGAAATCCTTTGCCGAACACCGGTGGCCAGTTCTTCGGTGAGCGTGCGGACGGCGTCGAGTCCGTTCTGCAAAGCAGAAACAAGGGCCGATCCGACGATCACACCGTCAGCGAAGGCTCCGATTTCGGCCGCCTGCTGTCCGGATCGCACGCCGAGGCCGACTCCGACCGGGATGTCCGAGATTTCCTTCACCCGGCTCACCAGCTCGGGCGCTGCGCTGGAGACCGCGTCGCGGGCCCCGGTGACGCCCATTGTCGATGCGGCATAGACGAATCCGCGGGAGGCCTGCACGGTGGCCGCCAACCGCTGCGGGGTCGACGAGGGTGCCACCAGAAAAATCCGATCCAGCTGATGGGCATCCGAGGCCGCCAGCCAATCGTCGGCCTCTTCCGGAATGAGGTCTGGGGTGATGAGACCGTAACCGCCAGCTGACGCGAGATCGCGCGCGAAAGCGTCAACACCCTTGCGCAGCACCGGATTCCAGTACGTCATCACGACCGCGCGGCCACCGGCGTTGCTGATCGCCTCGACGGCAGCGAGGGTGTCGCGCACGCGGACTCCCCCGGCCAACGCAGTCTCAGTCGCCGCAGCGATGGTCGGCCCGTCCATGCCGGGATCCGAATACGGCACGCCGACTTCCACCAGATCGCAACCGGATTCAACCATCGCAGTCATCGCCGCGATGGACGTCGGCACATCGGGGAAACCGGTTGGCAGGTAGCCGATCAGGGCTGCCCGTCCTTCCGCCCGGCACCCGTCGAACAGTTCCGCCAACCGGCTCATCAGGCGCCTCCCTCGTCAAGCAGGCCGAACCACTTGGCCGCCGTTTCCACGTCCTTGTCACCGCGACCGGAGATATTGACCAGGATGATCGCCCCGTTGCCGAGCTCCTTGCCGAGCTTGAGCGCCCCAGCCACGGCGTGCGCCGATTCGATGGCCGGAATGATGCCCTCGGTCCGGCACAGCAACGAGAACGCATGCATCGCTTCGGTGTCGGTGATGGGCCGATAATCCGCGCGGCCGGTGTCCTTCAGGTAGGCGTGCTCGGGGCCGACACCCGGGTAGTCCAGGCCTGCCGAGATCGAGTGGGACTCGATGGTCTGCCCGTCCTCATCCTGCAGCAGGTAGGAGAACGAACCCTGGAACGCGCCCGGCGACCCACCCGAGAAAGTCGCGGCGTGCCGTCCGGTTTCTACGCCGTCACCGGCGGCTTCGAAGCCCACCAGCCGCACACCGGGATCGTCGATGAAGGCGTGGAAGATGCCGATGGCGTTCGATCCGCCGCCCACGCACGCGGTCACGGCGTCGGGCAGCCGCCCAGCCTGATCCTGGATCTGTGCACGTGCCTCCAGCCCGACGACGCGCTGGAAGTCGCGCACCATGAGTGGGAACGGATGCGGGCCTGCCGCGGTCCCGAAGCAGTAGTAGGTCTCGTCGGCGTTGGTGACCCAGTCGCGGAATGCTTCGTTGATCGCATCCTTGAGAGTTTTCGACCCGGCCTCCACCGAGACCACCGTCGCGCCGAGCAGCCGCATCCGCGCCACGTTCAGCGCCTGCCGCTCAGTGTCGACGGCACCCATGTAGATCACGCACTCGAGGCCGAGCAGAGCACACGCGGTCGCGGTCGCGACACCGTGCTGTCCCGCGCCGGTCTCGGCGATCACCCGGGTCTTGCCCATCTGGCGAGCCAGCAACGCCTGGCCGAGGACATTGTTGATTTTGTGAGAACCGGTGTGGTTCAAGTCTTCCCGCTTGAGGAAGAGCCGTGCCCCGCCGGCGTGCTCGGAAAGCCGGGCAGCCTCGTACAGCGGCGACGGCCGCCCGGTGTAGTGCCGTTGCAGCCTGTCGAGCTCATCGAGGAAGGCTTGGTCGCCGCGGGCCTTTTCGTAGGCCGCGGTGACTTCCTCGATCACCGCCATCAAGGCTTCCGGCACGAGTCGGCCGCCGTAAGAACCGAAGTGGCCTCGGGCGTCGGGATCATGGACCGTGGGTTCGGCCACGGCTGCGCTGGAACGCGGCAGCTCGGGACCGGCGATATCCGCCATCAGTGTGCCTCTTCGCGACAGCGGCTCATTGCCGATTCAACGAGCCGGTTTCGGGCAGGACGGGTGGGTACCCGCGGTCACCAGATCGGCGACCGCGCTTCGGGGGTCACCACTGGTGACGAGTCCCTCACCGACGAGGACCGCGTCTGCGCCCGCGCCGGCGTATGCCAGGAGATCCGCCGTACCGCGGACACCGGATTCGGCGATGCGGATGACGTTGCTGGGCAGCCCCGGCGCAATACGCGCGAAGCAGTCCCGGTCGACCTCCAGGGTCTTGAGATCCCGTGCGTTGACACCGATCACGCGGGCGCCGGCCTGCAGGGCACGGTCGGCTTCCTCTTCCGTGTGCACCTCGACCAGAGCCGTCATGCCGAGTGACTCGGTGCGCTCCAACAACGACTCGAGCACGGGCTGTTCGAGCGCGGCGACGATGAGCAGCAGCATGTCCGCTCCGTGCGCGCGCGCCTCGTGGATCTGATACGGCTTGACGATGAAGTCCTTGCGCAGCACCGGAATTGACACCGCGGCGCGCACCGTGTCCAAGTCGGCCAACGAGCCGTGGAACCGGCGCTCTTCGGTGAGCACGCTGATCACCCGGGCGCCACCATCCTCGTAGGCGCGGGCCAACTGCGCCGGGTCGGCGATATTGGCCAGTGCGCCGCGGGACGGGCTGGCACGTTTCACCTCGGCGATGACGCCGATCCCGGGTTCGCGCAACGCTGCCATCACGTCCAGTGGTGCGGGTGCATCCAGGGCGCGCGCCTTGATTTCCTCAAGGCTGATGACGGCCTCGCGAGCCGCAACGTCGGCGCGGACTCCTTCGATGATGGAGTCGAGCACAGTGGCCGAACTCATCGCCGTCGATTCCTTTCCGGTGCGCCCGGGACGATCCCGGTGGACCTCACTCGAAGGGTAGTCGCCGCCACACATTCTGCTGTCACCGACCCTTGTTGTCCGGATCGGACTGCTCACCGTTCTGCCCACCCGTCGGATCGTGCCCCTCGTCGAGGGCGTCCCAGATCATCCGTTCGGACATTGGGGCATCGGCGTTCTCGCCCTGGGCGGCGGCCCGGCGAGCCCCCGGCGCCGCGTAGCGTGACGCTACCGCGCGTGCTCCGGTCGCCGACCGCATGAGCAGCACCGCGCCTGCGAGTGCGCAGACCGCGGCAACCAGTGTCAGTACGGCGCCGCCGTAGTACTGATGCGTGCCGGTCAGTTGCGCCACCGGCACCAAGGCCAGGTCCGCCGCACGCACCGCGACGTCCTTGGCAACCCACAAGCTGATTCCCAGATAACCCATACCGGCACTGGCGACGGCGACGAGCAGAGCCAGCAGCCGCAACAGCCAGCCCCGCACCGCCAGGACCGCGACGGCGGCCGCCAGCACCACCAGCGCGAGCGGGATCAACGCTGTGGACCACATGGCACCCGTCAGCACGGTGTTCTTGGGCTGGCCCAGCCCGTCGAACGACGACACCTGCACCCACGACATCCGCGACGCGCCCCACAGGGCCAGGGCGGCCGCCACGAGCAGAACCTGCGCGACCCGCATCATGGTTCGGTGAGCGTGTCGGCGGCGGCGATCGCGTTGAGCACCGCTTTGGCCTTGTTCGCCGATTCGTTGTACTCGTAGGGGCCGTTGGAGTCCGCCACGACTCCCCCGCCCGCCTGTACGTATGCGGTGCCGTTGCGCATCAGGGCGGTGCGGATGGCGATGGCGAAGTCGGCGTTGCCTGCGAAGTCGAGATAGCCGAGCACCCCGCCGTACAGGCCGCGCCGTGTCTTCTCGACCTCCTCGATGAGCTCCATGGCCCGCACCTTGGGCGCGCCGGACAGGGTGCCTGCCGGGAAGCAGGCGGTGACCGCGTCGAGTGCGGTCTTGCCGTCCGCGAGTTCGCCGGTGACCGTCGAGACCAGGTGCATGACATGGCTGTAGCGCTCGATGTGGCTGTAGTCCTCGACCCGCACGGTGCCGGGTCGGCACACGCGGCCCAGGTCGTTGCGACCGAGATCGACCAGCATCAGGTGCTCGGCGCGTTCCTTGTCATCGGCCAACAGCTCCTTCTCCAGCAGCACGTCCTCTTCGTCGGTGGCCCCGCGCCAACGGGTTCCCGCGATGGGATGCGTGGTGGCCCGCCCGTCGGTGACGGTGACCAGTGCCTCCGGGCTGGATCCGACGACCGAAAAGTCCAGTCCGCCTTCGGCATTCGGGACGTTGAGCAGATACATGTACGGGCTGGGGTTGGTCACCCGCAACAGGCGGTAGACGTCAAGCGGATCGGCCGCGGTGTCCATTTCGAATCGCTGCGACGGCACCACCTGAAACGCTTCGCCGGCTTCGATGTCGCCGACCAGTTTCTCGACGATGGCCGAGTACTCCTCGACGGTGCGCTGCGCCCGGTGTTGCGGCGCGGGACGGCTGAAGGTCGCGACCGCCGAGGCCAACGGTTGCCCGAGTGCCGCCGTCATCACGTCCAGGCGTGCGACCGCGTCGTCGTAGGCCCAGTCGACCCGCTCATCGGTGGCATTCCAGTTGACGGCGTTCGCGATCAACGTGATGGTGCCCTCGTGGTGGTCGACCGCCGCGATGTCGGTGGCCAGTAGCAGCAGCATGTCGGGTAGGCCGAGGTCGTCGACAGCCAGTTCCGGCAACCGCTCCAGGCGCCGGACCATGTCGTAGGCGAAAAAGCCCACCAGCCCCGAAGACAGCGGCGGCATACCGGGCACGGCAGCTGTGGCCAGCAGCTCAAGGGTCATGCGGACAGCCTCGAGCGGATCGCCGCCGCTGGGGGCGTCCTGCGGCGTCGCGCCCAGCCACACCGCCTGGTCGTCGCGGACGGTCAACGCCGACGGCGCGCCGGCGCCGATGAACGACCATCGCGACCACGACCGGCCGTTTTCGGCCGATTCCAGCAGGAACGTTCCGGGCCGGTTGGCGGCCAGCTTGCGGTACGCCGACAGCGGCGTCTCGCTGTCGGCCAGGACCTTGCGGGTCACCGGGACCACCCGATGTTCGGCGGCCAGCGCCCGGAAGTCCTCACGCGACGTGGTGGAAGCAAGCGTGTGCACGCAGATGATCCTCCCAGACTGGACGCAATAGGTCGGCGTAGCGTGGACGCTCATGACAGCTCTTAAGACGGGTGACACCGTTGCCGAGTTCGAACTCCCCGATCAAACCGGCACGGTACGCAGTCTGACGAGTTTGCTGGCCGATGGGCCAGTTGTGCTGTTCTTCTACCCTGCGGCGCTGACGCCCGGCTGCACCAAAGAGGCCTGCCACTTCCGCGACCTGGCCGCCGACTTCGCCGCGGTCGGTGCGTCCCGGGTCGGAATCAGCACCGACCCGGTCGCCAAACAAGCCAAGTTCGCCGACATCCAGCGGTTCGACTACCCGCTGCTGTCCGATGCCGACGGCAAGGTGGCAGGCCACTTCGGTGTCAAACGTGGCCTGCTCGGCAAGCTGCTGCCGGTCAAGCGGACCACGTTCGTCATCGACACCGATCGCACCGTGCTCGACGTGATCTCCAGCGAGCTCAGCATGGACACCCACGCCGACAAGGCGCTGGCGGTGCTCAGGGCGCGTTGACCGCGCGCAGCACCGCCGCCATCGACGCGGCGAGCACCGAATCGCTGCGACCGCACGCCCAGCCGGTTTTGCCGGCGCAGCGGTACTCGAGGTAACTGACCGCCTCCCGTCCGACGGATTGCTGCGCCAAGCTCAGCACCTCGACGTCGCGCCCGACGGCGCTCAGCGCCGCCGTCAGCGCATCCAGTGGGCCGATCTCCCGATGCGTGCTGGTTCGGGTCTGGCCGTCGACGACGAGGGTGATCTCGGTGGTCTCGTCGCGACCGGTGTGCCAGTCCTTCAGCTCGACCGGGCCGCCGGGCTGCAGATACGCGGCATCGAACAGGTCGAACAGCTCGGCGGCGGTGACCTCCGCACCATGGGTGTCGGTGTGCTCCTGAACGCGGCGGGCGAAGTCGATCTGTAACCGGCGCGGCAGGTCCAGGCCATAGTCGGTGAGCAGCAGGTAGGCGATGCCGCCCTTGCCGGACTGCGAGTTGACGCGGATCACCGCGTCGTAGGTGCGTCCGATATCGGCCGGGTCGATCGGCAGATACGGGACCCGCCAATCGATTTCACGTTCGGACCGGCCTTCGGCCGCGGCCCGGTCCCGATGTTCGGCCAAGCCCTTCTTGATGGCGTCCTGGTGCGTGCCGGAGAACGCGGTGTGCACCAGATCGCCGACGTAGGGGTGGCGTTCGTGGATCGGCATGCGCGTGCAGTAGGCGACGGTGCGGGCGATCTCGTCGATGTCGGAGAAGTCGATCATCGGGTCGACACCCTGGGCGTGCAGGTTCAACGCCAGGGTTGCGATGTCGACGTTGCCGGTGCGTTCCCCGTTGCCGAAGACGCAGCCTTCGACCCGCTGCGCGCCGGCCAGCACCGCGAGCTCGGCACACGCGATGCCCGTGCCTCGGTCGTTGTGCGGATGCACCGAGAGGATGACGCTGTCGCGACGGGACAGGTTGCGGTGCATGTACTCGATCTGGTCGGCGTACACGTTCGGGGTGGCCACTTCGACGGTCGCGGGCAGATTCAGGATCACCGGCCGGTCTGGACTGGCCTGCCACAGGTCGGTGACGGCGTCGCACAGTTCCAGCACATAGTCGGGTTCGGTGAGGTTGAACACCTCGGGCGAGAATTCGAAGCGGACGTTGGGCAGGTCACCGGCGAACTCGAGGACGTCGCGGGCCCCGGACATGATCAGCTCACGCAATTCGGTGCGGTCCTTGCCCAATACGGTGTTGCGCCACACCGGCGCGGTGGCCGTGTACATGTGGATGACGACCTCGTTGCGGACGGCTCGCACCGACGCCACGGTGCGTTCGATGAGATCGCGCCGGGCCGGGGTGAACACCGCGATTGCGACATCGGACGGGGCGATCTCGGAATCGGCCAGCAGCCGCACGAAGTCGTAATCGGTCTGCGACGCCGACGGGTAGCCGACTTCGATCTCCTTGTAGCCCATGGCCACCAGCAGCTCGAAGAAGCGCCGCTTGCGGGCCGGATCCATCGGCTCGGCCAGCGCCTGGTTGCCGTCGCGCAGGTCCACCGGAACCCACAGGGGTGCCGCCGTGAATCGGGCGTCCGGCCAATGTCGTTGGGTGAGTGGAACATCCACGCGGTCGAAAACGGATGCATAGCGATGCGACGGCATCTTCGAGGGCTGCTGCCGGTTCCACATCGGGGTTTGGTTCATGCTGGTGTGCTTTCTGCTCGGTCGGTGATGGGGTCGACCGGCGCAACAACAGCCCCGCGGCAGGGGGCCGGTCGGTCAGGCCCTGCCGAGGCAGCTAAGGAGAAGCACGCGCGTCATGATCGCTACAATATACACAACTCCTCAGACAAGTAGAGAGGTTGACATGGCTTCGCAGGTGCAACGCCACCCGTTGGCCGCGCAAGCGGCGCAGTTGCTGCTGACCCGGATCCGAGCCGGCGAGTGGCCGCTAGGCCACCGGCTCCCCGGCGAGACCACCCTGGCCGCCCAACTCGGGGTGGGTCGCTCGACGCTGCGTGAGGCCATCCGCGAGCTGGCGGGCAAAGGCGTGCTGGAAAGCCGCCAGGGCGCCGGGGTTTTCGTCACGGCGCTGGACGCCGCCGAGGACTGGGACACGGTGCTGCGTAGCGCAAACATCGTCTCGGTGATCGAAGCCCGCATCGCCATCGAGGCCGAGGGCGCCGCGTTGGCGGCGGCCCGGCGCACCCCGGCGGACGTGCGGACGATCCGGCGTACCCTCGCGGCCCGCGGTGAACGGGGCCAGTCGGTTCCTGAGCACGTCGACGCCGACATGGCGTTTCACCGCGCGGTGATCGCCGCCGCACACAACGATGTGCTGACCCAGTTGTTCGACGCGTTCCTGCCGCGGCTTCGGCTGGCGATGATCGACATGCTCAAAATCCGTCCGATCGCATCCGAACCCTGTGACCACGACTTGCATCAGCAACTGGCCGACGCCATCATCGCGCGGGACCCCGCCGCGGCGGCGGCCTCCAGCCGAACCCATCTGAGCGCACTGAAGGAATCCTTTTCATGACACCGGTTTTGGAGATCAGCGACGTCACCTTCCGCCGCGAAGGCAAGCAGATCATCGACGGCATATCGTTGACCGTTCAGTCCGGGGAGCACTGGGCGCTGCTGGGACCGAACGGCGCAGGCAAGAGCACGCTGCTGGGATTCTGTGCGGCCGTGACCTTTCCGACCACCGGCACGGTGCGCGTGCTGGGCGGTCAGATGGGGCGGACCGATCTTTCGGTGCTGCGGCGCTCCATCGGCCATGTGAATCCCCGGCACCGACTGCAGTATCCGCTGACCGTGCGCGACGTCGTGCTCACGGGGATCACCGCCACCATCGACACCGCGGCCCGCTGGACGCCGAGCCCCGACCAGGTGGCCCGCGCCGAGGAGCTCATCAACACCGTGGGGCTGGCCGCACGCACCGACGCGACATGGCCGACGCTCTCGCAGGGTGAGCGGGGCCGAACACTGATCGCCCGGGCGCTGATCTCCGATCCCGAGCTGCTGCTGCTCGACGAGCCGACCACGGGCCTGGACGTCGCGGCCCGCGAACAGCTGCTGGAAACCCTTGACACCCTGGATGATTCGCATCCGGACATGGCATCGATCCTGGTGACGCACCATCTGGAGGAGCTGCCGACCTCGACGACACATGCCCTGCTGATCGCGCAGGGCCGGACCGTCGCGAGCGGCCCGGCCCGGGAGACGGTCACCACCGATCACGTCACGACGGCGTTCGCGCACCCGGTCGAGGTCGGCTTCCACGAGGGCCGCTGGTCGGCACGAGCCAAGGCCGGGCCCCGGATCCGCTAACCCGCGGGCGCCTCTCGGCGGCGCCGACGGGCTTCGCGGTGCCGGGTCACCGGTGTCGTGTCGACGACGCGCGTGACCATGGTCGCCAGAAAGCGTGACGGCTGCAGTTCGGGCGGCACCGTGTCATGGCGGATCGCGATATCGGGAAGTGCTGCCAGCGCCTCGTCCACCGCGGCGGTTTCGACGTCGACGATCTCGAAAAGCGCGTCAGGCTCGGCTTTTTCGACGCTGTCGACCTCGTCGTCCTCAACCGGGGCTGCGACGTCGTAATCGATCATCACCAGTGCGACGGCATGGTAGGCGTCGTCCTCGGTGCCCAGCTTGCCGAGCAGGTCGATCAGCCATTCGGCCTTGTCGGGCTCGGTGGTCAGGATCGTCGAGCGCAGGCCGTAGACGAAGCCGAGCGCGGCCATCGGATGACGCAGTCGCAGATTCTTGGCGTCGCCGTAGCTCTCCTCGACCCGGTTGGCGGCGTTTTTGCCGAAGCTGGAGTCCATCCGCTTGGTGCTGATGAGGAGTTCCGGCCCGGTGTCCCAGTCCGACATCACCACGTCGACCTGCTTCATGTAGTGCTTACCGAGGATGCTGGCGCTGGAGCCGGCGACGCCCTTCATGGAGCGGCGCAGCCGGTGCTCGATGAGTTGACGCTCCTTGAGCGGCAGCCCGTCGAGCAGGTTGGCGATGGCACTTGGCATGATCCGCGGTTCGCTGGGCCGTGGCCACACCGCATCGGTGTCGAACCCGGCTCGACGCAGCTCATAAGCCAGCCACACATCCAGGGCCAACGCCGGAACACCGGTTGTCGACGGCGCGTCCAGATGAAGCGGCACACCCAGAAGCCTGCGCAACACCCGGAAGTCAGGACGGTAGATGAGCTCATCGCCGCAGCGCACCCACGGGTTGGTGTGCTCACCGCCGGGCGCGGCGTCGGCGACGATCCGGTCGAAAATGGCCCACGCGGTGGCTTTCGTCGACGGTTCAGCGGGCACGCCGCGACCTTACCGCCCGCCGCGTGGCCAATGAATGCCGCGCTGTGCGAATGGATTCCAGATCCGACAATGCGAGTGCATCGTCGACCAGGTATACCGCGTCGAGCAACTGACCGTTGCGCAGCAAGGCCGTGATCCGTCGCCGCACGGCACGCAGCGGTGCCGCCCGATCGGCGATGAGCTCGGGCGCAGGCACCAGCCACCGATCCGCTTCGCGTGGTTCGATTTTCAGTATTCCGCCGCCATAGGACCGGCCGGTCATCTCGGCGTGCAGCAGCGTCACCGAATTCAAGGCCGCCAACGGGAGCAAGTCGCGCCCGAGGGTGGCCAGCCCGTCGCGCAGATACACGCCGTGCACCGAATTGAGGTGATGGGCCTTGACCCGGTTGGTCACCAAGCGTGGGGTGTCGGCGTTCATACACGTCAGCAGCAAGTCTGCGGGCGCAACCAGGGGCACCAGGTACCACGGTGTGCGCACCCGGCACTTGTAGGCCAGGTGCACCCCGGCGGCGTGACCGGCGTCGAGGTAGCGCTGCGCCGCCGCCGACAACCGCCCTGCCGGCCGGAACAGCTGGGTGGATTTGCCCTGCTCCCCCAGCTGTGCCAGCTGATCGGCGGTGAGCGTAAGCCCGCGCAGGTGGGCGCTGCCGGGCGGGGACAACGGCAGAAGATCGGTGCGGCGCAGCCCCAACTCGCGCACTCGGTCCGGAGACAGCGCGAAGAAGCCGTTGTTGCCGGTCACCATGCCCAGCGTGGTGTCGCCCCACAGCTCCAGGTGAGCGAAGCGACCCGCGGTGTGCAACGCGTGCAGCGCGTCGACGGGGCCATTGCCGATCAGCCCGCTGACCCATTTGTCGGCGGGGTCGCGCGGCGACCAATTGCGTTGAACCAGTTCGGAACTCAGCGACTTGACGTTGTGGGCACGGTGGATGACGGCGTGGCCGGACGGCCCCTGATCGAACCCGTCGGCCAACAGCAGCACGATGTCGGCTTCGGCTTCGGGAAACACCTGCTCGTCGAACATCACCAGCTCGACGTGGGCGAAGCGGTCGAACAGGAACTTGCGCACCGCGGCCGCATAGTTCACGCTCAGCAGCTCCGCGGGCAGCACCAGCGCCATCCGGCCGCCGGGCCGCAGGAAGAGTGCGGAATGCACGGTGAAGGCCGCCCAACTGGACGCCAGCCCGGACAGTGCCACGCCGGCCTGCAGCGCCGCGCGCCGCGACTGGGCCCGCACCTGCCCGCGGAAATCCTGGTAGCGGATGTAGGGCGGATTGCCGATCACGGCGGTGTATTCCGGCCGAGGGGCGACGTCGAAGAAATCGGCGGTGCGGATGTGCGCCTTGCCGCCGGCTTCGGCAACCCGGCGCCGCGCGGCGGCCGCACTGGCGGCGTGGATCTCGACACCGTCGACCTGCGGAGCCGCAGTACCGAGATGCTGCAGCCGCTCGGTGGCAGCGAGCAGAAACGCCGCGTCACCGGCCGACGGCTCGAACACCCGATCTTGGCTACTGCGAACGGCCCACCGGGTGAGATACCGGGTGATCTCGACGGGCGTGAAGAAGGCACCACGCGCCTTGCGCGCCGCGGCGGAATCGCCGTCGGAATAGGCTGCGCTGTCGGTCACCCCGTCATTGTTATCGAAGCCACCGACAAGCCCACGCACCGCAACGCCGGGGGACGTGTCGTTCGGAGCCGGTTAGATTCGCCGGTTGGCCCAGCCGTCGTCGTTGTGCGCCAGCAGCTGCAACTCGCGCTCCCAAGCGTTCGCGCGCACCCGGTCGAGCAGCCGACGGACGACAAAGGCGATCAGCACGCTCAACGCCACCGCGCCGAGCCACACACCGACCGACCGCACAAAGGCTGTCAACTGGGCATCGGCCTTACGTCTCGGGGCATCGACCACATTGCCCTTTTGATCAAGCCAGATCACCACTTGCTGGCCGGTCGAGGTCGGCGTCGAGAACGTTGTGCGCCCGGTGCGTGTCTGCGTACCCTCGCGCCACTGAACCAGTACAGGCAGGCCTGTGGAGTAACGCTGCGCCCCCTGCACGGTGCCGCGGAGCACCTCGGCATTCGTCGAGTGCAGTGACCGGGCCTGTTCGGTGATCGAACGCATCTCTGCCGAATATGCGTCGGCACCCGACTGAACGGCCGTCGGGACGATGAGAAGAGCAGTAAGGAGAACACCCAGAATCGCAAACGCTTCAACCCGGTCGGTCATCCGAGCCAAGGGATTGCGAGCCAGCCCACGGAACACCCACCTACGGCCGAGGGTGCGCGACAACGTGCTATACATCACACCAGTCCAAGCCCAATTTTCGAAACTGTTACCAACACATTTCGATGGTGTCACTAGCGCTGACCACTTTGCCAGTCGCCAATCATCAGCGCGACGAAAATCACAGGTTAGGGGTCGTTATGGGACAAACTTCAATTCGATGAGTTCGCGCGACGAAGTTAGCGGAGCGTGTCGCCGATCACTATTTTCCCTTGCATACGTCAGGCAGCTGCAGCCCTGAATTTCGCTCATATCGGTGATATGGGCCAGCGCCGGTCGACGTCGGTGTCGACCCTGCCGAATCCACCCGCGCCGCTCCCGTGGCGCCCGTCACAGTGATGAGATGCTGCTATGCCGTATGCCACCTTGGTGCTCGGCGCCGCGGTCCTGCTCGGCGTCACCTCGGCGGTGATGTGGTGGGCCAAGATCGAGCATGCCGCCGCCCCCTGGTGGGCGGTCACCCGGGCGCTCGGGCAGTTGGCGCTGATCAGTCTCGCGCTGCGCGGAGTCCTCACTCACCCCGCGCTGGTAGCACTCGCACTGCTGGTGATGGTCAGCGTGGCGGCGTGGACAGCAGCCCGCAGACTGCGGGATCTGCATGGCGGACCGCTCGCGGTGGTGCTGTCGACGGTGGCGGCCAGCGCGCTGACCATCGGCCTGGCATTCGGGCTGCACATGTTGGCGCTGCAGAGCCGGTTCGTGATCGCCCTCGGCGGCATCGTCATCGGTTCGACGATGACCGCCACCACCCTGGCCGGTCGCAACTTCCAGCGGATGTCGGTTAAGTCGCGGGCCGAGATCGAAGGCTGGCTGGCCATCGGCGCGACACCGAGCCAGTCGGTGGTGCACATCGGCCGGGCTGCGGCCGGAGACGCCGTGCGCCCGGTCCTCGACCAGACCAGGACGACGGGCCTTGTCACACTCCCCGGCGCCTTCGTGGGTGCCCTGATGGCGGGCGCTCCGCCGCTGGAGGCCGGCCGGTTTCAGGTCGTGGTGCTGGTGTGCCTGATCACCGCCCAGACCGTCGCGACCACTCTGCTGGTGCGCATTCTCGGCCGCTCGCCCGTCCTCGCGGTCTGAGACCGCCGGCGTCGCGCACGGTCTGCTTGTCGGCCCGTCGTGCGATGCTGCGGGACCGACAACCCTTCGAGCACAGAGGATCAGCGGTGACCGCACCGACCGTAGAAGACGAGCAGGACGCGTATCAGGATCGCGACACCGCCGACGAAGCCACCCGCGACAGCACCGCATTCAACCGCCGACACGAGATGTCGTCCGGCTCAGACACGTCCGAAGAGCACCGAAAAATATTGGCTGAAGCCAAAAATGAGGTCACCAGGATCCGCTACGCCGTGGATGTACTCGGAGGCGCTCAACCAGCCGAGGTGATCGCGTGGCTGAGTCAGTACGGCCACACCGTCGCGTTGCGGAAGGTGTCACCTGAGGTAAAGGCGTACCGCGACGCGCACGGCTCCGACGTCCTGGCCGTCCACGACGGCAACGGCAACGAGCCTGCCTCGCCCGCGTTCTCAGTTCAACCGAACGCCCCCGCCGCCGACCCCGGATCCGGTCATCGCGCAGGTATCGACACTTCGGCGCACACCCTCAGTCGCCCGGGCGATACCGCCCACGCACAACCCGAGAAGCGAACTCCGTGGGTCGCATTCGCGTGCTACGCCGTCGCCGCGGTCTCGATGACCGTGTCGCTGAACACATCCTGGCGGTTCTTCGATCTCGTACTGCACATCCCGACCGCCAACGCCGAACGCTGGATCATGTTCGCCGTAGCCGAACTCGCCCTGTTCGTGTGCGGCGCGGGCATGGCCGTCAACGTTCACCGCAGTGGACATCCTGGGTCGTTCCGCACGGTCGTGTGGTCGATGTGCGCGGCGATGGCCTACATGGCATGGGCCATGTCGAGCCCCGGCGAAGCCCTTGGCCGCATCCTGCTCGGTCCGGTGCTCGGCACGGTCATGCTTCACCTCGGCCTGGGCCTCGAATTGCGGACCCACCACGAAGGCGCGGGCATCGCAGCACGCATCGGCCGCGAATTGCGCGAACGCGTCCTCGGCCGGCTCGGCCTCGGCGATGACGGCCGCGACGCCGCGCAACGCACCCGAGATCGCAAGGCATATCGGGCCGCAACGCTGAGCCGCCCACACAGGTACCCCTGGTCGCGTGCCGCCAAGCTGGAACGAGCCCTGGTCGCTTCCGGCGTCGCCGACGACGAATCGCTACGCCAACGGATGCTGGCCCGCCTCGCGGTCTTGCAGCATGCGCACGAGCTCGCCGAGCTTACGCAGAGCTCGCCATGGCAATCGTCGACTCCCCGCAGCGCGTCAGAGCACCCTGCGACGATGCCTTGAGGAGGCTAGGCCTCGGGCGGCAGCAGCAGATCGGCGTCGAAGCACGTGTGGTCGCCGGTGTGGCAGGCTCCGCCGACCTGGTCGACCTCGAGCAACACCGTGTCACCGTCGCAGTCCAGCCTGACCGAATGCACGTGCTGAGTGTGCCCGGACGTGGCGCCCTTGATCCACTGCTCGCCGCGCGACCGCGAAAAGTATGTCGCCTCACGGGTTTCCAACGTGCGGGCCAGGGCGTCGTCGTCCATCCAGGCGACCATCAGCACGTCGCCGGTGCCACGCTCCTGCACCACGGCGGTGAACAAACCGTCGGCGTTGCGCTTGAGCCGCGCCGCAATATCCGCATCCAGTGCGCTCATCGGGGCACTCTTCTCTTCGCGCAAGCGCTCATCGGACTGTGATTCCTTCCGCGGCCATCGCTGCCTTGACCTCGGCGATGGTCAGTTCCCGGAAGTGGAACACGCTGGCGGCCAAGACGGCATCAGCACCTGCAACAACGGCGGGCGGGAAATGTTCCACCGCACCGGCCCCGCCGCTGGCGATCACCGGCACGCTGACGGCCGCGCGCACCGCACGCAACATGTCCAGATCGAAACCGGCCTTGGTGCCGTCGCGATCCATCGAATTCAGCAGGATCTCACCGACCCCGAGTTCGGCACCGCGAACGGCCCATTCGATGGCGTCGATCCCGGTGCCGCGTCGCCCGCCGTGGGTGGTGACCTCCCAGCCCGACGGCGTGGGCGCGGCACCGGACGGCACGGTGCGGGCATCGACACTGAGCACGATGCACTGTGAGCCGAACTGGCGGGCCAGCTCGGCGAGCAGTTCGGGGCGGGCGATCGCGGCGGTGTTCACCGAGACCTTGTCCGCACCGGCGCGCAGCAGGACGTCGACGTCTTCGACGGAGCGCACCCCGCCGCCGACCGTCAGCGGGATGAACACCTGCTCCGCGGTGCGCTTGACCACCTCCAGCATGGTCGAACGGCCCGACGACGATGCGGTCACGTCCAGGAACGTCAACTCGTCGGCGCCCTCGGCGTCGTACGCCGCCGCCAGTTCGACGGGATCCCCGGCGTCGCGGAGGTTTTCGAAGTTGACTCCCTTGACGACACGGCCGTCGTCGACATCCAGACACGGAATCACCCGCGTCGCAACGTCACTGGTCACAGGTAATCCTCCGGGCTGCCCGCGGCTTTCACGATCTCCAGCATGCGTTGATGCACACCGGGTGCGGCGGCCAGCGCCGACTTGGACTCGACTGTCCACGGCTGGCCGGCGAGGTCGGTCACGATACCGCCGGCAGCCCGGACCAGGGCCACACCGGCCGCGTGATCCCAGATGTGGTGCCCGAAACTGATGGCGGCACCGAGGACTCCGGCCGCCACATAGGCCAGGTCGACGCCGGTGGCGCCGTGCATCCGCACCCGCGAGCACTCCCGGCTCAGGTTCGCAAGCACTTGCGCGCGGTATCGGCCAGGGAACCGGCCGCGGGAGTCGATGTTGAACGTCTGGATTCCGACGATCGAATCGGCCAGCGTCGGAGAGCCCAACGGCGGAAGCGCTTCGCCGTTGTTGTAGAGCGGTCCGTTGACAAGCGCGGTGTAGCGCTGCCCCATGAACGGCAGCCAGGTCAGGCCCGCGACCGGTTCGCCCTTCGCCAGCAGCCCGAGCAGGATGCCGGCCATCGGCGAACCCGCCGCGTAGTTGAACGTGCCGTCGATCGGATCGAGCACCCACACCAGCTCGGAATCGATCGGCTCACCGCCGAACTCCTCACCGTGCACGCCGATGCCAGTTCCCTCGGTGAGAGCCCTGACCACCTGCCGCTCGATGGCCAGGTCGACCTCGGTGGCGAAGTCGTTGCCCTGCTTGCGAACCGCCGAATCGGCCCGGTGCCCGGCGATGAACGGTGCCGACGCCTCATCGAGAATCTCGGCCGCGGTGCCGAGCAGTGCGGCCAGCCGGTTGGGATCCATCCGCTCAGCCGCTGACCGCAGCGAGAGCCTCGGGCAGGGTGAATCGGCCGGCGTAGAGCGCTTTCCCGACGATCGCGCCTTCGACACCGCGATCGGTCAGCGTGGCGATGGCCTGCAGATCCTCCAGGCTGGACACCCCGCCTGAGGCGATGACGGGCACGCCACTGCGCTCGGCGACCGCGCCGAGCAGCTCGAGATTGGGCCCGGTCAGCGTGCCGTCCTTGGTGACGTCGGTGACGACGTACCGCGAACAGCCCTCGCGCTCAAGGCGTTCCAGCACCTCCCACAGATCGCCGCCGTCGGTTTCCCAGCCGCGGCCACGCAATCTGTAGGCACCGGCCGTGCCCTCAGCGAGCTGCACATCCAAGCCCACAGCCACCTTGTCGCCGTACTCGGCGATTGCCGCCGCACACCACGTCGGGTTCTCCAGCGCCGCGGTGCCGATGTTGACGCGCGCACAGCCCGTGGCCAGCGCGGCCTTCAGCGACTCGTCGTCGCGGATGCCGCCGGAGAGTTCGACATCGACGTCGAGCTTGCCGACGACCTCGGCCAGCAACTCGCGGTTGCTCCCCCGGCCGAAGGCCGCGTCGAGATCCACCAGATGGATCCACTGTGCACCGTCACGCTGCCAGGCCATCGCGGCTTCCAGCGCAGAGCCGTAGTCGGTCTCGCTACCCGCCTTGCCCTGAACCAGCCGAACGGCTTTGCCCTCGACCACGTCGACGGCCGGCAAAAGAATCAAACTCACAGTCCCTCAACCCAATTCGCAAGCAGCGTGGCACCGGCATCGCCGCTCTTCTCCGGATGAAATTGCGTGGCCGCCAACGGCCCGTCCTCGACCGCTGCGATGAACCGGGCATGGTGGGTGGCCCAGGTGACCAACGCGTCGGAATTGCCCGACCACTCCTGTGCGGCATAGGAGTGCACGAAATAGAACCGCGTGTCGGCGTCCAGCCCGCGGAACAGCCTACTTCCGGCGGCGGCCTCGACGACGTTCCAGCCCATATGCGGAATCACCGGGGCATCCAGCCGGGTGACGGCTCCGGGCCATTGACCGCAGCCGACAGTCTCCACGCCGAACTCGACACCGCGGGAGAACAAGATCTGCATACCGACGCAGACGCCGAGCACCGGACGGCCCTGCCGCAGCCGGTCGGCGATGATCTTCTCCCCACCGATCGCCCGCAGACCGTTCATGCACGCTTCGTAGGCACCCACACCCGGCACCACCAGACCGTCGGCAGCCGCGGCAGCGCCCGGGTCGGCAGTCACCTCGACATCGGCACCGACGCGCTGCAGGGCCCGTTGCGCTGAGCGCAGATTCCCGGATCCGTAGTCGAGGACGACGAGTTTCTTCGTCACAAAGTGCCCTTCGTGGACGGCACCCCTGTGACGCGAGGGTCGTATTCGACGGCCTGGCGCAGCGCCCGGGCGACGGCCTTGTACTCGGCCTCGGTGATGTGGTGCGGATCGCGACCGTAGATGGTGCGCACATGCAGTGCGATGCGGGCGTTGAACGCGATCGACTCGAACACGTGCCGGTTGATCACCGTGTGATACGGCGTGCTGGACCCGGCGATGGTGAACTCGACCATGTAGTCCGGCTCGCCGGTGTGCACGAAGTACGGACGGCCCGACACATCCACCGCGGCGTGCGTCAACGTCTCGTCCATCGGGATGAACGCGTCACCGAATCGCCGGATCCCGGTCTTGTCCCCCAGCGCCTGGCCGAGGGCCTGGCCCAGCACGATCGCGGTGTCCTCCACCGTGTGGTGGCCTTCGATCTCGATGTCGCCCTTGGCCTGAACGGTCAGGTCGAAGCTGGCGTGAGTGCCCAGCGAGGTCAGCATGTGGTCGAAAAACGGTACGCCGGTATCGATGTCGACCACACCGGTGCCGTCGAGGTCGATCTCGACGACGATCTCTGATTCGCGGGTCTTACGTTCGACTTTCGCGCGACGGGTCACGATGCTCCTACCGTGCTGGTGATTTCGGTCTTGACGAGGTCCGCACTGGCAGCCAGGAACGCGTCGTTCTCTGCGGCCAGGCCGATCGTGGTGCGCAGGTACCCGGGGATGCCGACGTCACGGATCAGCACGCCCGCGTCGAGGTAGTGCTGCCAGGTGGAGGGCGCGTCGGCGAAGTGCCCGAACAACACGAAGTTCGCGTCGCTGGGAATCACGCGGTAGCCCAAGCGGGTCAGTTCGGCGCACACCCGGTCCCGTTCGGCGGCAAGCGTTGCCACGCTGGCGAGGGTGTCGTCGGCGTGCCGCAACGCGGCCCGGGCGGCGGCCTGGGTCAGCACCGACAGGTGATACGGCAACCGCACCAACAGCAGTGCGTCGATCACCGCGGGCGCCGCCGCCAGGTATCCCAGCCGGCCGCCGGCGAATGCGAACGCCTTGCTCATGGTCCGGCTGACA
The DNA here is from genome assembly GCF_001665685.1 of Mycobacterium sp. 852013-50091_SCH5140682. GTDB lineage: Bacteria > Actinomycetota > Actinomycetes > Mycobacteriales > Mycobacteriaceae > Mycobacterium. Next base: position 44,577 of record NZ_LZTB01000050.1, read on the forward strand.
ACGAGTTTCGCGGGATATTCGGCCAGCAGCGCGACGGCACTGGGCTGTGACGAGAACTCGCCGTAGGCCTCGTCGAGGACCAGCACGCCGCCGGTCATCGCATCCAGCAGACGCCGCAGATCCGCGAGCGGAACGCTCTGTCCCGACGGGTTGTTCGGGCTCGTCACGAATACGATGTCGGGCTTGCGGTCCTTGATGGCGGCGATGGCTGCGTCGACATCCAGGCTGAAATCGTCCGCACGGGATGCTTGCAGCCACTCCGTCTGGGTGCCGTCGGAGATGATCGGGTGCATCGAATACGACGGCACGAAGCCGATCGCCCGGCGGCCTGGGCCGCCGAAAGCCTGCAACAGTTGCTGCAGGATCTCATTGGAACCGTTGGCCGCCCAAAGGTTCTCGGTGGTCAGAGGCACCCCGGTGGCCGACGTTAGATAGGCCGCCAGATCAGCGCGCAGCGCCACCGCGTCACGGTCGGGATACCGATGCAGCTCGGCTGCGGCGTCGCGCACCGAGGCAGCGACATCGTCGATGAGCGCCTGGGTGGGCGGGTGCGGATTCTCGTTGGTGTTCAGGCGCACCGGAACTTGCAACTGCGGTGCGCCATACGGCGACTTGCCCCGAAGGTTGTCCCGCAGCGGCAGATCCGCCAAGGTCACTTCGCGCGCTGACATCAGTGCCCTCTGTTCTTCGCGCAAGCGCTCATCACCGTTCAAACCTCCGTCGTACCGCCTCACCGTGCGCCGGCAGATCTTCCGCCTTCGACAGCGTGATCACATGGCCTGACACATCTTTGAGCGCAGCCTCGTCGTACTCCACCACGTGGATTCCGCGCAGGAAGGTCTGCACCGACAGCCCGCTGGAGTGCCGGGCACAGCCGGCGGTGGGCAGCACGTGGTTGGACCCCGCGCAGTAGTCACCCAGGCTCACCGGCGACCAGGCGCCGACGAAAATCGCTCCGGCCGACCGAATCCGGTCCGCGACCCCGGCGGCGTCGACGGTCTGGATCTCGAGGTGTTCCGCCGCGTAGGCATTGACCGTGCGGATACCGGCCGGGATGTCATCGACGAGCACGATGGCCGACTGCTGACCGGTCAGGGCAGCAGTCACCCGCTCGACGTGCACCGTGGTGGCGAGCTGGTTTGTCAGTTCGCGGTCGGTGGCATCCGCCAGCGCCACACTGTTGGTGACCAGCACACTCGCGGCCATCTCGTCGTGCTCGGCCTGGCTGATCAGATCAGCGGCCACGTGCACCGGGTCGGCGGTGTGGTCGGCGAGGATCGCGATCTCGGTCGGGCCGGCTTCGGCGTCGATACCCACCTGGGAACGGCAGATCCGCTTTGCCGCGGTGACGTAGATGTTGCCCGGCCCGGTGATCATGTCCACCGGGGCCAGCTCGGCTCCATCGGTGTCGGTGCCACCGTAGGCCAGCAGCGCGACGGCCTGGGCCCCGCCGACCGCCCACACTTCCTCTACACCGAGCAATGCGGCGGCGGCCAAAATGGTCTTGTGCGGGAGGCCATGGAAGGGTCCCGATTGCGCCTGCGGAGGGCTCGCGATCACCAGGGAGTCGACACCGGCGGTCTGCGCGGGCACCACGTTCATCACCACGCTGGAGGGATAGACCGCATTGCCGCCCGGGACGTAGAGGCCGACCCGCTCGACCGGGACCCACCGTTCGGTGACGGTCGCCCCGGGGGCCAGCGTCGTGGTGGTGTTCGTGCGGCGCTGATCGGCGTGCACGGCGCGGGCGCGGTCGATCGACACCTGCAGCGCGGCCCGCACGTCCGGCGACAGTTCGGCGAGCGACTGCGCCAAGGACTCGGCAGGGACGCGGACCGCCGCGGGCCGGACGCCGTCAAAAGACTCGCCGTACTCCAGGGCGGCTACCGCGCCCCGCTCGGCGATCGCGTCGACGATCGGACGGACCTTGGGAACGACTGCGTCCACGTCGACGCCACCGCGTGGCAGGGCAGCGCGCAGTTGCGCGGCACTCATCTCGCGGTTGCGCAGGTCGATACGGGACATCTGAAACTCGGCCATCTCTTCGATTGTCCCTGATCAGTCCAGTTGAATAAAAATCCGGGCAGGCAAGCGTCGTAGGGTGGTCGCAAACCGGCGAATGGAGTCGAGATGTCCGCGAAGGATCACCCCAACAACGCCCCTGGCATACCGATGCTCGTTCCGCCCGCCCTGGAACGATTTCAGATCAAGTACATCAACCCGGCGCTGAAGCCGCTGTCGAAGCGTCTGCCGGGCTTTACCGTGATCAAGCATCGCGGCCGCACGTCGGGCACGCCCTACGAGACCATCGTCACCAGCTACCGCAAGGGCAATACGCTCGCGGTGCTGCTCGCCCACGGCAAGACCAACTGGGCCAAGAATGTGCTGGCCGCGGGCGAAGCGGACGTCCATCTGTTCCGCGGTGACGTCCACATCACCAACCCGCGGGTGCTGCCTGCAGGCACCGATGACCCGTCGTTGCCACCGATCGCCCGCATCGCTGCCCGGCGAATCGGGGTCTTCGTCGCCGATATCGTTTGACGTCGCTGCCAGACTGCTTGCATGACTTGGCAGGTCTGGCTGGCGTTTCTCGGCGCGTCGATCGCGATCAGTGTGTCTCCGGGCGCCGGGGCGATCCAATCGATGGCCACGGGCCTGACACACGGCCTACGCCGCGGTTCGTGGAGTGTGCTGGGGTTGCAGCTGGGGCTGCTGGCGCAGCTGGTGCTGGTGGCGGTCGGTTTGGGCGCCGCCATTGCCAGCTCGATCCTGGCCTTCCAGATCGTGAAGTGGATCGGTGTCGCGTACCTGATCTACCTGGCCGTCCATCAGTGGCGCAGTGCGTCCCAGGACCTGCGCGAGCGCTTGGGCAGCGCAGCCGACCGGGGTCGGGCGGCTCTGGTGGCGCGCGGGTTCCTGGTGAACACCACCAATCCGAAGGGGCTGGTGTTCCTGGTCGCAGTGCTCCCGCAGTTCGTCATGCCGACAGCGCCTCTGCTGCCGCAGTACCTGGCGATCGGGGTGACGATGGTGTGCGTCGACGTGGTCGTCATGAGCCTCTACACCGGCGGGGCCGAGCGCCTGCTGCGCTGGCTGCACACCCCGCGCCAGCAGACTGCGCTCAACCGGGTGTTCTCCGGACTGTTCGCGACCGCAGCGGTGGTGCTGTCACTCGTGCGGCGAGGTGTGGTCGCCTGACCGCGCCCTGCCGCTGAGCGGTTCCGCGGGCGAGAAAGACACGCTGGTCACATTCGTCACAGCCGCACCAGAAAGTCTGGGGTACGTGCGGTTCGAAACGCGCTGTCACCGGTGGTATCACTTTTTCTGGTACCGCCGGCGATGGCGCGGTTGGAGGTGCGGTCCCCCACGAGAAGCGCGACACGCCGACTTCTGCGACACGCCCGCAGCTCTCCGGCTCACATATCGAGCCCGAGGTCGAGCACCCGCACCGAGTGGGTGAGCGCGCCGACCGCGAGATAGTCGACCCCGGTGCCGGCGTACTCGGCTGCGGTGTCCAGGGTCAGGCCTCCGGAGGACTCGAGCTTGGTCGCCGGCGATGCGGCATCGCGCCGTTGCACGGCGATCTGCGTCTGCCAGACCGGGAAATTGTCAAGGAGCACCAGTTCCGCCCCGGCGGCAAGCACGTCATCGAGCTGTTCGAGGGAATCGACCTCGACCTCGCACGGCAGTTCGGGTGCGGCGGCGCGCACCGCTTGCAGCGCCGCCAGCACCGAGCCTGCCGCGGCCACATGGTTGTCCTTGATCAGTGCGGCGTCACCCAATCCCATGCGGTGGTTGACTCCCCCGCCGACGCGGACCGCGTATTTCTGCAGGGCACGCAGCCCGGGCAGCGTCTTGCGGGTGTCGCGGATCTTGGCGTTGGTGCCGGCGACGGCATCCACCCAGGCGGCGGTCGCCGTGGCGATACCCGACAGATGGCACACCAGGTTGAGTAGCGTGCGCTCGGCAGTCAGCAGTTGCCGCGTCGGCGCCTCCACGGTCAGCACTTGGGACTTCGCGTCCAGGCGGGCTCCGTCGTCGACACGGTGGACCACCCGGTACGCATCGGAGCCGATCACCTCGTCGAGCACCAGCAAGGCGATGTCGACGCCGGCGATGACTCCCGGTTCCCGGTTGACCACCGAGGCGGTGGTCATGGCCGAGGCCGGCACGGTCGACTGGGTGGTGACGTCAGGGCCGTAGCGCAGGTCCTCCTCGAGGGCCCGCGCGATGGTCGCCCGGGCCTCCACAAGCTCGGATTCTGAGAGGCCCATCAGCACACCGCCGTCGGGGTTGCGACGGCGATGCCGCCGGTGCTGTTCCGGATGCTCAACGGATGCTCCTGGTTGGGGTCGGTCCCGGGGAAGTCGTCACGGTGGTGGCAGCCCCTGGTTTCGGTACGGGCGAGGGCCGCTGCGGCAACAGCCCGTGCTGTCACGGTGAGCGCGGCATCTTCAAAACTCTTGCGGCTACGGGTTTCCCGCTGGCACGCGGTGGCCAGGAGGTCACGCAGCTGTCCCAGCCCGGCGGCGTCGCGGACCACGGAGGCGTGGGCGGACATCGCGCGTTGCAGTAGGCTGCGGTCGACGGTGTCGAGTCGACGATCACGGGGAGCCTGGGCACGGACCGAACCGGCTTGCGCCGCATGGTCGGCGGCGACGCGCCCGGCGCGGCCACCCACCACGAGTCCCTCGAGCAGGCTGTTGGAGGCCAACCTGTTGGCGCCGTGCATGCCAGTGCGGGCCACCTCCCCGGCGGCGAACAGTCCGGGTAATTCGGTACGGCCGTACACGTCGGTGACCACTCCGCCGCAGCTGTAGTGCGCGCCGGGCACCACCGGGATCGGCTCGCGGGTCGGATCGATGCCCGCGGCGGCGCACGATGCCGCGACGGTCGGGAACCGACGGCGGAAATCCACGATGCGGCGGGCGTCGAGGTAGACGCACGGATCACCGGTGGCGGTCAGTCGGGCGTTGATCGCCGCCGCCACCACATCGCGCGGCGCCAAGTCACCCATCGGGTGCACTCCGTCGGTGACCGAAAGACCCTGCGAGTCAACGAGAACGGCGCCTTCACCGCGGATCGCCTCGGTCACCAGTGGCAGGCGGCCGTCGACTTCACCGTTGAACAACATGGTCGGGTGAAACTGAATGAACTCGATGTCGGCAACCGGTACGCCCGCCCACAGCGCCAAGGCGATACCGTCACCCGTCGAGCCCTCGGGATTGGTTGTGGCGCAATACAGATGCCCGAGGCCACCGGTGGCCAGGATCACCGACGGCGCGTGCAGGATGCCCACGCCGTCCTCGTTGTTCACCAGCACACCGGTCACGGCCGAACCGTCGTGCAGGATCTGCAGCGCCACGTGATTGCGCCTGATGTCCAGATTGGCCGCGGCATGGTCAAGGGCGCGTTGGACTTCGGCGCCGGTGGCATCACCGCCGGAATGAATGATCCGGTGCCGGGTGTGCCCACCCTCGCGGGTCAGTGCCCACCGGCCCGGAGCCGTTTCGTCGAACCGCGCACCGGCACCGACCAAGTCTGCGATGGCACGGTAGCCGTCGCCGACGATCGAGCGGACCGCATCGGGATCGCACAGCCCACCACCCGCGGAGACGGTGTCGGCGACGTGCGCGTCGATCGAGTCGTCGTTGCCGGGCAACACGACAGCGATACCGCCCTGGGCGTACGCGGTCGCTGTTTCCCCGGTCTTGCTGAGCACGATCACCCGTCGGCCCTGCCGGTGCGCCGCGAGTGCGGCCACCAGGCCGCCGACTCCGGTACCGATCACCACGACGTCGGCGCGCTGCTGCCACAGCGTCGACGCACCGCAGGCGAACGAGCCACCTGCGGTGCGGGCCGACAACCCGCTCACTCGCCGCCGCCGGGCTGGCCGATGGCAATCATCCGTTGCACACTGGCGCGGCCCAGCCGGGCGGTTTCGGGGTCGACGTGTACCTCGTCGGCCCCGTCGATCAGGCACCGCAGCAGGGCGGCCGGCGTGATCATCTTCATGTAGCGGCACGAGGCCCGGTCGTTGACCGCGAGGAAGTCGACTTCCGGTGCGGCCCGGCGGAGTTGGTGCAGCATGCCGATCTCGGTGGCCACCAGCACCTGGCTGGCGCGGGTCTCGCGGGCCGCGTCGAGCATGCCGCCGGTGGACAGGATCTTCACGCGTTCCTCGGGCACCGCGCCCTCCCCGGCCAGGTACAACGCCGAAGTCGCGCAACCGCATTCGGGATGCACGAACAGCTCGGCATCCGGGTGTGAGCGCGCCTGGTCGGCCAGTTCGTCGCCGTTGATGCCGGCGTGCACGTGGCACTCACCGGCCCAGATGTGCATGTTGGTGCGGCCGGTGACGCGCCGGACGTGCGCTCCGAGGAACTGGTCGGGGCAGAACAGCACTTCCCGGTCGGCGGGGATCGACGCCACGACGTCGACGGCATTCGCCGAAGTGCAGCAGATGTCGGTGAGCGCCTTCACCGCGGCGGTCGTGTTGACATACGACACGACGACGGCATCGGGATATTCGTCCTTCCACGCGCGCAGTTCGTCGACGGTGATGGAATCGGCCAGCGAGCAGCCGGCACGCTGATCGGGGATCAGCACGGTCTTGTCCGGGCTGAGGATCTTGGCCGTCTCCGCCATGAAATGCACGCCGCAGAACACGATGGTGTCCTCGGGAGCGTCGGCGGCGATGCGGGACAGCGCCAACGAGTCACCGACGTGGTCGGCCACGTCCTGGATCTCGGGCAGCTGGTAGTTGTGCGCCAGCAGGGTCGCGCCGCGCTGGTCGACGAGTCGGCGGATCTCGGCGGCCCATTGCGCGTCGCCGACCACGCCGGAATAGCCGTCGGGCCCGTCCAGAATCTGGTCCGCCATCCGGCCTGCCACATCCCCCGCGGTCGTGCCATTGAGCACCGTCACGACGGCCTCCTCAATCCCAGTCAGGTTTTCGACTTATAATCGAAAACATGCCACATACTAGCACCGAGCATGAAGTGCTCGCTGTCGTGTTCCAGGTTCGCGGCCTCGACTCCCGGCAACCCGCGCTTAACGTGCTGTTATGGCAGCGTGCACGGGAACCCGAGCGTGGCAAGTGGTCGCTGCCCGGCGGCCGGTTGCGCGATGACGAGGATCTGATCAGTTCGGTCCGGCGCCAACTCGCCGAGAAGGTGGATGTGCAACAACTCACCCATCTCGAACAGCTGGCCGTGTTCTCCGCGCCCGACCGTGTTCCCGGGCCCCGCACCATCGCGTCGACGTTCCTGGGGCTGGTGCCCTCCCCCGCGACCCCGGAGTTGCCACCCGACACCCGCTGGCATCCGGTCAACGACCTGCCCCCGATGGCCTTCGACCACGCGCCGATGGTCGAACACGCGAGGACCAGGCTGGTCGCCAAGATGTCGTACACGAACATCGGATTCGCTTTGGCCCCAGTGGAATTCGTCCTCTCATCATTGCGGGACGTCTACAGCGCGGCGCTCGGCTACCAGGTCGACACGACCAACCTGCAACGCGTGCTCGAGCGCCGCAACGTCATCACCCGCACAGGCACCACGGCGCGATCGGGCCGTAGCGGAGGCCGCCCGGCCGCCCTGTACCGCTTCACCGAATCGCGCTATCGCGTGACCGACGAATTCGCCGCGCTGCGCCCGCCCGGGTGAGTCGACTGGATTCTTAGACCCTTCTTAAGTAAGAATGCCCGGATGGACTTGGGCAGTGCCGCCAACTTGGCTGACGCGGAATGGATCGGCCGCATACCGCACGAAGAACTCGACCGTGCTGCCCGGCCTCAGTTGCCGGCCGACGATCCGTTCTATGCGCCGCCCGCCGGGTTCCAGCACGCCGCCCCGGGCACCGTGCTGCGCAGCCGGGACGTGGAGCTGTCCTTCCTGGGCGTGATTCCGCAGCGGCTGCACGCCACGCAGCTGCTCTACCGCTCGACGAGCCGCACCGGCGTCCCCGAAGCTGCGGTCACCACCGTGATCGTCCCGCCCGACGCGGCCCCGGACTGTCCTCTGGTGTCCTATCAGTGCGCGATCGACGCGATCACCGGACGCTGCTTCCCCTCCTACGCACTGCGCCGCCACGCCAAGGCCACCGGATCGCTGGCCCAGCTGGAGCTCCTGCTGATCACCGCGGCGGTGGCTCAGGGCTGGGCGGTGTCGATCCCCGACCACGAAGGCGTGGAAGGGATGTGGGGCGCCCCGTACGAGCCCGGCTATCGCATCCTCGACGGGCTGCGGGCCGCGCTCGAATCCGAGCAGCTCAATTTCTCGCCCGAGGCACCGATCGGCCTGTGGGGCTACTCCGGAGGTGGACTGGCCACCGGATGGGCCGCCGAGATGGCTGAGTCCTACGCTCCCGAGCTCAATGTCGTCGGCGCGGTCCTCGGCTCGCCCGTCGGCGATCTCGGGCACACGTTCCGGCGGCTCAACGGCACCCTGTTCTCCGGACTGCCCGCACTCGTGGTCGCCGCGCTCGCCGACATCTATCCCGGCCTCAACCGCGTCATCGCTGAACACGCGACACGGGAAGGCCGCAAGCTGCTCGACCGGTTGCACCGGATGACCACGGTGGAAGCCGTGCTGCGCCTCATCGGCACCGATATGGACGATCTGGTGGACCTGCCACTGGAGGACATCCTCGCCATGTCGGAAGTCAGCGAGGTGTTCGACGACATCAAGCTCGGGACCGCCGCGCCGCGGCCGCCGGTGCTCATCGTGCAGGCCGTCCACGACGAGATCATCTCGGTCGATGACATCGACGCGCTGGCCGACACCTACATCACCGGTGGCGCCGACGTCACCTACCACCGGGACATGTTCTGTGATCACCTCTTGCTGCACCCGATGTCGGCCCCCATGGCGCTGCGCTGGCTGGGTGACAGGTTCGCCGACCGCCCGCTCACAGCGCACATCGTGCGGACGAAATGGCCGACGCTGCTCAACCCGATGACCTACGTGGGCATGGCCCGGCTCGCAGGCATCGGATTCAAGATGGCCACCGGCCGCACCGTGCGGCGCAGGCGGCTCTGAGCCGGCTCAGACGCCGGGCTGAGCGACCGGCGCAGGCAACACCGGATACACCGGTGTCTCCTCGGGCGGCCAGGCGCCCAGGTCGTCGCGCGCGGCGGAAACCGCCATCAACGCGTACACCAGCGCTGCGACGGCCGCCGGAAACAGGATCGTAGTGGCGATCTGCAACGGCCCGTGCCCGAAGAACGCCGGCGGCGCCTCCACGACGTAGTGCACGCGATGTTCGGGGCTGATCGGGGCCCCGAGCAGGTCGACGGTTCCGTAGCGCAGATGCGCCAGGGCCACACCGACGCCTGCGGCCGCAGCCGCGGATACGCCGCAGCCGACGACCAGCGCTCCCGCGAGCACCGGGCCACGGTGCTCACGCCATTGCCAGACCAGCACCGCAGCCACTACGGACGCCACCACCAGGAATCCGACGAACATGAACGCGGAAGTGAAGAAGTTGTCGGACTCGCTGCCGAGGTAGGCATGAATCCGCTCGCCACTGCGCGTGAGCGCGACCACCCCGTGGATCGACGGCGCCACCCAGGCCCACAGCGCACCGACGACGGCACCAACCAAAGCCATGGCGACCACGACAGTCACCGCCGCACGCTGGCGTGAAATACGCGGGGCCCCAACAGCATTGGGAGCGCTATCGGCAGCAGGCGCGCTCATCGGGGCTTTCGGCTCTTCGCCCGAGAGGCTCATCGGGGCACTCGGCTCTTCGCCCGAGGGGCTCATCGGGGCTTTCGGCTCTTCGCCCGAGAGGCTCATCGCTGCGTCTCCAGGTCCTTGGAGTCCACCACCCCATGCCTCGAACACTTAGCCCACCACCCGTCCGGGCGCACCTGCACGATCATCCGGCGGCCGCACTCCGCGCAGAAGCGTGGCGGTTCGAGACCCAACTGCGCGGCCGTAGGGACCGCCGAGCCGGCCGCTGCATTGACCTCGACGCCGGTATAGACGTTGTACACACCGGCGCTGACAGGCGCGGGCAGCGCCGGCATCTCGCTAATCATCACCAACAGTTCTACAGGCTGGCGTTGAGCGCTTTGATGGGCATCTGCAGATCGTCGAGCAGTTCCAGGTCCGCTTCGGCCGGGCGGCCGAGCGTGGTCAGGTAGTTGCCGACGATGACAGCGTTGATGCCGCCCAAGATGCCCTTCTTGGCGCCGAGATCGCCGAGGGTGATCTCGCGGCCACCGGCGAAGCGCAGCATGGTGCGCGGCAGCGCCAGCCGGAACGCGGCCACCGCCTTCAGCGCCTCCGAAGCGGGCAGCACCTCCAGGTCGCCGAAGGGCGTCCCCGGACGCGGGTTCAGGAAGTTCAGCGGCACCTCGTGCGGATCGAGCTCGGCCAGGTTCGCCGCGAACTCGGCGCGCTGCTCGAGCGTCTCCCCCATGCCGAGGATGCCGCCGCAGCACACCTCCATGCCGGCCTCGCGGACCATGCGCAGGGTGTCCCAGCGCTCTTCCCAGGTGTGGGTGGTGACGACGTTGGTGAAGAACGAGCGCGCCGTCTCCAGGTTGTGGTTGTAGCGGTGTACACCCATGTCGGAGAGGCGCTGCACCTGGTCCTCGGACAACATGCCCAGCGAGCACGCGATCTGGATGTCGACCTCGTTGCGGATCGCCTCGATGCCGGCAGCCACCTGGGCCAGCAGCCGCTCGTCAGGGCCGCGCACCGCCGCGACGATGCAGAATTCGGTCGCACCGGTCTTGGCGGTCTGCTTGGCCGCTTCCACCAGGCTGGGGATGTCCAGCCAGGCGCTGCGCACGGGAGACGCGAAAAGCCCCGACTGCGAGCAGAAGTGGCAGTCCTCGGGGCAACCGCCGGTCTTGAGGCTGATGATGCCCTCGACCTCGACATCTGGCCCGCACCACTTCATCCGGACCTCGTGCGCCAGGGCGAGGAGTTCCTCGAGGTGCTCATCGGGCAGCTGCAACACCTGCAGCGTCTGGTCCTGATCGAGGCCAACGCCACGCTCCAGGACCTGCTCCCGGGCCACACTCAACACATCCAAGGCCGCCTGCGTCACGGTGGGTTCCTCCTGCGGATCATCGACTTACACGTCGGCGGTGGCCGACTGTTGAACACGTCGGCCGGGGGCCAACACACTTGAACACCGTTCAGGTTAGGGTAGCGGCGTGCAACTCCACAAACCCGACGTGGTGGATGCGGCGACGGCCATCCTCGACAGCTACGGCATGGCGGACCTGACCATGCGGCGATTGGCCCGTGAGCTCAACGTCAGCCCGGGCGCGCTGTACTGGCATTTCGCCAACAAACAGGAGCTGCTGGGCGCCGTGGCGGATCGCATTCTGCAGCCGACCGGCACCGACGCGAGTGGATTCGGATGGCGCGACCGAATCCACGGGATCTGTGCAACGCTGCGCGACGCGTTGCTGTCGCACACCGATGGCGCCGAGCTGGTGTCATCCAGCTTCGCGGCCGGCCAATCGGCCCGCGCCGCCGCTATCGTCGCCCAGCTGGCGGATGCCGCCCGCGATGCCGGCGTGGCCGCCCAGGACGCCGAACCCGCGGCCCGCACCGTCATGTACTACGTCCTCGGTTTCACCGTCGATGAACAGTCGCGGTTGCAGTGGGACGCCGCCGGTGCACTCAGCGACGAACAGTCGGTGCTGATGACCGACACCGGCCGCGAGTTCGGCTTCGGGTTGCAGCTGCTCGTCGACGGCCTCGCCGTCCACGGCGGTGCCGACCTCGACGCCGTGCGAGCCAAAGCTGAATAGCGCACGGCGACAACAGAACTCACCCTCACGCGCCAGCGTTACGGCATACCGTTGGATACCACGGCGTCCAACGCGGCCAACGTCGTCGGTTCACCGGTGACGTCGACCGATCCGCCCCTGGTCCAGCTCCACAATGCGAGGTCGGCGACGGGGGCACGAACCGTCGCCGTTGCCGCCGCACCCGGCCGCGCGCGCACCGCACGCGGCCAGTCGCCTGCCGCACCCACTTCGACGAGCCAGCGCTGAGCAGTGTCGGTGCCGACGAATTCGACGACCCCGTGCGGCCGGTACGTCGTACCTTCCGGCTGCCATCCCCACATCACGTCGACGGCATGATCGACGGCACCGGCAGCCACGTCGCTACCGATCGCGCTGACCGGCAGACCTGCCGTCAACTCCGCGTCCACGCGGTGCAGCGTCGCCTCGTAGGTCTGCATGCGCCGGGTGAAACCGACGGTCCGGTCGGACGCGAACCACGACCAGCGCGGTTCGCGGTCATCGAGCTGGTCCAGTTGATCGAGCAGCGCCGACGTGGCCTGCTCCCGCAGCGCCAACACCTCCGCGACGGTGTCCGGACGTGCCGGTTTGGCCTGCTCGACGGCCACGAGATCGGTGTCGGTGCGGACATCCCTCTCCAGCACCCCGGCCCAGAAGAAATGCACCTCTGTCAGGTGCCACAACAGGTCCGCGGCGCTCCAGTCCGGACAGGTGGGACACCGACTTTCCGGAGTGACGCCGGACAGCACGTCGGCGAATCGTTGGGCCTCAGCGCGGATGATCGCAATCCGGTCCACGCCGTAAGCATGTCAGCCGATCGGGTGTTCTGTCCTGCGGTCGCCGTCCCATCTGCGTAGGCCCGTGATCTTGCCGGTGATCTCGGCAGGCCGTCCCGCGATCCGCAGCGCGGCGGTCAGCTTCGCCGGGGAGATCCTGCGGGCCAGCGTGACGTGCGGAGTCCAGTGGCCCGGCTCGGTACGTGGCATCGGGCCGGGTGTCGTCAGCGGCACGCACGACCGGTAGACATGCGCATGCACATCGAGAATCTCGGGCGATGGCAGCAACAGCCGCGCGAGTACCCCGGCCGTGCGCCCGAAGATCAGGGTGGCGCCGATGTGGCACGACAGCGGGAACCGGTCGACGACCGGCAGCAGCACCGTCTCGACCGCCGCGTCGATGTGCTGGGCGACGGCCAGTGTGGTGTGCGGCCGGCTCGCCGGCGCCTGACTGGGGATGCCCGCCTCGCGCAGCCCGTCCCAGATACCGCGGATCGCAGCCTCGGTATCGGCGTCGAAGACGAACTCGACGGAATGCACCACGTTATTACCTCTCAGCGCAAGCGCTCATTGGCGTCAAAGACTCTCGATCCACCCTTGTTCAAACGCACCGGCGCTGATCGCCTCGAACTCCTGCGGATTCGCCGCGCCCGCCCCGGCGGGCAGCACCGCGCGCAATGGTGCCAGCCGGGCCAGCTCCTCCAGATTGCCTTCCTCAGCTGGCCCAGGTTGCGCGGGCCATGCGCCGATGACCAATCCGGCACATGGAATGCCTTGTCCGGCAAGCGATTCCAGTGTCAACTCAGTGTGGTTGAGGGTGCCCAGTCCGGCCGACACCACCACCAGCACCGGAGCCGCGACCTCGGCGGCGAGATCACGCAGCGTCACGCCGTCGGCGCCGATCCGAACCAGCAGCCCACCTGCCCCTTCGACCAAGGTCAACCGCCCGGGCGCGTCGGCGGATCGCACCGCCGTCACCAACTCGGCGCCGGTAGGCAGCGCCAGCCCGGCCCGGTGCGCGGCAGCCTCGGGCGCCAGCGCCTCGGGATATCGCCAGCCGCCGTGTAGTGCCGTCACACCGGCGAGTCGGCGCACCTCACCGAGGTCGTCGTCGCCGTCCGCGTCGCCGGTCTGCACCGGTTTGCACACGGCGACGTCGCGCCCGGCCAGCCGGGCCGCGCACGCCAGCGCCGCGGTGGACACCGTTTTGCCGACGCCGGTGTCCGTACCGGTGACGATGAGCAGCGTCATGCCCGGGCGCCCGCCAGGACCTCGGTGAGCACCCGGCGCGCCAGGTCCATTTCGTCGTCGGTCAGCGAGGCCCGTGCGGTGAGCCGCAGCCGCGAGGTGCCGACCGGCACGGTCGGCGGTCGGAAGCATCCCACCCGTACACCGCGCTCCAGGCAGGCCGTCGCAGCGGCGAACGCCACGTCGGGCTCGCCGAGAATCACCGACACCACCGCTGAGTCGGGCTCGGCCGTGACACCGGAGATTCGCGCCAACTCGGCCGCGTGGGCCAGCACGGCTCGAGCCCGTTGCGGCTCGGCGATCAGGACGCGCAGCGCCGCCAGCGCGGCACCGACGGCGGCAGGCGCCAGGCCGGTGTCGAAGATGAACGGACGTGCCGCATCGATCAGGTGGGCCCGTACCGCCTCGGGGCCGAGGACCACGCCGCCCTGGCTGCCCAGCGCCTTCGACAGCGTCGTCGTCATCACGACGTCCGGCGCCCCGGCCAGGCCGACCTCGTGCAGCAGACCCTGTCCGCCGGTACCGCGGACGCCGAGACCGTGGGCCTCGTCCACGATGAGCAGCGCTCCGTTGCGGCGGCACACCGCATGCAGTTCGCGCAGCGGGGCCAGCACGCCGTCGGCGCTGAACACCGACTCGGTCACCACGACCGCGCGGTCTTCGGTGCGGGTGCGCAGCGCTGCGTCGACAGCGGCGACGTCACGATGCGGTGAGACCACCACCCGCGCGCGGGAAAGCCGGCACGCGTCGACCAGCGATGCGTGCGTCAACGCGTCGGAGACCACCAGCGAGCCGGCTCCGGAGAGGGCCACGACCGCGCCGAGGTTGGCGGTGTAGCCGGACGAGAAGACCAGGGCGGACTCGGCGCCGACGAACTCGGCCAGCGCGTGCTCGAACTCCTCGTGAAGCTCGGTGTTGCCGGTGACCAGACGCGATCCCCCGGCGCCTGCACCCCACGTGCGCAATGCCTCGACGCCGCCGTCGAGCACGTCGGGGTGCTGGGACAGGCCCAGGTAGTCGTTGGACGCGAGATCCAGCTCGGCGCCGACCGGTGGGCGGACCCGCAGTTCGCGCCGCAATCCGGCGGCCCGGCGCTGCTGTTCGACGTCGGCCAGCCAGGACAGCGGTGATAGATCTGTGCGCGTCACCTGATGCTCCTCAGTGCTCGGCCGGCAGTCCGAAGCGGGGCGGTGCCGGCAATTGAACACCGTTCAGGTTAGTGCACGCGCCACGCCGACCATCGCCGCGGTGATCTGTTCGACCTCGTCGGGAGTGCAGATGTACGGCGGCATCGCGTAGACCAGGTTGCGGAACGGACGTAGCCAGACCCGGTGCCGCAGCGCCGCCGCGGTGGCCACGCGCATGTCGACCGGCTGTTTCATCTCGACCACGCCGATCGCCCCGAGCACCCGCACATCGGCGACACCGTCGAGGTCGCGGGCGGGGGCCAGACCCGTCCGGAGCCCCGCTTCGATCGTGCGGACCTGTGTGCGCCAGTCGCTGTCGATCAACAGCTCGACGGCCGCCACGCCGACGGCGCAGGCCAGGGCGTTGGCCATGAACGTCGGCCCGTGCATGAGCGCGCCCGGCTCCCCCGAGCTGATGGTCTGCGCGATCCGGGCCGTGCACAGGGTGGCGGCCAGGGTGATGTAGCCGCCGGTGAGTGCCTTGCCGACGCACATGATGTCGGGGCTGACGCCGGCGTGATCCGCCGCGAACAGCTCGCCGGTGCGGCCGAAGCCGGTGGCGATCTCGTCGAAGATCAGCAGCACGTCGTGGCGGTCGCACGCAGCCCGCAGGTCCGACAGGTAACGAGGGTCGTGGAAGCGCATGCCGCCCGCCCCCTGCACGACCGGTTCGACGATGACAGCTGCGAGCTCGTCGGCGTGGTCGGCCAGCTGCTGTTCGAACGCCGCACTGTAGGCCGGGTCGTACTCGCCGGGGACCTGGGGCGCGAACTCCTGGGCGACCAGCACATCGGTCCAGATGGAATGCATGCCGCCGTCGGGATCGCACACGCTCATCGGGGTGAAGGTGTCGCCGTGGTACCCGCCCCGCCACGTCATCAGGCGGTGCTTGCCGATGCGGCCGAGGCTGCGCCAGTACTGCAGGGCCATCTTCACGGCCACCTCGACCGAGACGGAACCGGAGTCGCTGAAGAAGACCGTGTCGAGTCCGGCGGGGGTCAGTTGGACAAGGAGTTGCGCCAGCCGCGCAGCAGGCTCGTGGGTGAGGCCGCCGAACATGACGTGGTTCATCGTCGCCATCTGGCGGGCGATGGCCCCGTCCAGGGCCGGATGCCCGTGGCCGTGCACCGCCGTCCACCACGAGGCCATCGCGTCGAGCACCTCGATGGGCTCGCGGTCGACGGGGTCGATCACGGTCAGCCAGGCACCCTTGGCGCCGACCGCCACCACCGGCGCCAACGCCTCGGCCCCGATGGTGCTGTACGGGTGCCAGACGTGTGCCGTGTCGATGGCACTGATCTGGTCCGGTGTCAGCTCAGCCACAGAGCGGCAGCCTAGCCCTTTGCTCACTTGCCGCGCCGAAGGCATACGAAATGTGAGCACCACAGGGTTTTTAGGTAAATTGACCTCGATCATGATGACCCTCGCCCCAGCCCGGTCGGCGCCCGTCAACGACGATTCGTGCGCCGCCCCTGCCGCCATGGGGACCCGAAAGTCGGGTTTCTATCGGCACGATCTGGACGGCCTGCGCGGTATCGCCATCGCGCTGGTCGCGGTTTTCCATGTCTGGTTTGGGCGCGTTTCCGGTGGTGTGGACGTTTTTCTGGCGTTGTCCGGGTTCTTTTTCGGTGGCAAATTGTTGCGCACCGCGCTCACCCCGGGCGCCTCGCTTTCGGCGGTTCCCGAGGTGGTTCGGCTGGTCCGCCGGCTGCTGCCCGCACTGGTCGTGGTGCTCGCGGCCGCGGCGGTGCTGACCATCCTGATCCAGCCGGAGACCCGTTGGGAGACATTTGCTGACCAGAGCTTGGCAAGCCTGGGCTATTACCAGAACTGGGAACTGGCCAGCACGGCGGCGAACTATCTGCGCGCGGGCGAAGCGGTCAGCCCGCTTCAGCACATCTGGTCGATGTCGGTACAAGGCCAGTTCTATATCGCGTTTCTTGCCCTGATCTTCGGATTCGCCTATCTGTGCCGGAAGGTCTTCGGTCGGTACCTGCGCACGGCATTCGTCGTGCTGCTCAGCACGCTGACCGTCGCCTCCTTCGTGTACGCGATCATCGCGCACAACATCGACCAGGCGACCGCGTACTACAACAGCTTTGCCCGCGCCTGGGAGTTGCTGCTCGGTGCGTTGGTCGGCGCCGTCGTGCCGCTGGTGCGCTGGCCGATGTGGCTGCGCACCGTGGTCGCGACGATCGCGCTGGCCGCTATCCTGTCGTGCGGCGCGTTCATCGACGGTGTCAAGGAATTCCCCGGCCCGTGGGCGTTGGTTCCGGTCGGAGCCACGATCCTGTTCATCGTCTCCGCGGCAAACCTGATGACGGGTACCGGTTCGGATGACCGCTTGCCGCTGCCCAACCGGATGCTGGCCACCAAGCCGTTCGTCTCGCTCGGTTCCATGGCCTACTCGCTCTACCTGTGGCACTGGCCGCTGCTGATCTTCTGGCTCTCCTACACCGGTCATTCGCACACCAACTTCATCGAGGGCACGGTTGTGCTGCTCATCTCCGGCGTACTGGCCTGGCTCACCACCCACTACGTCGAGGAGCCGCTGCGGCTGCAGAAGTCGGCCAAATCGGCCACGCCTGCCCGGGCCATCCCGCTGCGGACCCGGCTCAAGCGCCCGACCATCGTGCTGGGCTCCGGCGTGGCCCTGCTCGGCGTCGCCCTGACCGCCACGTCGTTCACGTGGCGCGAACACGTAACGGTGCAGCGGGCCAACGGCAAGGAGCTGGCCGGGTTGTCCGCTCGGGACTATCCCGGTGCCCGCGCCTTGCTCAACCACGAGCGGGTGCCCAAGCTGCCCATGCGGCCGACCGTCCTGGAGGCCAAAGACGACCTGCCTGCGACCACGCTCGACGGCTGCATCAGTGATTTCTCCAACGCCGACGTGATCACCTGTACCTACGGGGACAAGGATGCGACGCGCACCATCGCGCTGGCGGGCGGTTCGCACGCCGAACACTGGATCACCGCTCTCGACCTGCTGGGCCGGTTGCACAACTTCAAGGTCGTCACGTATCTGAAGATGGGTTGCCCGCTGACCACCGAGGAAGTCCCGTTGGTGATGGGCGACAACCGTCCGTACCCGAAGTGTCACCAATGGAACGACGAGGTGATGTCCCGGCTCATCGCCGACCGGCCCGCCTACGTGTTCACCACGTCGACCCGGCCGTGGAACATCAAGCCCGGCGATGTGATGCCGGGTACTTACATCGGCATCTGGGAAACCTTGTCCAAGAACAACATTCCCGTTCTGGCGATGCGCGACACGCCCTGGCTGGTACGGGATGGCCAGCCGTTCTTCCCGGCTGACTGCCTGGCCAAGGGTGGGGACGCCGTGTCCTGCGGCGTCAAGCGCTCCGAGGTACTCTCCGACAGGAACCCCACTCTGGATTTCGTCGGGCAGTTCCCACTGCTGAAGCCGCTCGACATGAGCAATGCGGTGTGCCGTAAGGACTATTGCCGAGTGGTGGAGGGAAATGTGTTGCTGTATCACGACTCTCACCACATCTCGACGACGTACATGAGAACGATGACGGGTGAGCTCGGCCGTCAGATGGCGGCTGCAACGGGTTGGTGGTGAGGCAGTGACCTCGTCCATCGAACCACCCGCACCTCCGTCACGCACCACGTCGACGGTGTGGCCGGGCGACGCGTATCCCCTGGGTTCCACCTACGACGGCGCGGGCACCAACTTCTCGCTGTTCTCCGAGGTGGCCGAACGCGTCGAGCTGTGCCTGATCGCCAAGGACGGCACCGAAGAACGGATCAACCTCGACGAGGTCGACGGTTACGTGTGGCACGCCTACCTGCCGACCGTCACCCCGGGCCAGCGGTACGGTTTCCGGGTCCACGGACCCTGGGACCCCAGCGCGGGGCACCGGTGCGATCCCAGCAAGCTGCTGCTCGACCCCTACGGCAAGTCGTTCCACGGTGACTTCGACTTCACTCAGGCGTTGTTCTCCTACGACCTGACTGCCGAACCGGAGGGCACCGGAACTCCCCCACGCGTGGATTCCCTGGGCCACACCATGACCAGCGTGGTGATCAACCCGTTCTTCCAATGGGGATCCGACCGGGCGCCCAAGACGCCGTATCACGACACGGTCATCTACGAGGCGCACGTCAAAGGGATGACGCAGATCCACCCCGGTATCCCGGAGGCACTGCGCGGAACCTACGCCGGCCTGAGCCACCCGGCGATCATCGATCACCTCAAGTCGCTGCACGTCACCGCCATCGAGCTGATGCCCGTGCACCAGTTCATGCACGATCACCGGCTGCTGGACCTCGGGCTGCGGAATTACTGGGGCTACAACACGGTGGGGTTCTTCGCGCCGCACTACCAGTACGCCGCCAACCGGCACGCCGGCGGTGCGGTGGCCGAATTCAAGACGATGGTCAAGACGTTCCACGACGCGGGCATCGAGGTGATCCTCGACGTGGTCTACAACCACACCGCCGAAGGCAACCACCTGGGCCCCACCATCAACTTCCGCGGTATCGACAACGCCGGGTACTACCGTCTGATGGACGGCCAGCGCGAGCTCTACAAGGACTTCACCGGAACCGGCAACAGCCTCAACGCCCGGCATCCCCACACCCTGCAGCTCATCATGGATTCCCTGCGCTACTGGGTGCTGGACATGCATGTCGACGGGTTCCGGTTCGACCTGGCGTCGACGCTGGCGCGCGAGTTCTACGACGTGGACCGGCTGTCGGCGTTCTTCGACCTGGTACAGCAAGATCCCGTGGTCAGCCAGGTCAAATTGATCGCCGAACCGTGGGACATCGGCGAGGGCGGCTACCAGGTGGGCAACTTCCCAGGTTTGTGGACCGAGTGGAACGGGAAATACCGCGACACTGTGCGTGATTACTGGCGGGGCGAGCCCGCAACCCTGGGTGAGTTCGCGTCCCGCCTCACCGGTTCGTCGGACCTCTACGAGGCGACGGGCCGGCGGCCCGGCGCCAGCATCAACTTCGTCACCTGTCACGACGGCTTCACGCTGCGGGACCTGGTGTCGTACAACGAGAAACACAACGAGGCCAACGGCGAGGACAACCGCGACGGCGAAAGCCACAACCGGTCGTGGAACTGCGGTGTCGAAGGGCCGACCGAGGACCCCGACATCCTGGCGCTGCGCGACAAGCAGATGCGCAACATCATCGGCACGCTGATGCTCTCGCAGGGCACTCCGATGATCGCGCACGGCGACGAGATCGGCCGCACCCAGCTGGGCAACAACAATGTGTACTGCCAGGACTCGGAGCTCTCCTGGATGGACTGGTCGTTGTGTGAAACCAACGCCGACCTGTTGGCGTTCACGCGCCGGATCGTCAAGTTCCGTAAGCGGCACCCGGTGTTCCGGCGCCGCCGGTTCTTCGAAGGCAAGCCGATCCGCAGCGGTGATCAAGTCCGCGACATCGCGTGGCTGACGCCGTCGGGAACCGAGATGACACCCGATGACTGGGGTGCGGGCCTGGGCACATGCGTGGCGGTGTTCCTCAACGGCGAGGCCATCGAGGCGCCCGATGCCCGGGGCGAGCGTGTGGTCGACGATTCGTTCCTGTTGTGCTTCAACGCCAATGACCACACCCAGGACTTCGTCACGCCGGACGGCGACTACGCCCGCCAGTGGACGGCGGCGTTCGACACGGCCGACCCGACCGGCGCATCGGAGCTGGTGGTGGCCGCCGGGGAGAAGATCTCGCTGCAGGCCCGCTCACTGCTCGTGCTACAGAAGACGGCCTGACCGGTGACCAGTCCCGTCCTGTCCACGTATCGCCTCCAGATGCGTGGCGATTGCTTCACATTCGACGATGCGGCGGAGTTGCTCGACTATCTCGACGAGCTCGGGGTGTCGCATCTGTATCTGTCGCCGATCCTGACCGCGGTCTCGGGGTCGACCCATGGTTACGACGTCACCGACCCCACCAGCGTGTCGTCCGCGCTGGGCGGGGTCGACGGTCTGCGGCGGCTCGCGGAGGCCGCGCGCAAAAGGAACATCGGCATTGTTGTTGACATCGTTCCCAACCACGTCGGCGTGTCCGACGCCGAGCAGAACCGGTGGTGGTGGGACGTCCTGGCCAACGGCCGCGACTCTCGCTACGCCGAGTTCTTCGACATCGACTGGGATCTCGACGATGGGCGGATCGTGTTGCCGGTCCTCGGCTCCGATGCGGACGTGGAACACCTGACCGTCGACGGTGACGTGCTGCGGCTGGGTGACCTGGCCTTCCCGATCGCCGCGGGCACCGGCGACGGAACGGGTGCGCAGGTTCACGAGCGGCAGCATTATCGGCTCACCGGGTGGCGCACCGGTCGCTGCGGCTATCGGCGGTTCTTCTCGATCACGTCCCTGGCCGCGCTGCGCCAAGAGGACCGCGACGTGTTCGACGCCACCCACGCCGAGGTCAAGCGGTGGTTCGACGAGTCACTGGTCGACGGCCTGCGTGTCGACCATCCGGATGGATTGTCCGATCCCGCGGGCTATCTCGCGTGGTTGCGGCAATTGGCCGGGCCGTCGGCGTGGATCGTGGCCGAGAAGATCCTCGCGGCCGACGAAAGCCTCGACGCCTCACTCCCGGTCGACGGCACCACCGGATACGACGCGCTGCGTGAGGTCGGCGGTCTGTTCGTCGATCCCACCGGCGCGGGTGTCCTGACGAAACTGGCGAATCAAGACGATGCCGCGTCCGAGATCCAGCTCAAGGCCACAGCCGTCACCGACACCCTGGGCAGTGAGTTGGCCCGGCTGTGCCGGGTGATCACGTCGGCCACGGATACCTCACATCCGCTGCTGCCCCAAGCCGTTGCGGCCCTGGTCAGCCGAATCCCGGTGTACCGCTGCGACTATCCCGCACTGGCCACCGTGCTGCCGGTTGCGATCGCTGAAACAGCGGTGGCCGCACCGGAATTGGCGGAGGCACTGGCTGTTGTGTCGGCAGCGGTGTCCACCAGCTCCGAAGCGGCGGCCCGGTTCAACCAGCTGTGCGGCGCGGCGACCGCGAAATCGGTTGAGGACTGCGCGTTCTACCGTAATGCCCGCCTGGTGTCGTTGAATGAGGTAGGAGGCGATCCGGCACTGTTCGGGGTCAGCGCGGCGGAGTTCCATTCGCGGGCCGCGACCCGGGCCCGGCGCTGGCCGCTGACCATGACGACGCTGACCACGCACGACACCAAGCGCGGTGAGGATGTGCGGGCCCGTATCGGCGTGCTGTCGCAGGTGCCCTCGGAGTGGGCCGACCGGGTCGGCGAGTGGTCTGCTCTGGCGGTACCGCCGGACGACGGCACCGCGTTGTTCCTGTGGCAGAACATCTTCGGTGTCTGGCCGGTCCACGGCGTGGTGAGCGCGGAGCTGCGGGCGCGGCTGCATGCCTACACCGAGAAGGCCATCCGGGAAGCCGGCACCCACACGTCCTGGCATGACCCCGACGCCGAGTTCGAGACCGCCGTACACACCTGGCTCGATCAGGTGCTCGACGGCCCGGTCGCGGCGGGCTTGACCGAACTGGCGACGCGCCTGTACGAGCATGCCGAAAGTGACATCCTGGGCCAGAAACTCATCCAGTTGACGGCCCCCGGCGTGCCGGACGTGTACCAGGGCACCGAGCTTCCCGAGGACAGCCTGGTCGACCCGGACAACCGGCGGCCCGTCGACTACGCCGTGCGCCGTCGTGCGCTGCGCGACATGGGCGAACCGAAAATGCGGGTGACCAACGCGGCGTTGCGGTTACGCCGGGAACGCCCGGACAGCTTCCTGGCTGGTGGTTACCATCCGGTCTCGGCCGTCGGACCTGCCGCAGCACACCTGGTGTCGTTCCGGCGCGGTGCCGATGTGCTCGTGGCGGTCAGCCGCTGGACCGTGCGGCTGACCGAAACGGGTTGGGCGGACACCACGTTCACGCTGCCCGACGGGGTGTGGGCCGACCGGCTCACCGGTGCGCAGTTCAGCGGTACGGTCCCCGCCGCACAGCTGTTCGGCGAACTCCCGGTCGCTCTCTTGGTGCGCGAGCATGACTGAATTCGCGGTGTGGGCACCGAAACCCGAGGTGGTACGCCTCGACGTCGACGGCACCCGCTATGACATGACCCGGGATGGCGATGGGTGGTGGCGCGCCGACGTCGACGCTGCCGCAGGCAGCAGATATGGATTCGTGCTCGACGACGACCCGCAGGTACTTCCGGATCCTCGCTCGCCCCGCCAGCCCGACGGCGTACACGAACGCTCGCAGCTGTGGCAGCCCGCACCGAACGCCTGGACCGATGACGACTGGGCTGGGCGGTCGATCGCAGGCGCGGTCATCTACGAACTGCACACCGGCACCTTCACGCCCGCCGGAACCTTCGATGCGGCGATCGAAAAGCTGGACTATCTGGTCGATCTCGGAGTCGACTTCGTCGAGCTGATGCCGGTCAACGCGTTCAACGGAACACACGGCTGGGGCTACGACGGCGTGCTCTGGTACGCCGTGCACGAACCCTACGGCGGCCCCGACGGTCTGATTCGCCTCATCGACGCCTGCCATGCCCGCGGGCTCGGCGTGTTGATCGACGCGGTGTTCAACCATCTAGGCCCATCGGGCAACTACCTTCCCCGGTTCGGTCCGTACCTGTCCTCCGGCCACAATCCCTGGGGCGCCTCGATCAACCTGTCCGACGCCGACGCCGACGAGGTGCGCCGCTACATTCTCGACTGTGCGCTGCGCTGGATGCGGGAATTCCACGCCGACGGGCTGCGCCTGGATGCCGTACACGCCCTCATGGACAACACCGCGATCCATCTGCTGGAAGAGCTTTCGGCCGAAACCGATGCGCTCGCAGCAGAACTGGGTAGACCGCTGTCACTGATCGCCGAAAGTGACCTCAACGACCCCCGCCTGATCACGCCGCGAGATCAGGGCGGCTATGGCCTCACGGCGCAGTGGGACGACGACATCCACCACGCCATCCACACCGCCGTCTCAGGCGAAAGGCAGGGTTACTACTCCGATTTCGGGTCGCTGCGTACCCTGGCCAGCACTCTGAAGCACGGCTATTTCCACGCAGGCACCTACTCGTCGTTCCGGCGCCGCAGGCACGGCCGTCCCCTGGACACCGCGACCATACCGGCCACCCGCTTGCTGGCCTACACATTGACGCACGATCAGGTCGGCAACCGCGCAGTCGGTGACCGGCCGTCGCAGCGGCTCGATACCGGACAGCTCGCCGTCAAGGCCGCCCTGGCGCTCGGTTCGCCTTATACCGCAATGCTTTTCATGGGCGAAGAATGGGGATCGTCATCGCCCTTCCAGTTCTTCAGCTCGCATCCCGAACCCGAACTGGCCCGCGCCACGGCTGAAGGCCGCAAAGCTGAGTTCGCCGAGCACGGCTGGGATGCCGATGAGGTCCCCGATCCGCAAGACCCGGCAACCTTCGAACGGTCGAAACTGAACTGGGACGAGATCGACGAGGGTGAGCACGGCCGGTTGCGGCGCCTCTACCGAGACCTGATCGCCTTGCGCCACACCGAGGCCGACCTTGCCGACCCGTGGCTGGACCATCTGAATGTCGAGTTCGACGAACGTCAACGCTGGATCGTGCTGCGGCGCGGGGCATTGGCCATCGCCTGCAATCTCGGTGAAGACGCCACCGCTGTCCCCGTGACGGGTGATCTGGTGCTGGCGTGGGGCGAGCCGGAGCCGGGGCCCGACGCGACGACGCTGACGGGACATTCTTTCGCGATTCTGCGCACTGTCAAGCCGCTGTCCACAGCCGCGGAGCCTGTGGATAACGCGTTACCCCGGTAACCGTCTCGGCGCCGATGATGTCGCCATGAGTCATCGTGAACTACTGCCCGTTCCGCCGATCGAAACCGCGACCGACCCAATCCATTCCACCGCCGACCTGCGCCAGCGCTGGCGCGCGCTGATGGGTGAGCTGGGGTTCGGCCAACGGCTGTTGTGGGTCGGATTCGTCGGCGGCGACCGCCGCATGTACAAGACCATGAGCCAGGTACCGCTGCGGGCCAAACCGCAGCCAGGCCTGGTCGAGTACATCGTGAGCCGGCTACCGCGCGTCCTGGCCGGGTTGGAGGACGGCGCCACGGTGGCCCTGCTGCTGACACGGCCGGGCCGCGGCCCGGTGTCGAACCTCGACCGGGACTGGGCGTCACTGCTCACCACAGCAGCCGTCGAGTACGGCGTCCCGCTGGAGCCCATCTTCCGGGCCAACGACGAGGCAGTGCTCGAAGTGGAACCGACGCTGCGGCTCGCCGGCTAAGTCAAGGGTGCGCCTGCCGCCACGATGACCGCCAGAACGATGAGCGCCGCAGCGCACACGCGAAGGTGGTCGACGCCCTTGGTCATCGGCTTCTCGGCGGCGACCACACCGGACCAGCCAACCCGACGCTCAGGTCAGGTAGCGGTACGTCGGGGACCCGGGCTCGAGCAACTCGACGTGGATGTCCGATGCCTCCATCCGGGCCAGCAGACCTTCGAGGTCGGCCGCCGAACTCAGCTGGACACCGCACAGCGCCTCACCGGTCTCCCGGTTGTTGCGCTTGACGTACTCGAACAGCGTGATGTCGTCACCGGGCCCGAGCACCTCGTCGAGGAAACGCCGCAGCGCGCCGGGCTCCTGAGGGAAATCCACCAGGAAGTAATGCTTGAGTCCCAGGTGAACCAGCGAGCGTTCCAGTACCTCGTTGTAGCGGGAGACGTCATTGTTACCACCGGAGATCAGGCAGACCACGGTGGAGCCGGGCTCGATGTCAGCCTCTAGCAACGCCGCCACCGACAGGGCACCGGCCGGCTCGGCGATGATGCCCTCGTTCTGGTATAGGTCGAGCATCGCGGTGCACACAGCGCCCTCGTCGACGGTGGTGATCGACACCATGTCACCTGCCGCGGCCAGAGCGGCGTAGGGCCGCGCACCCGCCCGGGCGACCGCGGCTCCGTCGACGAACTGGTCCACGTGCTCGAGCGTGACCGGCTCGCCGGCCGCCAATGCCGCGATCATCGACGCCGCACCGGCCGGTTCGGCGCCGAGCACCGAGGTGCTTGTCGTGCGCTCGGCCAGATACGTGGTGATACCGGAGATGCACCCTCCGCCGCCGACAGGCACGATCACCAGATCCGGTTCGGTGTCGAGTTGCTCGAGCAGCTCGGCGGCGATGGTGCCCTGCCCGGCCATGGTGCGCAGGTCGTCGTACGGCGGGACCAGGGTGGCGCCCGTGCGTGCCACGTCGTCGAGTGCCGCCGCGGCGGCCTGGTCGTATGTCGCCCCGATCGCGATCAGCTCGATGAACTCCCGGCCGTGATACCGGATGCGGTCGCGCTTTTGTTTGGGAGTCTTGGCGGGCACATATACCCGGCCGTGGATACCCATCGACCGGCACGCCATCGCGAAACCCTGCGCATGGTTTCCGGCCGAGGAACACACCACACCGGCGGCCTTCTCGTCCTCGGAGAGCTGGGCCATCAGGTTGAACGCACCACGCACCTTGTAGGACCGCACAGCCTGCAGGTCCTCACGCTTGAGGTACACCGTCGCGCCGGTGGCCTCGGACAACCGCTCGCAAATCTGCAGTGGGCTCTGCGTGACCACGCCGGAAATTCGCCGGGCAGCCTCATCGATATCGGCCGCGCGAAGCGGCGCAGATGTTCGGGGGCTCAGTTCGGCAGTCACCGGTCAATAGTGCCACCGGCCAGCGGTTTCACTTCACCGGGGTGAGCACGAACACCGGGATCTCCCGGTCGGTCTTCTTCTGGTACTCGGCGTAATCCGGGAAGGCCGCCACCGCCCGGTCCCACCACGCGGCCTTCTCGTCCCCGGACACCTCGTGGGCCTCGTAGTCGCCGGACACCGTCCCGTCCTGCAGTTCGACCCGGGGATTCTTCTTCACGTTGTAGTACCAGACCGGGTTCTTCGGGGCGCCACCCAGCGACGCGACCACGGCGTACTCACCGTTGTGCTCGACACGCATCAGCGGCGTCTTGCGAATCTTGCCGGTCTTGGCCCCGACGGTGGTCAGCAGGATCACCGGCCTGCCGTTGAGTTCAGTGCCTGCGGTGCCCCCGGACGACATGTAGGTCTCCGCGTTCTCCCTGGCCCAGTCGGATGTGCTCGGTTCGTATTCTCCAGTCAGCGGCATGCGGCCAGCCTAGAACCGTGGAGGTCCGAATTGGTTCGACTTCGGCCGCTCCCGGTAGCGCAGTCATGTCTTCGCCGCTGCAGGCAGCGTCAGTGTGAAGGTCGCACCGTGTCCGGGTTCGGATGAGACCGCGATCTCACCGTCGTGTCCGTGGGCGATGTCGCGGACCAAGGCCAAGCCGATACCGTGCGGTTGGCGGCCCGTGGCGCCGCTGCGCGCGCCGCCGTGAGAGAAGCGCGCGAACATGGTCGACATGGTCTGAGGGTCGATACCGGTGCCGTCATCAGCGACGGTGACGATGACGTGTCCGTCGTCACGGCTCACACGCACGTCGACCGAGCCGCCCTGGTGTTCGTGGGCGAGCGCGTTGTCGATCAGCGAGGTCAGGGCCCGGCGCAGCGCCGCTGCCGACCCGTTGACGTCCGCCGCGTCGACAGATGCGAAAGATATTGTGACACCTAGGGATTCGGCGTACGTCCGCATACTGTCGCACACTGCGGTTGCCAGCTCCGCCACATTGACGAGCTCCGTGGGGGTTGCGCCGGCGGTCATCGTCGCCGACGCAAGCAGATCCTCGACGACGTCGCCGAGAACCCGCGCGTCGGCGACCAGAGCGTCGGCGTCGTGCTGGAGCAAACCCCGGTCGCCGTCGCCCACCCGACTGGCCAACATCTGAGCCCGGGTGTGCAGCACGGTCAACGGTGCCCGCAGTTCATGGGAGGCGTCGGCGATGAAGCGGCGTTGCAGGGTGAGCGCCAGCGCAAGTGGCCGCACCGACCTTCTCGTGAAGAGCACCACCACGGCAATCGAGGCCAGAATGCCTGCCAGTTCGGCAAGACCCAGCGACAGCAGCACACCGTTTCGACCGGCTCGGTACGGCGCCAGGTCCAAAAGCGCCACGACGGTACCTTCGGCCCGCGTCATGACGAATGCCCGCATCTCGGTGTCGCCGACTTTGAGGTCCGAAAACCCGGCCGGGCCAGCGAGCAGACCGACGCCCGGCTGGCCTCCGTCGCTCACCGACACCTTGCCGCTGTTATCGCGAAGTACCAGTTCCATACCGGGAGGAGGGTCGTTGACGTCATCGGCGGTCGCAGCGACCGCTTGCAGTTGGCTGTTGATCTGCCTGTTCTGGGTACGGACGTCGACGAAGAACACGACCGATCCGACCACGAGCAATACCGCGGCCAGGGCGGCGGAGGCCTGGACTGCAGCGACGCGGCCGGCCCGTTGAACGATGGTGAGGTCGTCGGCTGCGTCCAGCTGTGTCGAACGGTTGGCGTTGCGGCGCAGCATGGTCACTCCAGCCCGAACCGATAGCCCGACCGGTGAACCGTCCGGATCACCTGCTTGCCGAGCTTTCTGCGCAGATAGTGCACGTAGGAGTCGACGGCGCCGGGTGATTCCGCGCCGTCGAACACCAGCTCGAGCAGTTGGCCGCGGCTGAAGACCCGCCGCGGCGCCGACATCAGGACCGCCAACAACGACGCTTCCCGCTCCGAGAGTTCCACTTCCGTGCCCGTCGGCGTGGTGCCCGACACCCGCCGCCGAACTCGGTCCAATTGCAGACCGGCCGCACGAACCGTCGCTCCCGTGCCTTGCGTGCGCCGCAGCAGAGCGCGGACCCGGGCCAGCAGTTCGGGGATCTCAAAAGGTTTGACGAGGTAATCCTGCGCACCGGCGTCCAGACCGTCGACCCGATCGACGACAGAGCCGCGCGCAGTGAGCAGCAACGCCGGCGTGGGAACGCCTCGGGACCGCAGGACCGCAATCAGGTCGGATCCGTCCATCACCGGCAGTCCCCGGTCGACGATCATCGCGTCGTACTCGCCGGTGAGTGCACGGTGCAGACCTTGCTGACCGTCCAGAGCCGTATCGACCCGGTATCCCTGCTGGACGAACAGCTCGGCGAGCATGGCACTGAGCGCACGGTCGTCCTCGACCAGCAGAAGCGCCGGCTGCGGCTGAGGTGAGGACACGTAGCGAGGGTCCCACGCGACGCCGTCCGGCGGCTGTGAACCGCTCGCACCGTGGACGTCGCGGGTCACCGGCTTCATCGGTTCCGGCGGTGTACCCCGGTTGAGCGCTGCCCTCCCGCGTTCGGCCTCGGCGTCGTCAGCGAGAGTGCCAACCGTGGGCACCGCGCGACGGCGGCCCGCGCGGCGCCGACCGCATCGTTGGGAATCACCGGCTCTCGTGAGCCCGACAGCGCAAGCGGGTAGCCCCATGCATCGCGCTCGAGAACGTCGGGCAGTAGTTCCGTACACAATCCGCGGCCGTCGCATCGCGTCCAGTCGATATGCAGCCGCGACTGCGGCTTGGCTAGGGGTTTCACCTGGCACCGCGCCTGTGCCCGGGGGCGAAAATCTCGAGCGCGCTGCGGATCATTCGTGCGGCTCCGTCAGGGTGCCGGCAGGCTCCTCGGCCGTCGACCAGGTCGAGCAGTCGGTAGATCTCCCCGACGTCGGCATTGTCAGCGTGGTCGAGCCTGTCGAGCAGATGCACCAGGCGCGGAAGGCCGATGCGGCAGGGGCCACATTGGCCCGCACTCTGTTCCGCCAGATAGCCGGCGATCTTTGCGGTTCGGGCCAGACCGCATTCGCGTGCACCCAACGCGTGCACGATGCCAAGGCCCGACACCGGCACCGAGTCGAACGCAGAGGCGGGGACCCACGTCCCGTGATATCCGCCGACGAGTGCGGCTTGCACCGTCAACCGGTGGATCGCACCGCGGCGCCCGATCAAATCGGCCAACGTGGTGCTGGTCGCGACCTCGACGACACCCCCCTCGTTGACGGCGCCGGACAGCGTCACGAGCATGGTTCCGGGATTCTCCCGGTCTCCGACAGACCTGAACCATGCCGGTCCGAATCGTGCGATCAAGGCGATATGGGCCAGTGTCTCAACGTTGTTGACCAACGTGGGTCGTCGTCGCACGCCTGATTCCACGGTCAGCATCACGCGGTCACGCGGTAACGCCGGACCACCCTCGATGCGTCTGACCAACGCGGATTCTTCGCCGGCGATAAACCGGTCGGGTGCCTCGACGATCGTGGGTCCACGCCCACAGATCCCCGCCCTACTGCGCTCGTCCAGTGCGCGACGCATGCCCTGCACGGCTTGTGCAGGCAGGTACAGGTAGGTCTTGTCGGCACTGACCGCCTTGGCCGCAAGCTCGAGCCCGTCGAGCACCAGGTGCGGTGCGCGGGTGAGAAGCACTGCGTCCTTGCGGCTGAGCGGCTCTCCCTCGGCGCCATTGGCCACGACGACTGGCCTGTCTCCCGTCACCGACGCCAACTTGCGGGCTGCGGGAAAACCGGCACCGCCACGGCCACGCAAACCGGCATCCGTGAGCACCGAAAGCAATTGGGGTTTCGCCATTTCCGGCAGTGCGCCGAGCCGACGCTGATGCGCCGCGAATCCGGGTTCGTCATCGACCAGCAGGCGCGACAACTTTGACCGGTCCTGTCGAATCGTCATCATGCGCGCCCGGATTCTCGTGCCTTGGTGTATTCGGTGAAGTTGCTCTGAAGCCGCCACACCAGGGCGGCACCCACCGTCACGACACAGCAGCCGACGAACACCAGGAACCACACGTCATAGACGTCGGTCCCGTTGCCCAACGCGTGGGCCAGGGCAACCGGCCACAACGCATAGGTGACCCAGTGGATGGCGCGGAACACCCGTACCCCGAGACGATGCCTCAGCAGACTGGTGGCGATGACGACAATCAGCAGGTCGAATGCCAGTGTTCCCAATCCCTGCCACAGTGGCCGGTACTTACCGACAAACGGCACGGCGAAGTCGACGAAACGCAATTGCGCGTACGGATCGAAAAGCAGCAGCGCCAGGTGCAGGACGACAAGCAGCGTTGCGGCCAATGCGGCGAAACGGTGTACGTCGGTGACCGCGAACCGGGGCAAGGCCAATAGCGAACGCCCCGAACGGGTACCGATTCCCAGCGCGACCGAGACGGTCAGGAATGCCAGCGCGGTGATGCCCGTGCCGCGTCCAAGTGCCCACAGGGCTTCATCGGTCACCGGGTCACCGCCCGCACTCCGGTCGGCCACCCGCCGACGAAGCATTCGGTCATGTCTCGGTCCACCAGCCGTGCGGTCATACCAAGGCTCTCAATCCATTTCGGTGCACGGCGGCCGCGAATGACCGCGGCGGTACTGACTGTATTCGCGGCGAAACACGTTCGGGCCGCGACGGTGACCGTGCGCCACACCGGATCTGCCGGCCGCCCCGTGCGGGGGTTGAGGATGTGGTGCACCAGCCGGCCGCCGTGGCGCCACTGCCTGCGTACGGTGCTCGACGTGGCGAGCGCGGCACCCGTCGGTAATCCGATGGAACTGGCGGGGTCTCCGTCATCGTCTTGAACGAGCACCTGCCAGCCGCCCTCGGGTGCGGGCCCGGCGGTCGCGATGTCGCCACCGAGGTTGACGAGCACCCCGCCCGCCGTTGCTCGGCGAGCGCGCGCGGCGCACCTGTCGGCGGCGACTGCTTTGGCGGTTGCGCCGAGATCGAGTACGACTCCGGCGGGCACCGTGGCGACGCGACCGTGCAACGTGACCATGGACCAAGTCGCAGGGATGGTGGCCCAGTGGGCGAACTGCGTGACCTCACTGCGCCGGGCATATTCGCTGTCGTAGCCGAGTTCGATCAAAGCCGCGCCTACTGTGGGATCGACGTCACCGTCGGTGAGTCGGGCGGAAGTGAGCGCGGCATCGAGCAAGTCGGCGAGCACGTCGGAGATTTCGGTGGGTTGCCCGGCTGATTTTGCCAACACATTGATTTCGGAGTCGGAGCGGAACCGCGACGCGGCCGCTTCGACGGCGTCGAGTTCTGCATCGACTTCCCGACGAACAGCCGCGAGACTGTCGCGATCGGAAACGACGATCTGCATACTCGTACTCCATTGCGGCCACTCCATACTCGCGGGTGGTGCCGGGTTCGTCGGATTCGGGTTACCCGTCATGATCCGCGTGAACGTGAGACGTGCGGCGAGAAGTTGGGCGACGCCACGGTCGCGGGAGTGAGCGAGCGACGCGTGGTTGTGCGGGGTGCAACCGTCGTCGGCGCGGCGGTCTGGGTCGCGACGGGCGCTTGTGCCGGGGTGATCGGACGGGAGTATGTCGGTTCCGGCGTGTAGGTGCGCACCGGCGTCTGGACAACGGTGGTCTCGGTGCTGGCGTCCGGCGGCGGGGTGGGCGCAGGCGGCGGGGACGCCGGAGCCGGAGGCAGCGCGGCGGGCGGCGGCTGGGGAACCGCAGGTGCCGGGTCCGCACCTTGGCTCGACTGGGCCTGGTCGACGATATCGGCAATGGGCTCGGCGGGCTTGGCCGTATCGCCGTATGCGAGGGCTGAGGCACCGGCGACCCCTGCTGCCCCGAGGCCGGCCAGCGCCCAGGACGCCACAGCGGCCCGGCGGAATCCCGAACGCGGTGAGTTCATAGCGCTCGATGCTGACAGCCGGTTCTTCGAACATTCCAAGAACTTCGGGGAATCGCGGCTAAACGGCCCGGCAAGGGGGTAAACCGATTCTTATGCGCCACGTCCAACGGCGGATACGGTCGGCGGGAGCGCGCACTGTGGTGCTCGCCGCTCTGGTGGCAAGTGCGTGCTCGGCCCAGTCCGGACCTCCCGCAGGCGGGAACACCGCCCGCATCACGATCAACGGACAGCAGTCGTCCACCGCCTTCCCGATCGACTGCACG
The DNA here is from genome assembly GCF_001665685.1 of Mycobacterium sp. 852013-50091_SCH5140682. Lineage (GTDB taxonomy): Bacteria > Actinomycetota > Actinomycetes > Mycobacteriales > Mycobacteriaceae > Mycobacterium. The sequence continues at coordinate 77,421 of NZ_LZTB01000050.1, forward strand.
CAGCGAGCCTGGTTATGGATCATCGACTCACTGCAGAAAGAACCCGGCTTCACGGCGATGGTCGAGACCGGAACCGCCATCACCGCCAAGGCGGTACGCCTGCGCAGTGTGGATGGTTTCACCGGCAGTTGGGCAGAAGGGCGGGCGGGCACCGCCGAGGCCAGCATCGACGGGTCGACCTTCACCATCACCGGCACGGCAAGCGGCGCCAATGACGACCACCCGACGAGACCGACCGATGTTCAGTACCGGCTGGAAGCCCGCTGCTGAAGCCCCGCGGTCACTGCCGTTCGAGCAGGGCGCGAAGGGTCTCTAGGTCGGCGGTCACTGCGGCGACATCGGCGTCGAACTCCTCATCGGAGACCCCGGGCCGCTGCCGCACAGTGAACACCACCTCACTCTGCGCTGCCCCTGGCGCGGCCGCCATCACCCGCATGGGGTTGTAGACCTCCTCGCCGGACGGCAGGCGCACCACATGATCGAGCACGCCGAAGGTGTTGGGCGGGCTGAACTGTACGGTCACCTGCCCCATCGGGGAGTCCGCGACCCAGCCGTCGGCCGACGGCCGAAGTGACCCTGCGGCCAAGCCCGCCGCCCAGCGCGACATCTCGTGTGGGTCGGCGGCGAACGCATACACCACGTCGGGCGCGGCATCGATCCAAACACTGACATGACGACTGCGCATATTTCACAGCGTAGGCAGCCACACTGACACGATGAACAGTCAGGCGGACACTCCTCGTGAGCCGCACACCCCGGTGGAGAAATTCGTCGCCCGCGCGGAGCGGTTGGCCGCGGAAACCGGCCACCACGTGCCGTCGTGGCTGCGGCCCGGTGACCCGGAAAGCCGTCTGCCCGTCCTGGTGGCACTCGTTGCGGCGCTGGCGCTACAAGTCGCCATCCCCCGCAGTTACACCGTGGTGCCCCGGTGGCCGCTCATCGTCGCGGAATTACTGTTGTTGGTTCTCCTGGTGTGGCTCAACCCGATTCGGTTCACCCGGTCAACTGTTCTGGGCCGGTACGCCACCTTCGTGCTGCTGGCGGCGATCACTCTCGACAACACGCTCTCGGCGATCCTGCTCGACGTGAAGATCCTCTCAGGCGCGGTCAGCAACAAGGCGGCGATCCTGTTGGGCAGTGGTGCAGCCATCTTCGTCACCAACATCATCGTGTTCGGCATCTGGTACTGGGAGCTCGACCGCGGCGGGCCGTTCGCGCGGCAGACCGGCAAGCACCCGTATCCCGATTTCATGTTCCCCCAGATGGGCAATCCCAATGTCGCCAAACCGGATTGGCGCCCCACCTTTGTCGACTATCTCTACGTGAGCATCACCAACGTGATGGCCTTCTCCCCTACCGACACCATGCCGCTGGCGCGATGGGCGAAAATGGCGATGGCCGTTCAGGCCATGGTGGCGCTGTCGACCGCCGGCCTCGTAATCGCCAGGGCGGTAAACGTTTTGGGCTGATCGTTCAGTGCGACGGCGGGTGTACCGTCGCACTATGCGCACTGTCATCACCGATCTGACCCCCGTCGAACAGACGGCCTTGCTGACGCTGTACGCCCGGGCGTTGGACAACCGGGCAGCGCGCCCGATACTCGGCGATGCGCTGGCCGATTCGATCGTCGACGACATCGACTACGACTTCACCGGCCTGGGTGTTCAGACCAGCGTGGTCTGCCAGACGGCGCTGCGGGCCAAGATGCTCGACGACCGGGTGCGTAGTTTCGTCTCGACGCATGCGGACGCCGTCGTGGTCGATCTCGGGGCAGGTCTCGACAGCGGTCTGTACCGGGTCGCACCACCGCAGACCGTCGACTGGTACCACGTCGACCTCCCGGGCGTCAGCGCGCTGCGCGAAAGCCTCCTGCCGCCGGATCCGCGCTCGCACATCGTGTCCGCGTCGCTGGCGGCTGCGGACTGGGCGGCGACGATCCCGGCGGACCGGCCCACCATGCTCGTGGCCGACGGGTTGTTCGCATTCCTCACCGAACCGGTGATCGCCGCGATCTTCCGCGGGATCACCGAGCACTTCGGTACTGGCGAGATCGCCTTCAACGACTACGGTGGCATCGGCTGGTTGAGCCGCGCAGCACTCAAACTCTATCCCCAGAAGATGTTCAAAGACGTTGGCAGCCAATGGGGTTACCTCGGGTTCCAAGACGCTCACCACCCGCAGAGTTGGAATCCCCGGCTGAGCCTCGTCGAGGAGGCGAGCCTCACGCACGCCGACGAAGTCGACCTCTTCCCCGGCTGGCTGCGCATCGCCACCCGACTGATGGGCAAGACCAAGGCGACGGCGCGCAAGGGACGAATCCTGCGGTACCGGTTCTGACGCCGCCCCGCCGGCCGACGCCTGAGTTGCCTTAGATCGGCAGCGCTCGATGGATGCCGCACGTACACGCATCGATCGACGGACATGTGCAGCGCATGCCCCATTCGATGATCGCCCTCGCGCGGGACAGCGATTCGAGCTGTTCATCGATGCGGGCGAGCTTGGCGTGGGCGAGGGCCTGCGCGACCGGCCGGCCCGGCGTCTCATCGCCGATCAGCACGCCGATCTCGTCGAGCGTGAAGCCGGCCGCCTTGCACAAGCGGATCACTTCCAGGCGCACCAGCACCGACTCCGGGTACCGGCGTTGACCACCCACGCGTTCGGGCGGCGGTATCAGGCCGATCTGCTCGTAATAGCGCAACGTGGTCTGGGCGACACCGCAACGTCGTGACAGGTCGCCGATGGCCAGTCGCGTGGTCATCCACCGCTCCTCACTTGAGCTGCTTGACTTAGAGTCAACTCTAAGTTGTTGACTTGGCCTCATGCCAGATGTCATCACACCCAGCCTGAGTCGATCGCGCTACGCCATGCTTCGGACGTTCCGCCGCGACGGCAGCCCTGTCGACACCCCGATCTGGTTCGCCCAGGAGGACGACGCCATCGTGTTCCGCACCAAGATCGGCCCGAAGACCAAGCGGCTGACCGCAAATCCCACCGTCGAACTCGTCGCCTGTGACTACCGCGGACGCATCACCGACCCCACCACGTTCGTCGGCCGGGCGACCGTGTTGTCAGGTGGCGATGCGCAGCGGGCCAACCGGCTCCTGCATCGGCGGTACGGATGGCAGTGGAACATCGTGCCGCTGCTGAAGATCCCCGGCGTCACGAATGCGCACCGCGGCCTGCCTCTGCGCGAAAAGCTGCGGCGGGCGCGCAACCGCGACGTCTGGCCGGACAGCGCGATCGTCCGCATCGACATCACCGGCCGGGCAAGCTAGCCCAGGCAGCCCGGCCCCAGCAGTGCCTTGAGGTCGCCCATCAGCGCCGACGATGGCGTCACCCGCAGCGACTGATCCAGCTCCAGTGTGGTGATGCGCTCACCGCTGATCAGCCGCAGATGGACCTGCGCGGTACCCGGATGATTCGCCAGCACCTGCTTGAGTGCGCTGACCTTGTCGATGGTGCACTGCCGGGTCGGCAGACTCACCGCAAGAGGCCGGTTGGCCTGGGCGCTGGTGAAGTCCGGCACCACGAGCTCGTGGGCGATCAGTGAGATGCGGTCGTCGCGCGCGGCCACCTTGGCCTTGACCAACACCACCACGTCGTCGGCGATCTCACCGCCGAACAGCGAATAGGTCTGGGGGAAGAACAGCACCTCGATACCACCGGTGAGGTCTTCCAATTGCGCTGACGCCCAGGGCAGTCCGTTCTTGTTGACCCGGCGGTTGACCGAGGCCAGGATGCCGCCGACCACCACTTGGGCGTCGTTGGCGACGTCACCGTCGAGGATCGCAGGGATCTGGGTGTCGACCTGATTGGCCAGCAGGTGCGCGACGCCGTTGAGCGGATGGCCCGATACGTACAGGCCGAGCATCTCCCGTTCCAGGGCAAGCTTGTGCTTGTCCTCCCACTCGTCATCGGGAACTTTGATGGTGAACGCGGCGTCTCCGGCGTCGGCGGCATCTCCCCCGCCGAACAGGTCGAACTGGCCCATCGCCTCGGCCTTCTTGGTACCGAGCACCGAATCGACGGCGTCGGTGTGCACCAGGAACAGCCCTTTGCGTGGGTGGCCGAGTGAGTCGAAGGCACCGGCCTTGATCAGCGATTCGGTGACCTTCTTGTTGCAGGCCGCGATATCGATCTTGTTGAGGTAGTCGGAGAAGTCGGTGTACTTACCCTTCTCGGAGCGGGTACTGACCAGTGACGCAACCACATTCGCGCCGACGTTGCGCACGGCACCCAGGCCGAACCGGATGTCGGCGCCCACCGAGGCGAAGTTCTGCACCGACTCGTTGACGTCGGGCGGCAACACGGTGATACCGAGCCTGCGGCAGTCGGCGAGGTACACCGCGGCCTTGTCCTTGTCGTCGCCGACGGAGGTGAGCAGGCCCGCCATGTATTCGGCCGGGTAGTTCGCCTTCAGGTAGGCCGTCCAATACGACACCAGACCGTAGCCGGCCGCGTGTGACTTGTTGAATGCGTACCCGGCGAACGGAAGAATGGTGTCCCACAAGGCTTTCACCGCGGCCTCGGAGAACCCGTTGGCGGTCATGCCCTCTTTGAAGCCCTTGTATTCGGCCTCGAGGACTTCGAGCTTCTTCTTGCCCATGGCCTTACGCAGCGCATCGGCCTTACCCATCGAGTAGGAAGCGACCTTCTGCGCGATGAACATGATCTGCTCTTGGTAGACGATCAGGCCGTAGGTCTCGGCGAGGATGTCCTTGAGCGGCTCTTCCAGCTCCGGATGGATGGGCTTGATGGCTTGCCGCCCGTTCTTGCGGTCGGCGTAGTCGTTGTGGGCATTCATGCCCATCGGACCCGGGCGGTACAGCGCCAGCACCGCCACGATGTCGTTGAACCCCGTGGGTTGCATGCGGCGCAGCAGGTCGCGCATCGCGCTGCCGTCGAGCTGGAACACCCCCAGCGTGTCGCCCCGGCCGAGAAGTTCGTAGGCCGCCGGGTCGTCGAACGGCAGCGTTTCCAGGTCGAGGTCGATGCCGCGGTTGGCCTTGATGTTCTCGATGCAGTCACCGATGATCGTCAGGTTCCGCAGGCCCAGGAAGTCCATCTTCAGCAGACCGATGGCCTCACACGACGGGTAGTCCCAACCGGTGATGACCGCGCCGTCCTGCGGCCGCTTCCACAGCGGGATGGCGTCGATGAGCGGCTCGGAGCTCATGATCACCGCGCACGCGTGCACACCGGCGTTGCGGACCAGGCCCTCCAGACCGCGCGCCGTCTCGAAGATGGTCCGCACATCCGGATCGGTGTCGATCAGCGCGCGGACCTCGGCGGCCTCCTTGTACCGCTCATGGCTGGGGTCGGTGATGCCCGACACCGGGATGTCCTTGGCCATGATGGGCGGCGGCAGTGCCTTGGTGATCCGGTCGGCGATCGCGAAACCCGGCTGGCCGTAGTGAACGCGAGCCGAATCCTTCAGTGCCGCTTTGGTCTTGATGGTGCCGAAGGTGATCACCTGCGCGACCCGGTCGCTGCCCCACTTGTTGGCCGCATACCGCAGCATCTCGCCGCGGCGACGGTCGTCGAAGTCGATGTCGATATCGGGCGCCGACGGACGTTCCGGGTTGAGGAACCGCTCGAACAGCAGCCCGTGCGGGATCGGGTCGATGTTGGTGATGCCCAGCGCGTAGGCCACCAGCGATCCGGCAGCCGATCCACGACCCGGCCCCACCCGGATGCCGACCGAGCGGGCGTAGTTGATCAGGTCGGCCACGATCAGGAAGTACGACGGAAAGCCCTTGTCGCAGATGACCTTGATCTCGTAGGTGGCGCGGTCGGTGTACTCGGACGGGACGGCCCCGCCCGCATGGGCGAAGCGACGTTCCAGCCCGGCCTGCACCTCGTGCGTCAGCCAAGACGCCTGGTCATGACCGTCGGGTACCGGGAACACCGGCATCCGGTCGGTCGGCGTCCACACGTCGGCGTAGGACTGCACGCGCTCACCGATGAGCACCGTGGAATCGCATGCGCCCGGCACCTGGGAATCCCACAGGGCGCGCATCTCCTCGGCCGACTTGAGGTAGTAACCGTCGCCGTCGAACTTGAACCGGTTCGGGTCGGAGAGCGTCTTGCCCGTCTGGATACACAGCAGCGCTTCGTGGTTCTGCGAGGCCTCGCGCGTCACGTAGTGGCAGTCATTGGTGGCCAGCGGCGGGATACCGAGCTTCTGCCCGATCTCCAGCAAGCCCTCGCGGACCCGGCGCTCGATGTCGAGGCCGTGGTCCATCAACTCGAGGAAGAAGTTCTCCTTGCCGAAAATGTCCCGCCATTTGGCGGCCGCCGCCAAGGCCTCGTCGCGCTGACCGAGCCGCAGCCGCGTCTGCACCTCGCCCGAAGGGCAGCCGGTGGTCGCGATGATGCCCTGCGCGTGTTCGGCGATGATCTCGGCGTCCATGCGGGACCACTTGCCGAGCTGACCTTCGAACGAGGCCAGCGACGACAGCTTGAACAGGTTGCGCAGACCCGTCGCGTTTTCCGCGACCATCGTCATGTGGGTGTAGGCGCCACTGCCCGAGACGTCGTCGCCCTTCTGGCTCGGGTCGCCCCATTGGACCCGCTTGGTGTCGAATCGCGAACCGGGAGCGATGTACGCCTCGATCCCGATGATCGGCTTGATGCCCGCCTTGGTCGCCGAGTTGTAGAACTCGCTGGCACCGAACATGTTGCCGTGGTCGGTCATGCCGATGGCCGGCATGCCCAGCCGCTGGGCCTCGGCCAGCATCGGTGTGATCTTCGCGGCACCGTCCAGCATCGAGTACTCGGTGTGATTGTGCAGGTGTACGAAGGACCCCGAAGATGAACCGCTCATAGGGTGGCCAGTCTATTGCGGACCACCGACACATCCGGGCGTGTCGCCGAGCGTGTCTGGAGGGCGCTGCTCAGCAGGCTTGCGAATTCCCGCCCAGCAACCCACTGTCGAGCACAGCATCGAGTTGCCTGGCAACCGACAGGTAGTCGCACGGCGCGTCCACGCCAACCCATACGCCCACCCCGCACAGGATCGCGTGGAGCAGTTCGACGATGGCCGCGGCGTCGGTGTCGGCGGGCAGGTCACGCCTGGCGACCGCGTCGCCGACCACACTGAACAGGAAGCCGCGGGTCGCCGTCACGGTGGCCGTCGGCAGCGCCGGGTTGCGTTCGGCCTCCAGGCGCACGCTGACCAGAAACGCCACGAAGGAGCTGTCACGGTGCCCGACCTCGAGCACCGCCGTCACGAAGGCGCGCAAACGATTGACCGGCAGCTCATGCTGTTTGGTCTGTTCGATGCAGTCGACGAGCACCGAGTGCGCCTCGTGAACCAACTCCCCGTACAGGTCTTCCCAGTCGGCGAAGTAGTAGTTCAGGGTGGGCCGGCTCAGTCCGGTCCTTCGGGCGATCGCCTGGAATGTGGCCGCTCCGTACCCGTGCTCGGTGATGATCTCGCGGCCTGCGCGCACGATGCGGGCTCTGGTCTGCGCGGCGTCCGCCCCGACCGGCCTTCCCGGTTTGCGGCGGCGCTGCCCACGTCCGCCCGCATGACCCATGGGCAAACGCTAAAACATAGCCAAATGCCGGTCAACACCTTCGCTCGCAAACTACGCCAAAACGGACATCACACGGAGTCATAAGTCCGGATGAAATCGCGCTGCTTGCGGCTGCGAAGCAACAGATTGTCGAGATGCACACCCAGCGGCCGCACGACGTTGAGGAAATTCCACCGGCCGGGGATGATCACGCGCACCTTTTCCCGCTCGACGGCCCGGAGCACCCCCGCGGCCGCTTCCTCGGGGCTGATGCGCAGCCGCTCACTGGAGCGCGTCGGCGGCACATTCGTGAGCCTCACCATCGCGGTGTCGACCGGACCGAAGTAGGCGATGGTGACTCCGACCCCGTACGGCGAGAGCTCGATACGCAGCCCGCGGCCGAGCATCTCCACCGCCACCTTGCTGGTGGAGTAGGCGACACCGCCCAGCGTCGGCAGCAACGTCCCGAATTCGCTGTTGGGCGGCCAACCCATCGAGGACACCAGAACCGCGTGACCGCGCGACGCGATGAGCGGATCGATGGCGGGTTCGAGGGTGTTCAGTGTTCCGACCAGGTTGACGTCGATGACCCGCTGCGCCGTACCCGGCTCCAGCACCCGCAGGGTGGCAGGCCGGTGGGTGATGCCCGCGATGCAGAAGACGAGATCGAGCCGTCCGAACTGTTTCACGACGCGGTCGACCGCTGCGGCCATCGCTTCGCGGTCGGCAACATCGGCTCCGATGGCCAGCGCGGCGCCGCTGCCGAGTGCCGCGTCCTCATCGATGTCGACGGCGCACACCGTGGCGCCTCGCTCAGTGAGAAGTCTGACCTCAGCGGCTCCGATCCCGCCGCCCCCACCGGTTACCAGCGCGACCGCGCCCGAAAAATCTCGCATCGAAACGGGACCTCCGCGTTGGTTTTCCACTGCCGACAGATACTTCGGACCCTACCGGGCGCAGTGGACCGGTATCGGGCAATCGCAGGGTTGGACCCCACGATTCGGGCCTCGCCGCGCAGGTGCCCTCTCTATGCTGACCCCAACGCCGTCGACGCGGTCGCAGCACACCATCAACTTCGCGACTACCAGGAGGTGGCGCAGTGGGCGACGGGTCGGATGCCATCTGGCCGGATGCCGGTTGCCCACGACCGGCGCCCCGGAAAATGGCTTCGTCCTCTTGTTATTTGGCGATGCGTGACGGTGTCCAGCTCGCCGTCACAGTGCATCTCCCTGTTGCACCAACGGGGACGCCGCTGCCGACCATCGTGCATCAGACCCGCTACTACCGGGCGATGGAACTGCGATGGCCGTTACGAATGCTGCGGGGCGGCAAGCCGTTTGACCACATCCGCTCCACCGCTGTGTGTCGTCGTCGCTTTGTCGCCGCCGGTTATGCCTGGGTCGACGTCGACGTGCGCGGGTCCGGCGCGTCGTACGGGCACCGCGTCTGCGAATGGTCGCCTGATGAGATCCGCGACGGGGCAGAGGTTGTCGACTGGATTGTCCGCCAGCCCTGGTCCGACGGTCGCGTCGGTGCGCTGGGTACCTCCTACAGCGGCGCTGCGGCGGAGCTGCTGTTGGTCAACCAGCACCCCGCGGTGCGCGCGGTAGCGCCCCGATTCTCCGTGTACGACGCCTACACCGACATCGCGTTCCCCGGCGGCATCCACGGGACCTGGTTCACCCAGACGTGGGGACGCTACAACGCCGCGCTCGACCGCAATGCACCACATGAGGTCGCCGGGTGGTGGGTCAAACTCCTGGTGACCGGCGCGATACCGGTCGACGGTGACCGGCACCGTCGGCTCCGCGCCGGGGCCGTCGCCGCGCATCTCGACAACTACGAAATCCACCCTCAGGCGCTGTCATTGACGTTCCGTGACGATGTGGCACCGTCGGATCCCTACCGGCACGGCAGCGCAGAAGGCCTTGCTCCGATCGGTAACCCCATCGATCCGTGCGGCAGCATCAACCGGTTCAGCCCGCACAATTACCGTCGGGACATCGAAGGCTCGGGCGCCGCCGTATACGGCAGCGGAGGCTGGTTCGACGGTGCCTACGCTCATTCGGCGATCAAGCGCTTCTTGTCGGTGGCCACCGCGGGCAGCAGGCTGGTCCTCGGCCCGTGGAACCATGGCGGCCGCTGGCAGATCGAACCTGTTCGTCCACCGACGCTTTCGGCGTTCGATCACGAAGGGGAACTGCTGCGGTTCTTCGACCACCACCTGAGAGGACGCGATAACGGCATCGCGTCGGAGCCCGTCGTGCACTACTTCACGATGGGTGAAGGCCGCTGGAAATCAGCAACCTCCTGGCCGCCCCCGGCCGACGTCCTCACGTACTACATCGCGGCCGACCGACGGCTCACCGTCGACGCCCCCGAATCCGACGGGCATGCCGAACCGCAAGCCGCTGACGACTACCAGGTCGATCTGACTGCGGGTACCGGCGAGCGCTCGCGTTGGCGCACCCAGGTGGCGATCGGCGAAGCGGTGCGTTATCCCGAACGCAGTGCCGCGGATGCAAAGTTGCTGACCTACACCTCTGGCATGCTGACCGAGCCGCTCGAGGTGACGGGGCATCCACTGGTCACGCTGTTCGTCTCCTCGACCGCAGCCGACGGCACGTTCTTCGTCTATCTCGAGGATGTGGACTCACGAGGCTCCGTCTCCTACGTCACCGAGGGCGAACTGCGTGCGCTGCATCGACATCTGAGTACCGACGCGGCGCCCTACCAACCGACTGTCCCGTACCGGACCTTCCGGCGCGCCGACGCACAACCACTTGTCCGCGGTGAGATCGCCGAACTCAGCTTCGATCTCTTGCCAACGTCGTATGTGTTCGAGGCCGGGCACCGTATCCGGATCGCCATCTCCGGTGCCGATGCCGATCACTTTGCGATCCTGCCCGGCGGCGCACCAGCCATCTGCGTCCACCGCGACAGTGCGCATCCATCACGCGTCGAATTGCCGGTCGTCACGCGCTGACCAGGAACTGTCAACGCTTTTCGGCGATCCACTCCGATGTGAAGTCTTGTATCGCAGGGAGCCCATCGCAGAACTGACGCCCCAGATAGTCTTCCAGCTTGCCGCCGACGTACGGAACCGCGACCCGAACCGTGGTGCGGCAGTCGAGTCGCGAACCGTCGGTCTGCGGTGTGAGGGTCGCCGTTCCGTGCGCCGAGACCGGTGCACCCGGCACCGCCACGCGGATATCGCCCCGCACCACATCGGTGCCGTCGGGTCGCCACGCCTCGTTGCGCACCATCGTCAGATCTCCGCGGTATATCTGAGTCACCAGCGCCGGCAGTCGGTCGCGCAGCAGGCGCAGCGTGACGGTCACCATTACCGAACCTGCCGCGTCGACCTCGAGGCGATCTAGTGTGGCCCCAGCTCCCGCATAGGCGGCAAGTCGTGCGTGCCAATAGTCTCGGTCACCGAATGCCGTGATGATTTCCGCGACGCCTGCGGCAGATTGCACCGAGACGTCGAAGGACCGCGCCATACCGACACCGTAATGCCGATGATCGGTGGACTCAACCTCAGCGGATTCGGGCCAAAGCTCTTGCGGCAGTGCGATCATCAGCACATGGCAAAAGCGCGCCGGTCCTTTGAAGGATCAACAAGAAGTTCGGCATCCGCATCGCAGGTGTGGGACGTGTGGACCGACCCGCCGCGATGGCCCGGCGGCATCATCGAATCGGCCTCGATAGACCGCGAATTCGGCCTTGGCGCGCGGATAACCGTGAAAGGCAAGGGCGGGCCGGCAACTGCCTCCACGGTGACCCAGGTGGAATCACCGAGACTCTGGACCGGCACATCCTCGTTTCCCGGGCTGACGATGCGCTTTGAACATCAGATCGACCCTGTCCCCGATGGGACGATCTTGACCGAACGAGTGATCATGGCAGGCCCACTGGCAGGCGTGGCCGCCATGTTCATCGGACCGCGCCTGGCCACCGCATTCGTGTCATCGACCGGGCGCATCGCCGAAATCGCCGAGCGCCCCTGATAATCGACGTCATACCCCCGCGAGGGCGAGCTGCCCACCGAAGACGAATGCGGTGACACAGAAGACCACGACCGCGGGCAGCGTCGCCAGTACGGAATCACGTATGCGCCGGTGTGCGATCACCGCGCCGATCATCATCAGCAGGAACCCGACCGCGGCGGCAATGCCCAACGGCCGCCAGAACAATCCGCCGATCAGCCCGATCGCCCCCGCCAGCTGGCACGCGCCGATGAACTGGCTGAGCCCGCGTGACAGCCCGAGCCGCTGGCCGTTCTTGCGCGCTTCCTCCAGATAGAAGAGGTTCAGAATCGCGGCGACACCGAGATAAACCGCCAGCACGATCGAGGCCACCACCACCGCGATACTCATCCGGTCCCCTGTCGAAGCGTCGCCACCGTTGGTACTAGCTTCCTCCTGAATTGTCGGTAGCACCAGAGTCGTTTCCAGACGTACCGCCGCCGGTATCGGATTGTGTGGTACCGGTATTCGTGCCCGCACCGGTGCCGTCAGTGCCTGCCGTCGACGGGCTGACCTTGTTGCCGGTGTTCTTGGGAGTCAGCGCATCTTTGACCTTGGCCACGGCATCGGTCACCGCGCCGTTGATCTTGGCGGTCACGGTCTTCAGGCCCGACAGCGCAGGCGATCCGCCGATCGGACCGCGCACGACGTTGGTCTGAGGCTTCTTCGGGATTGCCGGCGCATCCGGTGTTGTCGGGGTCGACACCGGATCATGTGCGCCCGAGACAGCCTGCCCGGCTTCGGAGGTACCGGCCTGGTCAAGGGAGCCGGCCGACTCCTCTCCGGCGGCCGGTTCGTCGAGTGTCTTCACGGCCGTCGGCTGCGCACCGCCCTGCGGCGACTCCTGGTCTATGGTGGGCTGCTCATGCTTCGCCGCCGTCAGCTGCTGGGCAACCGGCGCCTGCGGCACCGCCGAATCGGCGGCCAGCGGGCTGATCGGGTTGATGTGCACCGTGTTCAGCGCTTCGAGACGATGGATGGTCTCTTTCAACCCCGCGGCGACGGAGTCGGCATCGGCCTCCCAGCGGGTCACCGGGGGCAGCAACTCGAGATGTTGCGGGTCTGCCGGATACACGCCACCGTTGGGCGGCCGGTTGTAGCCCGTCTCGATGATGGCCCGCAGCAGTGGGTCCAGTGCCTTGACGATCTCGGGAGGCACCCCGAGATCCAGCAGCGGTCTGGTCAACGGCAACTGTCCCTCCGGATTGCGGATCACCACGTCGGAGATGTTGCCGTTGGTCGTCACGATGTAGTGCGCCGGATCTTGTTGTGCCAGTGCCACATCAGCCGAGCTGATGGTGCCGTCGTGATTGAGGTCGAAGTCCACATCCTGGTAGTAGCCGTTGTGGACGTAGACAAAGCCCAGAGCGGCGTTGGCCCACGCGATCGGATTGAGTACGTACTGCGGCACATCCGAGGCACCGTCGTACTGCTTGCTGATCTGAATCACCTGCGGACCGTTGGGGTCCGGATTCATCGACGCGCCGAAGCTCAATCCGATCAGCGGTACATACACGCCGGCAGGCAACCGCGCCCACAGGCCGCCGTTGTTGCGTGCACCGTTGCCGACCAACACGAAGGTGATGTTCGAGGTGTCGTATCCCTCGGCCTCGAGCTGACGAATCGCCTCGGACTCCGCGTTGGCACCTTGCGAATATCCCACGACGTAGATGGGGTCGTTCGGATTCTGCGCGCGTGCATCTTTGATGGCGGTGATGGTGTTCTGAGTCGCGATGGTCCGGGATGCATCGTAGGTGGGATCGGTAAGCCCGGTGAGGATTCCGAACGAGCGCGGATACTGCACATAGTAGTTGCCGCCCGCCCCGGGCGTGGAAACATAGTCGTAGCCCTGATCGAGAACACCGCTCAGGGTGCCCCGCATCCGGTCCGGCGCTTGGGAGTTGCCGGTTGGAATGATGTCCTTGGTGCCGTCGATGAAGATGCTCGTCGCCGCGAGGAGACGCACCATCGGCGCGTTGGCGTCGACGACATTGACGAATCCGACCAGGCCTGCCAATTCCAACGCGACACCTGCTGTCACGTACGACACAGTCTTTGTGCTCATGCTGAGCTGTCGATGATTTCCCACGCGTTCCTCCGCCCCGACGTCTTGGAATTAGCTGGCCGGTGGGATCCGGTGATAGGAGCGTAACGCGCTTGCTGTGAAATAGCTGTAGTTTTCGCTGGGAATTCCTGGCCGGCACCCAAAGATCTCGCCGAGGTCGTGGCATACAGCTGACGCAGCCAAATGCTCACTATGCCAACGTCATATGAATGAACACACCGGTCATGCCGAGCTGGTGACCACCCGCTCGGTACCGGTTACGAGTTGCGCTTCGAACCGTGCCGGGGCTGCATGAGAACACTCATCGCGCACCGGGCGCATGCTCGTGCTGAATTAGCTGGATGCCCCTCCTGTAGCCCCGGCGGAGCTGCTGGTTGTGGTACTCGTGTGAGTCGTCGCGGCGGACGGCGTTGCGCCAAGCGCCTTCTCGATCGCCGTGATCGATTTCTTGACAATCCCATTCAGCGATGATGCGGGGTTTTTCGTGCCGGTCGAAGCCGCCGTCGCGGTTGTCGCGCCACGCACCACGTTCATCCTCGGTTTGGTCAGCGGTGACAGCAACGTCGTCAGTGTCGGTTTGGGCACCTCGGGGAGACTGGTGGACGTCGCTTGTGTGGTGGACTCGGTTGATGCGGTGCTGACCTCAGGCGTGCTCGTATCGCTCGACTGCGGCGGTGTCTGCGTATCGGATACCTGCTGTGGCGCCGCGGTATTCGAAGTGCCTGTCGGCTGCTGTCCACTCGGCAGAGCAGCTGCCGACATGACCTGTGCAAGTGGAACGGGTGGCGGAGGCTGGTTCGGCAGCGTCACCGGTGGACCGAAGATGCCGTAAGCGCCCTGCCCCTGCACGTACGCCGGGGGAGTTCCCGGCGTGCGCTCCCCCGCGAGATCTTCCAATCCGATGAACAGGCCCGTCGGGATGGCGACGGCTAGCGCCGCGGCGAATTTCACGGGATTCGGGAAGTAGAAGATGTTCGCGGGCGTCGGCTGCCCTGGATTTATGGTGCGGTTATAGCCGGATTCGATGAGCACCCGCATCACCGGGTCCAATGTGTCGGCGATGATCGGCCCCGCACCGGGAATGTTCGCGATCGGCATGAGCAGCGGCACCGGGTACGTCGGTATCAGGTAATAGGCCGTATCGCCCTGGGTCCCTTGGTAGACGGCGCTGTTCGGGTCGACGTTCTGGTAGTTGGGGTGTACCAGGACGAGGCCGGCTGCGGCGTTCGCCATGGCGAACGGATTGAGCGGGTTGGTCGGGAAGTCGGCGAAGCCGTCGTACTGTTGCGCGATGTCGTAAGTGGTGATCTGGCCCGGTGCGGCGCCGGCGGTCGTCGTGGGCGTGGCACCGCTGAAGGTGAAGTCCAATCCTGGGATGTACAGCCCGCGGAAGCGCTCCAGCGCGCCACCGTTCGGGCGGTTGCCGTTGCCGATGAGGACGAAACTGACCGCAGGCGGCGTTCCCGGGTGGCTGGCCCAGTACTGATTGAAGCTGCGTTTGTACTGCGTCGCGACATTCGCGCCTTGTGAGTAACCGAAGATCACGCTTCCGGATTCGATTGGAGTTTGAGAAGGGTCGCCGGTGGGCCCAGGCGGAGGCAGTGCCGCGACGCCTGCCGCGACCGCGTCGTCGTAAGTCGTGGCATGGAAATAACCGACCGACACCGGCCAGAAACTGGCGGGGTAGTTGACGAACACATTCGGTAGGCCGCCTGGTGGATCGACTTTCGTGGCAGTGATGTACGGCGTCGCCAGGTCGATATTTTGTTGCGGCGTGTCGAGTGTGCCGCAGTAGGGCCTGCAGAACGGCTGGGCGTACTGAGTCCCCCTGATGATGTAATTCGATGCCGCGGTGAGGGTGAACACCGAGGTCATCGTTGCGGTGAGGGCCAACAGGACCGCGGCTCCGAGGACCAACAGTGCCACCAGGACTGACCGAATGAAGACGCGCATGATGAACCCGCTTGGTTGTGGTGTGCAGTTTGACTCGCCCCGACTAGCGATACCCATGCATCATCCACCAGGTGCACCGGAAAATGTGCTGTGTCCGGCAAATTTATTCTGTGAATTTCGTTGGGTGATGCCGAAATACCGTGATTGGCCGAGGAATTGTTTGTACTCGCAACTACGTGCGACTTTCGTGGTCCCCCACGCAGATCTCGGTCTTATTTCGCCTCATAATGCCGACGCGCTACGGGTACCGTATGTGTGTGACCGCAGAAGGATTCGACGCCGTCATCGTGGGCGCCGGCTTCGCCGGTATGGGTGCAGCGATCCAGCTCAATCGCCTCGGATTCGACAACCTGGCCATCCTCGACCGCGAGGATGACCTGGGTGGAACATGGCATGTCAACCACTATCCCCGGCTGACCGTCGACATCCCCACCACGACGTATTCCTACTGGTTCGAACCCAATCCGTACTGGTCGAGGTTGCACGCCCCCGGCGAGGAGTTGAAGAGATACGCCGACCACGTCGCCGAGAAGTACGATCTGCGCCGCTACATGCGCTTCGGCACGACCGTCGAAAGTGCCCGGTGGGACGAGGATTCGCAGCGCTGGCAGGTGACTCTCTCCGGTGGCGACACGCTGACCGCACAGTTCCTGATCACCGCCACCGGCTACCTGTCACAGCCGCGAATCCCGGATATTCCAGGGATCACGGGCTTCGAGGGGCGGATCATGCACAGCGCCAAGTGGGATGGCGGCTATTCGCTCGACGGTCGACATGTCGCGATCATCGGAACGGGCGTGACCGCTGTGCAGTTGATTCCCGAACTGGCCGAGCGAGCAGCGGAACTGACTGTCTACCAACGCACACCGATCTGGGTGGTGCCGCGCGTCGACTTCGCGATCCCGGCGGCAGTGCAGCGACTGTTCGCCCGGTTCCCCCTGTCGCAACGGCTGCTCAGAGTCATCACCGATGCCATCGCCGAAGCCGGCATCTTCACAGCGGTGGTGCATTACAACTGGTCCAAACCGCTGAATCGAAGTGCCGCCCAGGTATCCAAGCTGCACATGTTCGCATCCGTGCGGGACCGGGCGACGCGGCGAAAACTGACTCCCGACTACGATTTCGGGTGCAAGCGCACCACCTTCTCCAATCACTACTATCGGACCTTCGCATTGCCCCACGTTCATCTGGAGACCACCGGCATCGCCCAGATCGAGCCGGACGGAATCATCAACGGCGCGGGACACAAGACCGTCACCGACACCCTGGTACTGGCCACCGGATTCGATCTGTGGGACGCCAACTTCCCGGCGATCGAGGTGATCGGCCGGGCCGGTGCGAATCTGGGGAAATGGTGGCGGGAAAACAATTTTGAGACCTACGAGGGGCTTTCGGTTCCCGGCTTCCCCAACTTCCTGAACATGGCCAGCCCGTACGCCTTCACCGGCGCATCGTTCTTCACCATGACCGAGTACCAGATGCGACACATGTCCCGGCTGTTCGGTGAGCTACTCCGTCGCGATGCTGACACGTTCGAGGTCACCGCGGACGCCAGCGCGGCGTTCTACCGGCGCATTTCTCGTCACCTCGGCGACATGGTGTTCTTCCGCGGCAACTGCGCGACGTCACGGTCCTACTACTTCCGTGGTAACGCCACGATCACCCGGCCGACGTCGCGACGCAACGCGATTCGCGAGTCGATGAGATTTCCGCTGGGCGATTACCACTTCAGCTGACCGCTGGTCAGAACGCGTACCGGTGGAACTGCACGATGTCGCGCAACCCCGGAGTGCGGGCTGCCGCAGCGGCGAAACGCCGGTAGCCTTTCGGCAGTAGCGCGACGGTGCCCGCCTCGAACACCGAGATCGCACGCAATGACCGGACCCGCGGAATCTGGCCGATGATCTCGTCCGGAGAATTCACCGCCCAGCCCAGATCCGAACCCGACCAGCGCACGACTTTGTTGTTCTTCGCCTGGGCGCGCCTACCGAATCGGCTCCAGAAGTCGAGTTGCAGTTCCCCGGACGGGAATCGACTGACCACGCGGCGCAGCAGGTCGATGCCATCACGTTCAGTGAGATACATGCTGACGCCTTCGGCGATCAACAAGGCCGGACGATCCTTGGGAATGCTGTTGAGCCAGTTGGGGTCGGTGGCCGACGACGACACCAGATGGTAATTCTGGCGTGCCGGATACAGGCGTTCGCGCAGTGCGATGACATCCGGAAAGTCGATGTCGTACCACTCGACGTCGGGCCCCGGATCGACCCGGAACGCCCGGCTGTCCAGGCCGCACCCCACGTGGAGGACGACGGGCCGTTCGGTCACCGCGAGAAACTGCTGCACCCAGATGTCGAACTGGGCGGCACGCACGGCGATCGAGGTCACCTGACGGCGGCGTTGCCGGGGAACGGGGCTCTTGCTCCAGTCGTAATCCAGCTGGGTCATCAGCTGTTTCGCGAAGCGATCCCCCAGCACGGGACGTGCGGAATCTGCGTCCAGCGCTTTCGCGTAGACCATGTCGAGCATGGTCTGCGGCGGTCCGCTCAAGTCGACGTGCATCTTGGTAGCCATTCGAACCAACCCTTCGGTGAGGTACTCGGAGATCGACGGTCAGGACAGCGCGGACGCTTCGACGGACGCGGCACGCAGCATGGTGAGAATCAGATCCAGCGATCGTTCCGGCGCCGCGGCGTCGACGTGGTGCTCGAGGACCAGTTCACCGGCCACAACACCGAACCCGTAGACGTCGATGACAGCCGACGAGGCTCGATGGAACTGCGACGAAAAGCCGATTACCGCCAACCCTGGCGGCGTCGGCATCGCAGCGACGTTACCGATGTTGGTGGACAACACCACATCTGCCAGTCCGGGCAGAGTGCCCTCGTACTGCAGGTTGAAGTGAAGCAACGACTGCTGCACCACGCCGTCACCGAGATCGGCCTGCAGCGTCGACGCGATCTCGGCGGCGAGCTCGACGAGTGTGGTGGCGGGCGTGATCTGCGCCAGGTACGTGGCGACGCCCAGCGCCAAGGTACATGCCGTCGGCGAGACCGGAGGCTCGAGCAACGGGCGCAGGTTGACGTTGTAGACGTACGGTACGGGAACGTGCGGAGTCTCCCGAACCCGCCACTCCGCCAAGAGGATTGCTGCCGAAACCAGATTGTTGACGAACAACCGGTGCCTGCGGCCGTATTTGATCAATGCAGCCGTTTCGGCTTTCGTCAGGCGGCCTCGGGCAGTCGGCACCGCTACTGGCCGCGAGAATTTGGTGGTGTTGGTCGACCGCCGGGGCGGTAGCTCGTGGGCGAACATGGCCGGGATGAACCGATCGAGCCCTGACCTCGACAGCTTCACCACGCCACGCTGCTCGAGGATCGCCTCGATGGGTTCCGGCGCCGGCTGTGGACTGACAGGCCCGGGATCCCCCGTGGTCACCATCGACGTATAGCGGGTGAACAGGTCGAAAAGCAGTCCGGCGATGTGATTGCCGTCGGCCAGGCTGTGGTGCACGTACAGGGTGAGTTCACCGCCGCCCTCGAAGAGGCGCAGAACCAGATTGATCAGCGAAGCACCCTGGTCGAGCGGCATCTGCGCGTCCACGTCATCGTCTCCGGCCAGCCACATTCCTGGGTGGAGCAGATCGTCGCCGACGATCTGGAAGCGCCCGTCGGCGGCCTGCTCGAGGTGGCCGGCATACACCGGATATGTCTCCAGCAGACAGTCGAACGCCATCGACATCGCGTCCGCGTCGACAGGTCCCGCGAGCGTGAGCGTCACCGATGTGAATGTCTGTGTCTCAGCGAAGAAGTCCTCGCTCGGCGCGAGCCTGCGGATGACAGCCGTGGGAAAAGTCATCGGGCCTCCTCTGCGTTGCGTGGTCTGGTCACGGCGTTCACCCGCGCGTACTCACCCGGCGATAGCCGACCACCATCGGGACCACACAGGCCGCGATGATGCCGCCGGACCAGAGCAGGACACCGACCGACGGCGTGAACAAGCCGCCGCCGAGCGTCAAGCTGCGCATGACCTCGGTCGCGTAGGATAGCGGCTGATGTTCGACAACGGGCTGAATCCAGTGCGGATACTGGTCCAGTGGCACGAATCCGGTACAGAAGAACAACAGAAGCGCCGAAACCAGCGTGATCGCCTCGACGAGCGTTGCGCTGGGCCAGTAGACCGCGATGGTGAGTGCCAGCATGGCGAACGCCATCCCGAACACCACCGGTACGCACAACCAGACTACCCCGGCAAGCACGCCACGCTCCAGTCGCAGCCCTAACGCCAGGCCGACCGCCAGCAGCGCAACAGAATTCACGGCGACCCGAATGGCCTCGGAGAACAGCCGTGCGATGAGCCCCGATGCGCGATGCACAGGCAGCACCCACAGCCGGGCAAGCAGACCGTCGTTGCGTTCTGAGATGAACCCGACCACACCGACGGAAGCACCGTTCATCGCACCGATCAGCGTCACCAGCGGAACGCTGCCATACAGTGCGCTGTGCCCGGTCACCGTCGAAATGGCGTCCCCCAGCACGATATTCATCACCACGAGAAAGAAGATCGGTAAGGCGAGGCCGAACACGAATGTCATCGGGTCGCGCACCAGGCGGATCAGCAGCCGCTTGGTCTGCGCCCAGATCTGCACGGGCAGCACACGCAGGGAGTTCTCGCCGAACCGGCGATCCGGAACCGGGAACGCGGCGTCGCTGAGCACGGCCGAGTCACGGAGCATTGCGTGATCGGTGACGGACATCATCGCCGCCTCAACACAAGAGCCAGCGACAGCGGGACCATCACGACCGTGACCCCGGCCAGCCAGGCAACCGACGGGCCCACCACCGACCAGTTCACCGGAGCCGCCGCGGGTGTCGAATCGCCTGCCAACTCCCGCATTGCGTAGATGAACTGGGAGATAGGTTGATTGCGGACCACCGGCTGGATCCAATGCGGAAAATGCTCAACGGGTTGGATCCCGACGGACAGCAGCCCGAAGATCAACTGCGGCAGCATCAGCCACTGTGTGGTGGCCTCAGGGTTCTTCGACGAGCTGCCGAGCAGATCGGCGAGGTAGGACAGCACCATGCCGATCGCCAACAGCAGCACGCAGAACAACACGGCGTAGCCGATACCCCGGTAGAACCGAAAGCCGATGACATACCCGGTGGCCAGCGCCGCGGCGATGCCGATGGTGCACCGGTAGGCGCCTGCCGACATGCGCGCGACCAACGGTGTCAGCGCCGGGATCGGCATGGAATCGAAGCGGCGGTTGATGCCCTTGACCGAGTCTGTCGCTGCCCGCAACGCTCCGGTGATCGCGGCGAACGAAATGCCCTGTAACGCAATGAGCGGCATCAGGAACTGCGCGTAGCTGCTCATTCCGGATCTGGCGCCCATCATGTGATTGAGCGGGATGTACCACCCCGCCGCGAACACCACGACTGCCACGACACCGGTGGCCACCTCGCCGTTGCGCAGTGAGGGTGCGACCAGCCGGACGGTGAGCACCCACCACTGCCCGATGGTCGACGGGCGTGGTCGCGCCGCACTCAGCGCGGCCGTCATGGCATCACATCCTCTCCAGCTGCGGCTCGCTACCGTTCAACCGGTGCTTACCGACGCCTGCCGCCGCCAGGTCGTCGTCCCCGGGGTCCTCGGCAACCGCGACATCTGGTGCTGACACCTCGGAGTCGTCGGTGAGGGCAAGGAACACCTCGTCGAGCGACGGCCGCCGCAGTGCGATGTCGGTGAGTTCGATGTTCGCCGAGTTGAGCAACGACAGCGCCTCGACCAGGGTGTTGGGACCGTCTGGAGCAGGTACGGCGATGCGGTCGGCCGACTCCTCGAGCGCCGTCCTGTTGTGCTCGGGTACCAGCGGTCCGAGTGCTGTGATGATCGCCGGCAGATCCTTGAGGTCGCGCGGGACGATCTCACAGTAGCTGCCGCCCGTGCGCTCCTTGAGCTCATCGGCGGTTCCCTCGGCGACCACCGTGCCGTGATCGATGACGATGATCCGGTCACTCAGCGCGTCGGCCTCTTCGAGGTACTGAGTGGTCAAAAGGGTTGCGATGCCGAGCTTCTTGAAGCCCGACACCAGATCCCAAATGGTCTGCCTGCTGCGCGGATCCAGACCGGTGGTCGGCTCGTCGAGGAACACCACCTCGGGACGGACCACCAGCCCGCAGGCGATGTCGATGCGTCGCCGCATGCCACCCGAATAGGTACCCACCCGACGATCCGCGGCGGCGACCAGATCGAACTCGGCGAGCAGGTCCTCGGCCCGGGAACGTGCCACCGCCTTGGCCAGACCCTGTAGCCGCCCGAACAATATGAGATTCTCGCGACCGGTCAGCACATCATCGAGGGCTACCTGCTGCCCGGTCAGCATGATCGATCGGCGCACGCTCGCCGGGTCTTTCGTCACGTCGAATCCGGCGATGCTGGCCTGCCCACGATCCGGCCGGGTCAGTGTCGAGAGGATGTCGACCATCGTGGTCTTTCCGGCCCCGTTCGGCCCGAGCAGTGCCACCACCTCTCCGCGCCCGACGTCAAAGCTGACCCCGCGCAATGCCTTTACCGCACCGAACGATTTGTGGATCTCGTTGACGACGACGCTCTTGTCCGGAGTAGTCAACACAACCTCCTCATCAGATCCTCCGTTGCTGTTACCGGTTCACCGGCTGGTTCATTCAGCGGACAGGTCCACCAACCCGAGTTCCGACATGGCTCCCCCGAATTCGTCCTGCGTCGGCGCCGTCGCCAGCGCTTCGGACAGGAGCTCCTCGAAATCGATCGGGAAGCGTTCGGCCATCGTCGTCACCGTCGCGCTCTGCACCCGGCGAGCGTCGTACCACCAGTCCACGTGCATTCCGGCCGAGGAGCGGTAGATCCGCATCTCGATCGGGAATCCCAGTCCGGGCGTCTTGTCCCGCACGCCCATCGCCGTCTCGCGATCGATCTGCACAGGCCCGGCTGCCGTGGGCAGATCGGGAATCACACCTTCGTTGCACAGCAGAATGTCCGGGGAATCCAGCGCGCCGAACGTCCGCGCCGTCGGCCCGTACAGATAGCGCAACAGCCCGTAGCCGACACCCTGATGCGGGACGGCGCACATGGTTTCGTGCACGCCGTCGAGTACCTGCGTAGCGGTGGACTCGCCGCGGCAGGAGAGCGACACCGGGTAGACGGTGGTGAAGCCGCCGACCGTGCGCCGGGGATCGACATCCGGCTTGAGCACAGCACGCCCGGTTCCGGCAAGTGCGACGGCGAGCGCTCCATCGCCGATGGTGTGCGTGACGGTTCGCGACAGCGCACCGAGCATCAATTCCTCGACCGCGAACTCGAACCTGCCCCTTGCCCGTTCGATGAGACCCGCCTGCTCAGCGGCGATCAGCGACGGCACACACTGCATGTCGTCCACGCCGGGAGGTTGTCCGGGACCCGGATCTGCCAGGTGCAGTGTGGGTTTGGCAGCCTCATCCAACCAGTACTGCCTGCTGTCCAGGACTGCCGGATGCGTCGCGAGCCCGGCGTAGCGCTGCGACCATTCCCGCCAGGTCGCGGTGACCGGAGGCAACATGATGTCGCTGCCGGCGAGTCGCTGGGTGAACGCGGTGAACAGGTCGGTGAGCAGAATCTCCCGGGACACCCCGTCTGCCACCAGCTCGTGGATCGTCATCGCGAGGTACCGGCCGGCTCCGCTCGCATCCACGATGTAGGTCGCGACCAGTGCCGGGCTGGAAAGGTCCTGCCGAGCTACCTGCCCGCTGAGGATGTCGATGGCCGCGCGCCGCTCGTCGTCGGTGCCCGGCGTCACGGTGTCGGGAAGTGACACCTCAGCGATGTCCAGATGGTCGCCCGGTGGGCTGATCTGCTGTTCCCACGCTCCGGCCCGTTGACTGAACCCGGTTCGCAACGCGTCGTGATGGTTGATCACCGCCGCCAATACCGACCGGACGTCTTCGATTCCGACGGTGGAATCGAGCTGCATCAGCAGTGGGACGCGCCAGCGGCCGGATTCGCGCAGACCCTGCTCGAGGAAGTGCGCCGCGATCGGCGAAACAGGTTGGGGCGCATCGTCGACCGATACAGCGGCCAACCCGCCTGCGGCGTAGCGCGCGGAGAGCACCGCGGTCAGCGCCGCCACGTTGGGGTGATCGTAGAGGTCTTGTGGCGTCAGCTCCAGCCCCTGATTGGTCGCGCTCATCGCGACGCCGATCGCGATGAGGGAATCCCCGCCGATCTCGAAGAAGTTGTCGTTCGGACCGACCGAACTCACGCCGAGGCACTCGGCACAGATTCGCCGTAGCGTCGATTCGATGTCGACCTGCCCGGCACCGGCGCCGCTCGTCTTCGTCTCGCCGGTCGGTTCGACCACATGTCCGCTCGGGGCGCTGCCGTTGGCCCTGACCGGTGGGGCGCCGTCGGCGGTGATCTCCGGATCCACCCAGTGCCGTTGCCGGACAAACGGATACCCGGGTAGCGAGACCAGCGTCGGCGTGCGGCTGGACAACGGAGACCAGTCCACTTCGACACCGGCCGACCACAGTTGGCCGAGCGCCAGCAGGAACGTGTCGCGGTCGCCGCGCTTCTGCACTTGGTGGCGCATCAAGCGCACGGCGCGATGCCGGTCGCCCCATTTCGGATGGCGCATGGCCGATCCCGTCAGTGCACCGCCTGGCCCCACTTCGACCAACACGGCGCGGGGATCGTCCAACACGTGATCGAGTTCGTCGGAGAACCTGACGGTGGCGCGAACCTGGCCGGCCCACAGAGTCGGATCGATGGCCTGTGCGTCGGTCAGCCAGGTTCCGGTGACATTCGACAGCACCGGCGTGTGCGGGGGACGGAGCTGGACGCCGGCCAGAAACTCGGCGAACTGTGGCACAACAGGATCCATGAGCTGCGAGTGGAACGCGTGCGCGGTGCGGACACGGCGGGCCAGTATCCCCCGCTGCCGCAACCGGTTCTGGAACTTCATGACGTCTTCGGGTGTTCCCGCCACCACACAGTTGCCGGGGTCGTTGATCGCCGCCAGGGCGAGCCCCGGTGCCAGATGCTCGGCGACGGCCTCGGGCGTCATCGCGACCGCGACCATCGCACCACGAGCAGAACCGTGCATCAATCGGGCTCGGGTCGCGACGACACCGATCGCTGTCGGCAGGTCGAAAATGCCTGCCAGCGCACCGGCCACGTACTCACCGATGCTGTGGCCCACATACGCCGAGGCGTGCACGCCGTAGGCCTGCAACAGCCGGGCAAGCGCGTACTCGACGGTGAAGAGGGCGGGCTGGGCGCGGTCGGTGCGCTCCAGGTCCGACTGGTCGGAGCCGAACAGCTCTGCTGTGAGATCGATGCCGAGCTCACGCTCGAAACCCGTGGCGCACGCATCGAAATTCTCGGTGAACACCGGCTCGGATTCGTAGAGGCCGCGCGCCATGTCGGCGTGCTGGGCGCCTTGCCCCGGGAACATCAGCGTGACCCGGCGCTCGCCGGCCGACGCTCGGCCGGTTGCGGTCGCGTCGGTCTCTTCGCTGACGAACACGTTGTCGTTCTCGGCGGCGCCCAGCACGGCGGCAGCGTCGTGCCGGTCGTGCACCACGGCGGCCAGCCGGAACCTCTCGAGCCGCCGCCGGTCCAGCGTGGCAGCCACATCGGACAGGTCCAGTTCGACGTCTGTGGCCAGCTCCGTGGCCAACGCCGCCCGGTAATCTTCGAGCGCCTCGGGCGTGCGGGCCGACAGCCGCAGCACCTGGGGCCCGTCCTGCGCCGGTCGTGCGGGTTGTGCGGGCGCTTCCTCGACGACGACGTGGACGTTGGTGCCTCCGACACCGAACGAACTGACCCCCGCCCTGCGCACACCGTCCCACTCCCATGGCGTGCACTCGCTGGCCACCGTGAACGGGCCTCGGTCGAGGTTCAGCGCCGGATTCGCAGTGCTGAAGTGCAGCGTCGCGGGGATGGCCCGGTTCTTCAGGCACAGAATCGTCTTGATCAGACCGGCGATACCCGAGGCTTCCGCCAGATGGCCGATGTTCGACTTCACCGAGCCCACCAGGCAGGGACCCGACCGCGGCGTATCCGAGAGACTGAAAGCGGCTCGGAGCGCCTCCATTTCGATCGGGTCGCCCAGAGGCGTGCCCGTGCCGTGGGCTTCGATGTAGCTGATGGACGACGCGTCGACGCCGGCCACCGCTTGGGCCTCGGCGATCACGTCGGCCTGCGCTGCGCCGTTCGGGGCCGCGTAGGTCATCTTCTTCGCGCCGTCGTTGTTTATCGCCGAGCCCCGGATCACGGCGTGTATCCGGTCGCCGGCCTCCAGCGCCGCCGACAACGGTTTGAGCGCGATCACTGCGACACCACTGCCGAACACGGTGCCGTCGGCTGCCGCATCGAACGGCCTGCAGTGCCCGGCACCGGACACCATCGACCCGGGCTCATGCCAGTAGCCCACGTGATGCGGTATCCGGATCGACGCGCCGCCGGCGAGCACCATGTCGCACTCGCCGTTGAGCAGGCTCTGGCAGGCCGTGTGCACAGCGACCATCGACGACGAACACGCAGTCTGGACCGTCACGCTCGGCCCGCGCAGATCGAACTGGTGTGAGACGCGGGTGGACAGGTAATCCTTGTCGTTCTGCAGCGACATGTTGATCAGATCGAATGTCGCACCCTGCCCGAGGAAGGCTGACCGATCATGGTGCGACAGCAGGTTGTGCAGCATGTACATGCTGGCGCCACTGGTCGCGAACACTCCGATCGAACCGTCGAATGTGGCGGGATCACAGCCGGCGTCCTCGAGTGCATGCCAGGCGCACTGCAGGAACAGCCGCTGCTGCGGATCCATCATGCGCGCCACCTGCGGTGGGAACCCGAAAAATTCGGCGTCGAACTCGTCGATGCCGTCGATGATCGGGGCGCGGCGCACATACTGCGGATCGGCGAGGGTGACGGCGCTGACCCCGGCGTCGATGAGCTGAGCTTCGGTCAACGTCCGGATGGACTCCTCACCGGCGCGGAGATTCTGCCAGAAAGCCGACGGCGAGTTGGCCCCGGGGAATCTCAGCGCCATGCCGACGACAGCTATGGCATTGGGCGACAACGAATCCTGGTCGACGGTGGCAGTCACGCGCGCTGTCCTCTCTTACGCCGCGCCGCGGCGCCCCGACGGGCGGCGGCACGTTGGTTGGCTCGGTCCCGGAGCGCGTCGATGGCTGCGCCGGTGTCCGGTGTGGACACACCGCACTGCTGCATCACATCGGCGGTGATGTCATCCAGGGACGCGCCCTGCAGCAGCATCGCCACCGGAGGTTCGACACCGAAGTCGGACTGGGTGGCATGCCGGATCCGCACGGCCATCAGCGAATCCATACCGAGTTCGATCAGTGGCACCGCCGGGCTCAAGGCCGCCTGATCGGTGTAGCCCATGATCGCGGCGAGCCGTTCCCGCAGCCGCTCACCGATGATGCGTTCGGCATCAAGGGGATCCAGCTCGGTGAAGTCCGGAACGCCCGCCCACTGATCGTTTTCGGGGCCAAGGTCCTCGGTGCCGTCTGCGGGCACCAGTGGGTCGACCATCTTGAGGTTGGCGCGAGTGCGGTATGCGGCGGCGAGTCGGGTCCAGTCGGCGGCAGCGACGACGGCACGGACCGGGGCGTCGGCGCCCAGCGCCCGGGTCAGTGCGCGGATCGCCACCTCGTCGGGCATGGGTTCGAGCCCCGAACTCAGTGTGACCTGTTGGTACTCGTCGGATTGATTGTCTGCCAACGATTTCCACCATCCCCAGTTCACCGTGGTGGCGGCCAGCCCGGCGGCGCGGCGGGCGTAGGCGAAGGTGTCCAGGAACGTCGTGGTGGCGGTGTAGTGCGCCAGCCACCGCGAACCGAGCAACCCGGAGATCGACGCGAACATCACGAACTGGCGCACCGGATGTTTCAACGACAGGGTGTGCAACAGCGATACCGCGTCCAGCTTCGGTCGGAACATCACCTGCACGTCCTCGGCGGTCATGTCCGCGAGCGTCACCGGTCCGCCACCGAACGCCGCGAGATAGATGCCGTTGAGTGCGGGGAGGTCGCGGCCGAACCGGTCGAACAGTGCCGTCATCGCCTTGGGATCCGCCGCGTCGGCCGCGACGGGCACGAGCGTGGCCCCCTGTTCGGCGACGGCTTGGGCCAGCTCCGTCATCCGCGAACCGGGATTGCGGGATACCGCAACAACCGTCTTGGCTCCCATCGCGACGAGTTGGCGAACCAGATGCGGCCCGATGTTGCCCGTGGCACCGATGACCAGGTGGCTTCCGTCCCCACCGAGTTCGGCGGGTTGCACGGACCGTGCCGGTGCCGGCACCAGCCGCGGTACATGCCGCCGGCCCGCGCGATACACCGCTTGATCGTCACCGTCGCTTCCGGCCGCCTCGGCCCGCAGGTAGCCGGCTATCCGCTCGGCGGGCACCGACTCGTCGACATCGATGACACCGCCCCAGAATTCGGGGTGTTCCAGCGCCAGTGTCCGGCCCAGACCCCACAGCACCGCATGGGCTGGATTGGCCCGGTCGCCCTCCGAGAGCGGCTGGGCGTTACGGGTCAGGAGGTACAGGCGCGGCGGCTCAGGTAGCAGTGCCAACGCCGCGCACAGCTCGCGGCACGTGTTGAACAGGTGATAACCCGGCTCTGCGTCCAGGGATCCGATCGCCACGTCGGGCGCGAACACAACATGGGCGACACCGTTGAATGCGTCGGCGAGGGCATCATGATCGTCGGTCACCGCCGAGAGAGCCACCAGTGTGGCGTCGAGCTCCAGGCTCAGCTCGGCATCGGAGACGACCAGCCAGGATCCGGACGCATGCCGGTCCGCCGGCAGCGGGTGTGCTTGCCACGTCAGCTCGTAGCACCACTGTGGTGGCACATCCCCGCTCGAGACATTCGCCTGTTGCGCGACTGCGACGCGGTCCCTGGCGCGCCCGTCGATCCAGTGCCTGGAGTGTTGCCAAGGTGCGCTGGGCAATTCGGGCGGCAGGCCGTCAGGGTGCGGGGTCGGTGGAGCCGCCACGGTGTGGATCGCATTGAGATTGGTGTGGAACGTGTGCGTGTCGTCGCTGTTGCGCGACAGCGTGCCGACAGCGTGATGATGCGTGTCGCCGAGCGTCTCGGCGATCGAATGCGTCAGCACCGGATGCGGGCTGATTTCGATGAACGTGCCGTACTGCTCGCCGAGATCGGCGAATGCCTGGTACAGCCGAACCGGTTGCCGCACATTGGCCACCCAGTAGGCCGCGTCGACGTGCGGGGCCCAGTCGCCCGTCACCGTGGACAGGAACGGGACTGCAGGCGGTTTCGGCTCCAGATCCCCGAGGCCGGTGCGTAATTCGGCCAGGATCGGCTCCATGAGTGCGCTGTGCGAGGCCACCTCCATGTTGACCCGCGTGGCGAAGCGGTCCTGGTGCTCGACATCGGCGATCAGTTGGTCGATCTGCGCGGGTGGCCCGGCCACCACGGTCTGCCGCGGTGACGAATACACCGCGAGGCTCACCTGTTCACGCCCGGCGATCAGGGCGGACGTGGCGTCGGCATCGAGTTCCAGCAGGGCTACCGCGCCTTGGCCGGCCAGGCGTGACATGAGCCGGGATCGGGTGGCGATGACGCGCAGGCCTTCGGCTGGGGTGAGGGCGCCTGCGGTGACGGCGGCGGCGACTTCGCCCATGGAGTGTCCGATGACGGCGTCGGGGACCACGCCGTAGTGCCGCCACAACTCGGTCAACGCCACCTGCAGACCGAAAATCGCCGGCTGAAACCGCGCGTCGCCGGGCACCGGCTCACCGTTGGCGATGACCTCGCGCAGGGAGAATCCGACCTCGGCGCGGAACGTAGGTTCGAGGGTGTCGATGGAGGCGGCGAAGGCGGGTTCGTCGGTGAGCAGGCGGCGGCCCATGCCGGCCCACTGGGAGCCTTGCCCGGAGTAGACGAATACCCGGCCCGGCCGGCACAGCCCTTCATGCGGCCGGACCAGACCCGGGGCCGGACGTCCGTCGGCGAGCGCCTGCAGTGCCTGCGCCGCCTGGGTGTGGTCGCGG
Source organism: Mycobacterium sp. 852013-50091_SCH5140682 (assembly GCF_001665685.1). Taxonomy (GTDB): domain Bacteria; phylum Actinomycetota; class Actinomycetes; order Mycobacteriales; family Mycobacteriaceae; genus Mycobacterium. Next base: position 107,058 of record NZ_LZTB01000050.1, read on the forward strand.
GCGCAGATGGTGGCGAAGGTGCGGTGGTGGGTGCGGTGGTGGTTGAGGGTGTGGGCGACGTCGGCGAGTCGGACTTCTGCGCCGGGGCCGGTCATCCACTGGGAGAGCATGGCCGGGGTCGCAGCGATCCGCTG
>NZ_LZTB01000051.1 GCF_001665685.1 Mycobacterium sp. 852013-50091_SCH5140682
GATGTGTATAAGCGCTCTGCAGGGCTCGGACCGACTCGCTCGGATCAAGCCCCAACTCGTCGGCCAGTTCGGCTCGCAGCGTCTGCAGCGCGGCAAGCGAATCGGGCAGTCGCCCACAGCGGAACAGGGCGACCGCCCACAGCGACCACCAGCGTTCGTGCAGCGGATTCTCGGCGCACAGGGTCGCGAGCTCACCCACCACCTCGTCGTGTTCGCCGACCGCCAGACCGGCGACGATCCGCAGTTCCCGAGCAGCGGCACGCAGGTCAGCGAGCCGCACCCGCTCCGCGACGGCGTCCGGGGCGTCACCCAGTTCCGGATAGGGTTCGCCGCGCCAGCACAACAGCCGGTCGTCGAGAGCCGCCGCGACCTGCGCGATCTGCTCGGCGGCATGTCCCGCCGCCAACGGACGCTCGAGGTCGACGAGTTCAGTCAACGTGGCGCGCGCCGCGGTCACCGTCTGCTGCAGGGCGACGTCGTCGCGTTCGGCCGCCGGGATGCGCAGCGCGTAGCCGGAATGCTCACGGACCAGTACCGTCGCCGCCTCACGGGGACCGCGCCCAGGTTCCAGGACGCGGCGCAACTTGCCGATATAGCTGTGCAGCGTGGCCGTCGCCGAGGCGGGCGGCGACTCGCCCCACACCCGATCGGCGAGGGTCTCGACCGAGACCCGCTCGCCGTGGGCCAGGGCCAGCGCCGCGACGACGGCGCACTGCCGGGGCGTTCCCAGGTCAACCGGCGCATCGTCCCGCAGGACGCGGATCGGCCCGAGAACAGCCAAATTCACGCCGCCGATGCTACCGCCGGGACCAGCTCGGCCCGCCGGTTAGCCTCGACGCATGGAGCATCGGATCTTCCGAACCAGCGTCGCCTCGGTCTACCCGCTGTACCTCGCGAAGATGGAGCGCAAGGGTCGCACGCAGGCCGAACTCGACGAGGTGATCCGGTGGCTTACCGGTTTCGACGACGCGGCGCTCCGCCGCCACCTCGACAACGAGGCGACGTTCACAGAGTTCTTCGCCGACGCGACACTGAACCCCGACGCCTCGCTCATCACAGGCGTTGTGTGCGGGGTGAAGGTGCAGGAGGTGGAGGACCCGCTGATGCGCAAGATCCGCTACCTCGACAAGCTCGTCGACGAGCTGGCGCGCGGGAAGCCGATAGAGAAGGTGCTCCGCACGGCGTAGAGGGCACGTCCGCAGCCTACGTACCGGCTACCGCGAGAACTTTGACACGACAACGAATTCCGTGCGCTCGATCGACGAACTTGCCATGGCCCCCACCGCTCGTATGCTGGCCGGTCGCTACAGCCGCCAGGCGACGGTGACGAAGGACAGAACGCCCAGCATCGCGATCAGACCGGCCATGATCCCCGCCAGGGAGTACGGCAGGTCCCGGTCTTGGGCGCGCAACGCCGCGAGTTCCTGGCGATGCTGAAACCAGGCCAGTGTCAGCGCGGTCAGCCCGATTCCGATCATCACCATGCCCACGATCCACGGGCTGACCACCGTGCGGTGATTCTGTTCGGCCTGGTACTGGAAGAACTTGAAGATGGTGAAGCCGAACGCGATCAGTGACGTGCTGGTGCGGATCCACGCCATGGTGGTGCGTTCAAGTGCCAGGCGGGTGCGTTCGACCGCGAGCCGGGTCGATGTGTCCATTGGTTGGTCAGCCACGGGACAATGTTCGACGAGTTGGGGCGGATGCGCATGCCATCGAGTGAAATAGCTTGTCAGTCAGAGTGGTTCAAGTTCGCCCTGACGGTCACTGGCACGATCAGAGGTGAACCGTCGCGTTGCCGCCACCGCGCTTCGCGTGGAACATCGCCTGGTCGGCTTCTCGGATCAAGGTGTCGATCCATGTGGCGGGGGTGGCTTCCGAGGTGATGAAGCTGGCGGCATCGGCACTGGTGACTCCGACGCTGGCGGTCACCGGATGATCGGCCGGTGCCGAGACCGCGGATCTGACGCTGTCCAGATCGGACCGGGAGCGACGATTGGAGTCGGTGCGGTCCACGATGACGAACTCCTCGCCACCGATTCGCGCTACGAGCGCGCTGCCTCGGACCGCGGACTTGATCCGGCGTGCGCATCGAACCAGGACTTCGTCGCCGATCGCGTGGCCAAAGGTGTCGTTGATGTGTTTGAAGCGGTCCAGGTCGACCACCATGACGGTGAACTGTGTGCGGGATGTGGTGTCGCGCAGCATTTCCTCGATGTGCAGGTGCAGTCCTCGCCGGTTGAGCAGTCCCGTGAGCGCGTCGGTGACGGATTCGTTGGCGTCGGTGCGTAGTGCCCAGATGCCGAACTGGATGCCCAGTGGTGTCGCGACCACCGGGGCGATCGCGGTGAGGGTGCTGGCGGTGAAAGTCGGCGTGTCGAAGTTGGCGTGGGCGGCGGCTCGCACCGTGAATGCGGTTGCCGACAGCAGGATCCATGCCAGATGGCCCGCAAGGACTTTGGGGCCGTCGAAGAACATCAGATAGACCGAGATCATCGTGAAAGCGTTGAACCCGAACAGGCCGAGCAACCAACTGGCGTCCACTGTCGCGGCGACCGCGATGCCGATGTCGGCGGAGATGACGAAGGCAAGCGACATCCGGCGTGACGGCCAGGGATTCACACACCACGCCACTCCCCAGCCGATTTGCAGTAGGCCGAAGATCCCGACGACGGCAGCTGACGCGGGCGCCGCTGCGAACGGCATCAGGATCGCCAGGGAGATCACACCGTTGAACGTCGTGCCGCACCCGATCAGGGTCCGGATCGCCTCGGACATCGACCGCTTGGCGAAGTACTGCACCTGCGCGGCGTAGTCGACCGGTTCACACCACCAGTCCCGGGCCAGGCGGCGAAAGACTGCGTAGCTCCTCGAATTCGCCAGCAATCCTCACCTCTGTTACCGGACCATGAAACATCCTGTTCCGAGGGAACCGTCACGTTCCGCACCGGGAGTGCAGCAATCCCTCGATGACAATAGCGGAATTGCCAAGCCGGTCGATATGTCGCGTGTCGGCTGTATTCGGGACGGCGAAAGTTGTGACCGGTAGTCTGCGGTACCCGGTCACGATGGCCTGACTCAACCGCACGGGAGGTGCTTGTAGGTGGTGACCGGACCGACGATCGGATATCTGGCCGCGCTTGCTGTGGCCACGCTCTACGGGGTGCTGTGGCGGATCCTCACGACGCCGCGCAAACCCGCGGTGACTCAGCCGATCAGCCCGACGGAGCTGGCCTTCCTGCGCTCGGCGGTCGCCCCGGTGGTGGCCGCGCTGGCGGGTTTACGTGCGGGCGGGCGGATTATCGAGCGGGGACGAGTGGACCACTCCACACCGCTGGGTCCGGAGGCCGACCACTTCACCGTGCAGGTGCTGCACCGGGTGGCCGTCGATCCGAAACACACGGTGCCGAGCCTGTTCGCCGCATCCCAGGATGATCTCGCTGCCCTCGAGGATCGACTGAGCCGACGCGGCCTGATGCGGAGTCGAGCCGAACGGCGTCGGATCCGTTGGGGTGCGGCGCCGGCCGTCGCGGTCTTGGCGATGGGAGTCGGCGCGTGCGCCTATCTGGCGACGCGACTGTCCGAACTGTCCGGTGCAGCGATGTCGTTCGCGGTGCTGCTGACCGCGACGGTGGTGTACGCGGCGGCGGTGCTGCCTTTCCTGCTCAGGGTGGACCGACTTACCGGCGCGGGCCGTCGGCTGCTCGCCGGGGAGCAAAAGCGGCTGGCGTACCTGCGGCCGGCGCAGCGCCCGGCGTTCGGCACGTATGGTCCGGCGGCGGTGGCCTTGTCAGCGGCCCTGTTCGGCACCGGCGCGCTGTGGCTGCTCGACGCCGACTATTCGAGCGCAGTGCAACTGGCGGGGGACTCATCCGCGGGCGGCGGCTCCGACGGAGGCGGATGCGGCGCGTCGTGTGGGGGCGACGGTGGCGGTGGCTGCGGAAGCGGCTGCGGTGGCGGCTGTGGCGGAGGGTGCGGCGGGTGAGCACCGCGCGCCGCAACGTGCCGATGCTCGGCGACGTGGGTATCGGTTGGCGGCGTGAGATCGCCGGAGTGATCGGCGATCTGCGCCCGGGCTTCTGCGAGGTGATCGCCGAGTCCGTACCCGTCCGCCGTGGCAGAGCCCAACCGCACCCGGACCTGGCCGAGTTGGTCTGCGCGGGTGTGCCCGTGGTGCCGCACGGGGTGGCGCTGTCCCTCGGTGGTGCGGAACCGGTGCAGCGCAAACGAATTCAGCACCTGGCGGCCTGCGCTGAGGCACTCAACGCGCCGGTGGTCAGCGAGCACATCGCGTTCGTGCGGGCCGGAGGCGTCGAGGCGGGGCATCTGTTGCCGGTGCCGCGTACCCGGGAGGCGCTGGACGCGTCGGCCGCGAACATCGAGCGCACCCGCCGCGAACTGCCCGTGCCGTTGGCCGTGGAGAACATCGCGGCGTTCGTGGAGTGGCCCGAATCTGACCTCACCGAATCGGAGTTCCTTAGCGAGCTGGTGGAACGTACCGGGGTGCTGCTGGTGCTGGACGTGGCGAATGTCTATGCCAATGCCCGCAACCGGGGCCGTGATCCGCAGCGGGAGCTCGCGCGGTTGCCGGTCGGACAGGTGGCCTACAGCCACGTCGCGGGAGGACACGACGACGGCGCCTTCTATCACGACACCCATACCGCCCGGACTTCGCAGGAGGTGCTGGATTTGGTGACGGCGCTGCGGCAGCGGGTGGACACCCCGTTCATGCTCGAACGTGATGGCCGGTATCCGCCTGCGGCCGAGCTGTTCGACGAACTCGACGCGATCGCCGCGGCGGCCGGTGCCGCGCCGATCACCGCCGGGGCGCGTGAGGTGTGGGTATGACCGGCCCCGGCAGCTTGGCACAGCGGCAGGAAGCGCTGGTGCGCGCATTGGTGGCCGGCGGCCCGGTGCCACCGGGATTCGATCCGCAGGCGGTGGCCGCGGCAGGGGAAGTGTGCCGGCACAAACGCGATGCGCATGCGCTTTCGGTCAGCCGGCGGCCGGGGTGGTGGTCCCGGCTGCGGAAACTACGCCGCTGACGGCGCGGCGGTCAGACGTCGTGGCTGCTGGTCGGGCCGGTGCGGGGCCCGTACCGCTCTTCGTAAGCCCGGTGGATGTGGGCGTTCTTCTTCCGGGAGAGCTCGTCGACGAGGCCAGGGTTGAGGCCGTGCTTGGCGAGCATGTGGCGCCGCCACACCTTGTTCAGGGCATGGGAGAAGTACACGAACGGGATGAAGATCGGCACCGTCATGCTCGCGTGCAGGTACAGCGACATCGGGATGAACCAGATGGGCGCCAGAACCAGGACCGCGGGGATTGCCACCCGGACCATCATTCGGACGGTGGCACCGGGTCCTGCCAGGTCGTTGGCGACCCAGTCACGCATCGAATCAGGTAGTCGTCTGCCGTAGCAGTACGCGACATACTGGAGTGGGGCCGGTTTCGTACGCGGGGTGTGGCCGGTGGGCATTGGGGAAGGGTATCGCTCGATATGATGGATTGCGAGTTTTCTCAATTCATCAATAACGGAGGCTAACGGTGGTGGACAGTATCCTTGACGGTCCCGACCGGCCGCTGTACGAGATCAAGGCCAATCTGTTCAAGGCCCTCGCGCATCCGGCGCGGATCCGTGTTCTGGAGATTTTGTCCACGAGTGAGGGCCCCACGCCCGTGAGTGAAATACTGACCGCCACCGACCTCGAACCGACCCTGCTCTCCCAGCATCTCTCGGTGCTCAAGCGGCACCACGTCGTCAGGGGGCACCGCGCGGGCAACGCGGTGTTCTACACGCTTGCGCATCCCAAGATCGCCGAACTGTTGCTCATCGCCCGGACGTTTCTCGCTGATACCCTTGCCGCCCAACGCGATCGCCTCGACGCCGTCGAGTCGCTACCGCCTATCGGTACGCCCCGATAGGAGCCGGGCCCGCCATCCCCGGTATCCGGGGAATGTCCCCATACTCAACGACACTGAGGAACCCGACATGAGCCAAGCCGATCCGTCACGGAAGCCGGATGAGGACGTCACCGCGGTGCACCACGCTCTTTCCGAGCCTGCGGCCGAACCCAGCCCGCCCAGGGCGCCGGCGGCTGAGGGCGCATTCCTCGGCTCCGGTGTCCTCGCCGTCACGCGCGGACCGATCGTCGGTGCTCAGTTCATCCTGACCCAGCCGGTCACCGCCGCCGGTCGCCATCCCAACAGTGATGTGTTCCTCGACGACATCACCGTCAGTCGTCACCATGCCGAATTCCGTTGGCTCGACGACGAATACTGGATCGTCGACACCGGGAGCCTCAACGGCACCTTCGTCAATCGCGTTCAGGTGCAGTCTCTGCCGCTGTCGAACGGCGACCAGATCCAGATCGGCAAGTTCCGCCTCACCTTCACCTACCATCTACTGCCCTGACACGGCCGATACGGCCTGGCTCAGCGCTTGCACGCCCGTGATGATCTGCGATTCAGGCAAGTTGGCGTAACCGAGGATGAGTCCCGGTGGAGCCGTCGCCGGATCGGCATAGCAGGGTGCCAGCGGCTCGACCCGGATCCGCATGGCCGTGGCCTGTTGGATCAATGTGTCGATCGGAAAACCTGCCGGGAATCGGACGGTCAGATGCACCCCGGCGGCCGCGCCCAGCACGGTGGCCTGCGGCAGGTACTCGGCCAACGCCAGCATCATGGTGTTGCGCCGCGCCAGGTAGCGGCGTCGCATCTGCCGCAGATGCCGATCGTAGTCACCGGACGCGAGAAACCTGGCGAACGCGATCTGGTCCATCACCGAACTACCGGTGTCAGCAAGACTTTTCGCGGTGCGGATGGGCGCGACGAGCGATTCCGGTAGCACCATCCAACCGATTCTCAGACCAGGCGCAAGCGTTTTGCTCGTCGATCCTAGGTACACCACGCGGTCGGGTGCCACGCCTTGGAACGCGCCGACCGGGGCCCGGTCGTAACGGTATTCGGCGTCGTAGTCGTCTTCGATGACCAGGCCTCCGCCGCGCACCCATTCCAGCAGCGCGGTGCGCCGCGCGGCGGACAACACGACGCCCGTCGGCGATTGGTGGGCCGGCGTGGTCAGCACGGTGTCGGCCTGGCTGTCGGCCAGCGCGTCGACGTCGAGCCCCTGCCCGTCGATGCGGACGGGTGTCGGCTCGATTCCGTTGCGGCGAAACACCATTCGGTGTAGCCAGAAGCCGGGGTCCTCCATGGCGACTGCGCCGTCGAGGCATTGGGCCAGCAGGGCGACGGCCTGGGTTGCCCCGGAGCACAGCACGATTCGCCGGGGATCGGCGACAACGCCGCGGGTGCGGCGCAGGTAGTCGGCAACGGCCGTGCGTGCTGCGGGCAGCCCGTGCGGATGTACGTAACCGAATGCGCTGGACTCGATGTCTGCCAGTCCCTGACGCAGCGCCCGGAGCCAGGCCTGGCGTGGGAAGCTCGCGAGATCCGGTGCACCAGGCGCGAAGTCGACGTCGTAGCGGTGCTTTGACTCGGCGGACGTTTCTCGTGCTCCGGACACCGATGTCACGTCGGCGACGCGGGTACCCGCGCCCTGGGTGCTGTGCAGGAACCCCTCAGCGGTGAGCTGGCCGTAGGCATCGACCACCAGTCGCCGGGACACCCCCAGATCGACGGCCAGCACCCGGGTCGACGGCATCCGGGCGCCCGGCGCCAGGCGTCCGGCGCGGATGGCGGCGCGCAGACCGTCGGCGAGTTGACGGTGCAGCGGATCGCGGCGGGAGCGGTCGAGGACGACAAGCAGCTCGGGCCCGGAAGTGGTACCCGAAACTGTCATGGAAGTGGAGCCTACTCTGAGACCACTGCGGGTCTAGCGTAGTTGGCATGGTCAGTACAGCGGCTCGCACCCGTTCGCGGTACGCCGAGGTGGTCCTCGCGGTGTTCGGGACCTATTCGGTGCTGCTCGGCCTGTTCATGCTCGCGGCGCCGGGCGCGTTCTTCGACACATTGGGAGCCTTCGGGGTCCGCAACGACCACTACATATTCGACAACGCGTCGTTCGAGTTGCCGCTCGGCCTGCTCATGCTGGGTGCCCTGCGCTGGCCGCGGTGGCGGGTGCCGACGTTGGCCTTCGCGACCGCGCACTGGGCCCTTCACGCGCTGAGCCATCTGGTCGACCCCCACCACGCGGCGGGCACCTGGGTCGGCTGGTTGGAGGCGGCGGGTTTGGTGTTGACCACCGTGCTGCTGGCAATGGCGTTGCGCGCCGGCATGTCCGATGACAGGAGGCAGTGAGATGCGGGTCCTGGTGGCCGGCGCGACCAGCGTTCCGGGCGTTCCGTTGCTGCGTGAACTCGGCGAGCGCGGCCACGAGGTGATCGGCGTGACCCGTTCGCCGGCGAAGGCGCATGAGATCTCTGCGCACGGTGCCAAACCAGTGGTCGCCGATGTCCTCGACACAGCCCAGATCACTGCGGTGGTCCACGAATTCACGCCCGATGCGGTGGTGAGCCTGCTGACCACGCTGCCCAAGCTGGGCCCGATCCGGATCAAAGACTTCGAGCCGGCCAAGCGCCTGTGGAGCCGCGGTGCAGGCAATCTGCTGGCCGCCGCCCAGCAGGCCGGGGTGCCGCGGGTGATCGCCGAATCGGTGATCTTCGGTTACGGCTACGGCGCGACCGGACCCGCCCTGATGGATGAAACCGATCCGTATCCGGGTCCGCCGCCCCGCGGGGGAGCGGAGATGCTCGCGGCGCTGCGCGGCATGGAGCGCGCCGTCGTGGGATCGGGCGAGCACAGCGACACCGAGGGAATCGTGTTGCGCTACGGGGTTTTCTACGGGCCCGGGGTCACCCACGACGATCTGTTCCGCAGGCTGGCCCGCTGGTGGGCACTGCCCGCGATGACCGGAACCGGGATCCTGTCCTGGGTGCACATCGACGACGTCGCCAAGGCCACCGCCGACGCCCTGGAGCGGGGGCGCGGCGGCGAGCTCTACAACATCGTCGACGACCGGCCGCAGTCGTTCGGCGACTATGTCCGTGAGCTCAACGCGCGGCTGCACCGGCCGCCGCCCTGGCCGATATCGCACCGGGTGGTCGGGCTGCTCGCGCCGTACCCGGCGACAGCGTTCGGTACCACCTGGCTACCGCTGTCCAACGCGAAAGTCAAGGCCGAACTGGGGTGGACGCCTATTCCCCGGTGAACTGCGGCGGGCGCTTCTGGAACATCGCGGTGACCGCCTCGGCCAGGTCCTTCGACGGCAAAAACGCCGAGTTCCACGCCGCCACGTAGCGCAGACTCTCCGACACCCGGGCGATGCGCTGCTGATCGAGCACGTCCTTGACGCCGGCGACGGTCAGCGGCGGATTGGCCGCGATCTCGGCGGCGGTGGCGTGTGCGGCGGCCAGCGAGGTGTCGGCGTCGGCGTAGACATCGTTGACCAGGCCGATCTTCTCGGCGCGGGCGGCATCGATGTCCTTGCCGGTCAGCACCAGTTCCCGGAGGTGCCCCTCGGACAGGATCAGCGGCAGGCGGGCCAGGCTGCCCACGTCCGCGACGATGGCCAGCTTGGTCTCGCGTACCGAGAACTTCGCGTCAGCGCTGGCGTAGCGGATGTCGGCGGCGCTGATCAGGTCGACACCGCCGCCGATGCACCAGCCGTGGATGGAGGCGACGGTGGGGGTCCGGCTGTCGGCCACCGCGGTGATCGCGGCCTGCATGGCCTGCAACTTCTTGTGGAAGTCGGCACGGGCCTTGGCGCCTGCGTCGAGGCCAGGCAGGGTGGCTCCCATGGCGGGCAGGTCCAGCCCGTAGCTGAAGTTCTTGCCGGAGCCGGTGAGCACGATGGCGCGGACGTCCGCGTCGGCGTCGAGCGCACCGAACACCTCGGGCAGCTCCGCCCAGAACGCAGGCCCCATCGCGTTGCCCTTACCGGGTCCCAGCAGGGTGACCTGGGCGACGTGGTCCTTGATGTCGACGGAAACGGACTCGTACGTGTCAGCCATGTAGAGGACACTACCCAACCGGTCGGTCGGGTCGGGCATTCAGCCGTTGTCGCACGGACGACACCAGCAGATCGAGACCGAATTCGAACTCGGCGTCGTGATCACACGCTGCCAGTTCGTCCGCCGACTCCGCGACGGCGGGCAGGCCCGCGGACAACAGGTCGACGTGCGGACCGGAGATCACCGTCGCCGCGGATCCGTTGGCCGTGACGCCGCTCTCGCGCAGCAACGAACCGACCAGCAATGCGATGTGAGCCCGCATCACGTGCACGGCCAGTGAGCGCTCAAGCCCGGCCCGGCGCAGCGCCCGCAGCGCCAGGTCGACGATCGGCAGCAACCCCGGATGGTCGGGACTGCGCACCAGTAGCAGCGGCGCGCTGCTCGGGTACCGCATGGCCGCGGTGCGAAACGCGTACGACGTTGCACGTACGGCGTCGGGCCAGTCCATGGAGTCGACATCGGGCATCACGACCGAGCCCAGGACGTGGTCGGCCATCGCGTCCAGCACATCGGCCTTGTCGCAGACATGGTGGTACAGCGATGTCGTCTTGACTCCGACGGCCGCGGCGATCCGGTGCAGCGACAGCTTCTCCAGGCCCGCGCTCTCGGCGAGATCCAGTGCAGCCGTGATGATTTCGTCACGGCTGAGCGGACCGCGGAGAGTGGTTCGAGCAGCCATGGCGGCTCCGTCCTGAAGATTGCGGCCGGCGGTGCGCAACGCCCATCGTAAGGTGACGCGCAAAATGCGAGGTCGGTGGCGGCGCGACGGGGGACACTACGCGGTATGGACGAAGTCGAATCTGCCGAAGCCACGCTGGGGGTGTTGGACGCGGTGCTCAGAGGCATCGGCGACGAGGATCTGGCGCGACGGACGCCGTGCCGCGAATTCGACGTGGCCGGGTTGACCGACCACTTGTTGAGCTCCATCACTGCAATCGGTGGCTCCGCGGGCGCCGATATCCCGGCCCGCGACCCGCACGCGCCGCTGCGTGATCAGGTTCTCGCCGCCGCGCGCCCCGCGGTGCTGGCCTGGCGACAGCGCGGGGTCGACGGCACCGTCCCGTTCGGTGCAGGCGAGGCTCCCGCGGCGATGATGGCTCGCATCCTGTCGCTGGAATTCCTGGTCCACGCTTGGGATTACGCCGCAGCCGTGGGAAAGCCCGTCGAGGTGCCCGATGCACGGTCCGAAGCCGTGCTGCACTGGGCGCAGGGCATCATCACGCCCGACGGTCGGGTACGCGCCGGCTTCGACGACCCCATCGAGGTGCCCGCGGACGCGTCGGCGCTGGATCGGCTGCTGGCCTTTACCGGACGCCGACCGACGAGCTAGACGCGTTCCAGGAAGAAATAGAGAAAGCGACCTGTCCCCGAGCTGAAGTCCAGGGCGCCTTTGCCGTTCATGATGCCCATCACGGTCTTGTCGTCGACGACCTTGAAGTGATCGTGCACGGGCTTGCCGTCGTAGACCATGGTGGCCGTCACCTCGCCGCGGAACTCCTCCAGCCACAGGCTGGCCTCACCGTTCATGGCTTCGGTGTTGGAGAACTTGTTACCGTCGCCGTCCAGGCACACCAGCGGCTTCGCGTCCGACGCCGAGTTGAACGTCTTGCCGAACCAGTTGAGGCGCTTCATGAATCCGTTGGCCTTGTGGCCGGTCTGGAATTCCCCGCCCTGCCACTCGCCGAGCATGAAATCGATGCTCGAAGGTGTCAGGACAGCCCACAGTGCGTCGAGTTCGGCGTCGGGGATCTGCCCTTCGCGGTTCTTGAACGCGTCGAACGTATTGCGGGCTTCGGTCATCGTTGTCCTATCCAGCGCGTGGCGAATTCGAGGAACGCGTCGTTTTCGTGCGGGGCGCCGATGGTGACGCGCACACCGTCCTCACCGTACGGGCGGACGACGAGCCGGTTGTCGGCAGCCCGCGCGACGAAGTCGCCGGTGCGCTCGGCCAGCGGCAGCCAGACGAAGTTGGCCTGGGACGCCGGCAATGTGAATCCCGCGTCACGCAGGGCGGTGCTGACCCGGGCGCGTTCGGCGACGACGGTGTCGGTGCGTGCGAGCAGTTCGTCGGCGGCGTCCAGGCATGCGACCGCGGCGGCCTGCGACAGGCTCGTGGCGCTGAACGGCACGTAGACCTTGCCCAGAGCCGTCACGACGTCCGGATCGGCTATGGCGTACCCGACCCGCAGCCCGGCCAGCCCGTAGGCCTTCGAGAACGTGCGGAGCACAACGACGTTGGGATGGGTGCGGGCCAGTCCGAAGCTGTCGGGGGCCAATCCGTCACGGATGTACTCGATGTACGCCTCGTCGAGCACGATCAGGATGTGCGACGGGACCGCGGCGACGAACCGGGCCAGGGCCTCGGGATCGACGACCGTGCTGGTCGGGTTGTTCGGGTTGCAGACGAAGATCAGCCGGGTCCGGTCGGTGATTGCGGCCAGCATGGCATCCAGGTCGTGGGTATGGTCGCGCAGCGCCACCTGCACCGGGATGGCGCCTGCCGTGCGCACCTGCAGCGGATAGACCTCGAAACTGCGCCAGGCGAACAGCACCTCGTCGCCGACCGTGCAGGTGATCTGGATCAACTGCTGGCACAGGCTCACCGAGCCACAGCCCACGGAGATGTGCTCGGGCGTGAAGTCGGTGTGCTTGGCCAGGGCCTCGCGAAGGTCGCGGTAGCCGTTGTCGGGGTACCGGTTGAGGTTGTCCATCGCCTCGGTGATCGCGGTCCGCACGCTGGGCAGTGGGCCGTGGACGGTTTCGTTGCTGGCGATCTTGATGGCGCCGGGAACCGTCTTGCCGGGTGTGTAGGCGGGGATCTGGTCCAGCACGGGGCGCAAACGGGCGGTCACCCGACCAGCATAGGGCGGCCGAAAAGCCGCTTTGCTTCTAGCGGTCAGGCATGTGTAGGCTGTGCCCTCGGCGGTTCCGGGGACAGTCTGAAAGCCAGATCGGGTCCGGTACGCTCAAGAAGTTCAGGAGGCGTGCCAGAGCGGCCGAATGGGACTCACTGCTAATGAGTTGTCCCCTTTACGGGGGACCGGAGGTTCAAATCCTCTCGCCTCCGCCACGGCTGGAACGTCAGCCGTACAACTGAATACGTGCACGCGCCCGTAGCTCAACGGATAGAGCATCTGACTACGGATCAGAAGGTTAGGGGTTCGAATCCCTTCGGGCGCACCACCGACATCCGTTCACCCGCAGCAATGAGGGTGAACGGATGTTTTGTTCACGGCGCAGGCGGTGGCGGCTCCGGTGGCGGTGGGGGAGCCGGCGCGGGCAGGGTTATCGGCGGCAGCCCTGGGATCTGGATGACGTTGGGCGGTGGCAGATCGCCGGGTGCAGGTGGTGGCGCCTGTGGCGGGGGAACGTAGACCGGCGGCGGTGGTGGCACATACCCCGTGCTGGTGTTGATCGTGATGATCGAGCCGGGAATGGTCGTGCCGCTGGGGGTCGTCCCAACCACGGAACCTCGCGTGGCTTCGCTGTTCACCTGGACGGGTTGGTCGGCGACTCGGAAGCCGGCGTCTTGGAGGCGCTTGCGTGCCTCGTCGAGTTTCATACCGCTCACACTGGGCACCTGGCCGCCGGGGCCACCGTCGACATAGCGCGGGTCGACAGGGGGTAATGCGACGGGACCGAAGTCGTTGGCGAGTGGGCTCATTGCCGCGTACCACGTCAGGGCAGGCTCGGTGCCGCCGAACAAGTTCCCGTCGCTGCATTTACGCAAGGGGTAGGAGCACAAACCGGACGGCGTGGCGGAGTCGTCGAAGATGTAGTTCGCCGCGGCATACCGGTTGGTGAAGCCGAGGAACGCCGACGACCGGTGGGCTTCGGTGGTGCCGGTCTTCGCGGACATCGGCAGTTTCCAGCTGACCGAGCTCGCCGCGCCGGCAGCGGTTCCGTTGACGGCGTCCTTGCTGAGCGCGTTGGCCAAAGTGTTGGCCAGGCCCTCGGGGACCACTTGTTCGCAGGGGGCTGCCGTGACGGTCACTTCACGGCCGTTGCGGTCGAAGATCTTGTCGATGGGGTTCGGTGGACACCAGGTGCCGCCTGACGCCAATGTTGCCCCCACATTGGACAGCTCGAGCGCGTTGAGTTCGAGCGGACCGAGTGTGAAGGATCCGATGTTCTGCCGCTTGACGTAATCGGCGATGCTGTCGTTCGGGTCGGAGGTGTATGCGCCCGCGCTGCCGGGCTCGGCATAGGTTCTCATGCCCAGTCGGACGGCCATGTCGACGGCGTGCGGCACCCCGATCTGCGAGATGAGTTTGGCGAAAGCGGTATTGGGTGACTGGGCCAGTGCGTCGGTGACGCTCAGCGGGCTGCGGTAGGGCCTGACGTTCGTCACACACCAGGTTTCCTTGGGGCACCCGGGCGCGGCGCTGTCGCCCAGCCCCTTGCCCAGAAACGTTTGGGGGACATCGAGTTGGGTGTTGATCCCCATGCCCATCTCGAGTGCGGCGGCGGTGGTGAAGATCTTGAAGATCGATCCGGCGCCGTCACCGACCAGGGAGAACGGCTGGGGCCGCACCGTCTGATTGGCGTCGAGGTCGAGGCCGTAGGCGCGGCTGTCGGCCATTGCGACGAGCCGGTGCGTGTCCTTGCCGGGAAGGATGACGCTCATCACGCTCGCGACGCCGTAGGTGTCCGGGCTGGCCCGCTTGTCGATCGCCGATTTGACGCTGTCTTGCACTTTGGCGTCGAGCGTGGTGCGGATCAGATAACCGTTGCGCGCAATGTCTTCCACAGTCAGACCCGCGCGCGCCAGGTATTGCAGGACGTACTCGCAGAAGAAGGCGCGGTCGGCGGCGGCGATGCATCCCTGTGGCAGCGGGTCTGCCTGCGGCAGCACGCCCAACGGCGTGTTCTTGGCGGCGCGGAGTTCATCGGCCCGGTCCGGCAGGTATTCGATCAAGGTGTCGAGCACAGTGTTGCGCCGGGCAAGGGCGCCGTCGGGGTTGCTGTACGGGTTGAGGGTGCTGGTGGACCGCACCAGGCCTGCCAGCAGCGCGGCCTGCGGCCAATTGAGTTGTGCGGCGTCGACACCGAAGTAGGTGCGCGCCGCGTCCTGGACGCCGAAGGAGCCGTTGCCGAACGACACCAGGTTCAGATAGCGGGTCAGGATCTGTTCTTTGGAGAGCGCCTTGTCCAAGGCCAGCGCTATCCGCATCTCGCGCAGCTTGCGCGCGGGGGTGACCTCGACGGCGGTCCGACGCTCCGCGTCTGTTTTCGCCGTGACAAGAAGGTTGTAGTTCTTGACGTACTGCTGCTCGATGGTCGATCCGCCGCGCACGTCCTCGACTCCCCGCAGATAACCGAACAGCCCGTTGAGGGTGCCCTGGAGGTCCACCCCGTTGTGTTCGGTGAAGCGCTTGTCCTCGACCGAGACGATCGCCAACTTCATGGTGTTGGCGATTTGATCGCTGCGCACCACCCACCGACGCTGGTCGTAGAGCCAAGCGATCGGTGTTCCTGCGGAGTCGACCATGGTGGTGACGATCGGGGCCTCACCGTCGAGCACTTCCGAGGAGTCCTGTGCCACCGCGTCGGAGAGCCGTCCCGCGAACATGCCTGCGCCACCGACAGCGGGAAACAGCAACGCCGCCACGAGCAGACCGGCCAGCATGCAGAGCAAGGCCAGCCGCGCAACCGTGGCCCGCTTCCGCGGGCCCTGGTCGGACATAGATACAGCGTATGGTCATGCGCTCCGGAATTTGACGAAACGTGCTGTCTCCGCCGCCTTCCGGGCGGTCAGGTGTTCAGCTCGGTTTGGGCCTCGACGAGTTCCGGCCGCATCGAGCGCAGCACCGGCAGCAGGAAGGTGCGGGCATAGTTCTCCGGGCCGTCGGGTGCGTCGATGTTCACCGCGCCACCCGGGATGAGGATCAGTGAGTGGATGGCGCGCGAGAGGTACTCGGCGAAGGGTGCCCGCGCGGCCTGGGGGAGGTCCTCGTGGTCGAAGGTCGAGTCGACGAAGCCGCGGGCCAGGTTGAGCGCCATGCTGTCCTCGGCGATCAGATAGGGCAGCAGTACCTCGGGGTTGACGCGGAGCACCGTGGTGAGTGCGGGGTGGTGCCGCAGCAGTCGGTAGGCCTGGGCGAACCCGTGGACCAGTCGGTCCTCGGAGTCCTCGTACCGGTCGACGACCTCTTGAATGCCTGCGAAGTAGCGCGCTAGTTCGCTCTGCACCAGCGCGCTGATCAGGGCGTCGCGGCCTTTGAAGTAGAGGTACAGCGTGGCCCGGCCGATCTTGGCCTGTCGAGCGATCTCCTCCATCGAGAACTTGCGCAAACCGGTGATCGCGGCCAGTTGCAGCGCCCCAGCCAGGATCCGTTCGCGGGTGTCGGCCGAGTAGGCGCTGGTCGCGGGCCGTCGCTTCACGAGTTGATTCTAGACATAGACAGAAAGACAAGAACTGTCTAACCTTCCAAACCATGACAGTGTTGTCCAAGATGTCCGACATACCGGGCTACGAAGCTCAGCGGCAGGGGATGGCCGACCGCCTGATCGGCGGCTCGATGCGACGGTCCTACAACTCGGAAATCGATATCGACTGGGACGCCCCGCAAGATCCGGACCTCTTCTATCTCCCGCCCGAAGGGGTGTCGCTCTACGGCACGCCGATCTGGGAACAGATGAGCCACCGCGAACGCGTCGAGCTGTCCCGGCAAGAGGCGGCCAACCTGCTCAGCCGCGGCGTGTGGTTCGAGAACACCCTCAACCAGGGCCTGCTGCGGGCGATGCTGTATCAGGACCCGACCTCCCGCAATGTGCACTATGCGCTGACCGAGATCGGCGACGAGACCCGCCACATGATCATGTTCGGCCGCACCATCAGCGCCATCGGCGCTCGGCCGTACCGGTTGTCGAAGCTTCAGGCCTTCAGCGTGCAGCGGTTGCCGTCGCTCTACAAAGGTCTGCTGCTGTGGGGCGCCGCCCTGTGCGGTGAGGAACTGCTCGACGATCTGCAGCGCCGCTTCGCCCACCACCCGCAGCTGCAGCCGATCATGGCGCAGGTGTTCCGCATCCATATCGCCGAGGAAGCGCGGCATATCCGCTATGCGCGCGAGGGCGTTCTGCGCCGGCTGCAGCACTCGAGGTGGTGGGAGCGGCGACTTGCCAAGGACCTCAACGGTATCGCTGCCTTCGTCATCCGCCGCCTGATGTACGACAAAGAGGTCTACCGGCGCTGCGGTCTGGACGTCAAGGAAGCGATGCGCCAGTCCCGGGCCAACCAGCAGGTCGGCGCGATCCGGCAGGAGTCCTTCCGCAGCCTCTATGAGTTCATGGAGGACAACGGGCTGATGAGCTGGGTTTCCCGCCGCTTCTGGCGCTACTACGGATTCCTGGAGTGAGCCGGCCGGTCGATGTTGCCGTAACAGGTTCGGCGACAACGAGTGTGGCTCGGAAACTGCGAGCTGACGTCGTCCTCGAATCCGCCGACCCGGCGGTGTTCGACGCGGCAACCGACCGTTGGTTGGCCGGGGATGTCGCCGCACGGGTGCTGATCGACACGGCACCGCAAACCGGCATGCGCACAGGCTTGTTGGACGACGATGCGGCGCGGGCTCGGTTCGGGGCGCACCCGTACCTCGGGCTTGCCCGGCACGGCTTCCCCAATCACTTCACGGTCACCGACGAAGATGCCGCCCGCTACGTGTCCTCCTGTCTCACTGCACTGCGGGCGCGGGCCTGCACCCGCATCGAGGTCAAGCCGCACGTGCAGAGTCAGTACAGCCGACAGGTGGATGCCGGCATCGCGCGCCTGCGCCGAAAGGCGCTTCGGACACCGGATCTCGCGGAGTATGAGTTCACCAGCGCGCGCGATCGCGACGAGGAGGACGAGGACTACCGTGGTCCTGCCGTACTGATCGCCGCCGACGGCACCGAGATCGACGTCCAGGCCCATCTGCTGGCGTTGTATCAGCCCGTCGACAACAGGGTGCGGTGGTCGGGACGAATCCAACCGTCTCCTGACCTCGCGCACCTGCACCGCGGCGTCAATCAACCGGTGCAGATCCGCATCGACGGCCGGCCGCCGGTGCCCGCCATCCTGGTCGACCACGACCCGTGGGGTGGTTCACACATTGTCGGCGAAGGACTTTCGCCGTATCCGCTGCCCCTGCTGGCCGAACTGGCCAGGCTCGACGGATAGGACTTTCGTGACATACGTCGTCATCCAGAACTGTTGCAGTGACGCGTCGTGCGTCGTGGTGTGCCCGGTGGGCTGTATCCATCCCACCCCGGACGAACCCGGATTCGCCACGGCCGAGATGCTCTACATCGACCCCGACACCTGCGTGGACTGCGGTGCTTGCGCCGACGCGTGCCCGGTCGACGCGATCCGGCCCGACACCGCATTGTCGGCCGATGACCAGTGGTACACCCGCGTGAATGCCGAGTATTACCAAAGCAATCCGCCCAGTCCCGAGTGGTACCGGCGGCAGCCGCGGCGCATCGCGCGGGTGAGTGCCGACGGGCTGCGGGTCGCTATCGTGGGATCCGGGGCTGCCGGCTTCTACGCCGCCACGGCGTTGCTGCGGCACCCGGGGGTGCGGGTCGACATGTACGAGAAGCTCTCCGCGCCGCACGGGCTGATCCGCTACGGGGTGGCCCCCGACCACCCCGCCACCAAGTCCGTCGCCGGCCAATTCCGTTGGCCTGCCGGGCAACAGAAGCGCTTTGCGCTGCATCTGGGTGTTGAGGTGGGCGGTGCAGGCCTCAGTCACCAAAAGTTGCTGGACGAGCACCACGCCGTCATATACGCGACCGGCTCAGCGGGTGAACGCCGGCTCGACATTCCGGGTGAGGATTTGCCCGGAGTGATCGGGGCGCTGCCGTTCGTGGGGTGGTACAACGGCCATCCCGAGCACGCCCGGCTGGCTCCCGACCTCACAAGCCGGCGCGCCGTGGTCATCGGCAACGGCAACGTCGCACTCGATCTGGCCCGGATCCTGACTGCCGATCCGGATGCGCTGGCGGCCACCGAGATCGCGAAGCCCGCGCTGAGGGCACTGCGAGCCAGCGCCGTGGACGAGGTGGTGATTCTCGGGCGCCGAGGGGCCGCCCACGCCGCCTTCACTACGCCGGAGCTGTACGGGCTGAGTCGGGTTCCCGGGGTCGACGTGGTCGTCGATCCGGAGGATGTGGCCTCCGGTGACGGGCCCAAGCTCGAACTGCTGCGGGAACTTGCCGCGCGGCCGGCCACCGGAGCCAGACGCATCGTCCTGCGGTTCAACGCGGCACCGGTGGAGATCGTCGGCGACGGCGCGGCGGCCGGAGTCCGGTTGAGTGGCGGCGAATTCGTCGAAGCGGGGTTGGTGCTGCGGTCGATCGGATTCGGTGGTGCCACATTCGACGCCGTTGCGGGACGGGTGTCGCCCGGGGTGTACGCGACCGGGTGGGCGCGCCGCGGTCCGACCGGCGGCATCGGCACCAACCGCACGTGTGCGGAGGAAACGGTCGCCACCCTGCTGGCCGATTACGCGGCGGGTGCTTTGCGCGCGCCGCGGCGTTCGGAGCCCGCGGGACGACGGCTGCGCTTGTGGCCGGTCCGATCCCAGGACAGGGTCACGGCATGAAAAAGGTCGACGCGTCACGCTCCAGCTAGGGGAGGAGCGGACGCGCCGACCAAGGCCAGGGTAAACCTGAAATCAGTTCATGTTCCAGGGTTCGCCGTAGGTGGTGACGCTGTCGCCGGTGGAGGCGATCAGGCGGGCGAACGGACGCAGCAGCACGCCGCCGGCCGCGCCGGTGACGGTGCCGTGGGCGTT
>NZ_LZTB01000052.1 GCF_001665685.1 Mycobacterium sp. 852013-50091_SCH5140682
CCGCGGCACAACTTCACCGAGCTGCCCCGCATCCGGTCGGAGCGTCCCGCGTTCGAGCTGCACTACCCGCACATGATTCAGCGGATGCGCGCCGAATCCCACACCGGACGCAAGCACCAAACAGGAAAGAGTCAAATCACCGAGAAGTCGACCGAAGAGATCACCACCACATGACATCCCGCCCGCCTGCGATCACAAATCCCGATCGACAGTGTGGCAGCGACGGTCGCGAAACACATTGCTAATCAGTACTTCCCGAGAACAGCCGGCATGACCGCAGATGCGCGTCCTCGCCTGCTCGGCACAGGTCAGCTGAACCGAAAGAGTGTCGGAGCATGGATACTTCAACCAACACGACGGTGAGGCGCCCGCGGCGGCATCTAGTCCTCACCGCAGCCGGCGCCAAGTTCGTCGCCGTCACCGCGTGGGTGTCTTGGCGATACCCAACACACCGGCCGATACCGTACCAGCTCAGCTAGCCTGCCTTTCCGGACTTTTCGTCCCTGTAGGGATCGCGCTCGTCATGCTGAACAGGCGTAGCAACCCTATCCGTGGGGAACTAGTGGTGGTGGCAGGCTTTCGGCGGCGAGGCAGGTAGATCCAGTGCCGGGTTACCGTCGAAGAAGCCGACCGGCTTGAGATGGAAACCCGTGTAAGCGCATGGCATCACCGGCCAGTCCTCGGGGCGCACCACGTGATGCGCGCCCAGCGTGTACCAGAGCACCACATCGGTGTCTTCCAGTGGCGCATCGTCCGCGACGAATTCGGGCAGGCCCTGCACGTCGGCGGACTGGTACATGTAGTCGCCGGCGGCGAACATCTCCGACTGGTCGTACTTGGTCACCCACAGATTGTGCTGCACGAACCGCGCCCGGTCATAGATGTAGGAGCCCTCCTGCACCATCACCGGCACGATCTCCTTGGGCACCAACTTGTAGGCGACAGGTGCGCCGAGTTCGTTCACCTTCGACGGGTTCGTCACCTTCCAATACCGTCCGGTCTCCCAGTTCCAGTCGCGCGCGCCTTCGGCCTCCGACGCCACCAGGGTGTCCTGGGTGATCCAGGCGTTGTGGTGCGGGTTGAGCTCCGGGTCCGGCTCGGGCACCGAATCCACTTCGTACACACTGTTTCCGGCGCCGTCGACACTCATGTCGAGCCGGAAGTTGAAGAAGTGCTGGTGATTCGGGCCGTAGATGCCGGGGGCCACCATCTTGCCCCAGCGGGGCAACTCGCCCTCGGCGATGGCGCCGGTTGTCAGCACGCCCGACAACTTGACCTCGACCTCGATCGAGGCGTCGTTGTAGAAGTACCAGAAGAACCCGTACTCGTAGTTGCCCACGGTGCAGATCATCGACACCACCAGCCGGCGTGACCGGCGCACCTCGACCTCGCCGGTGCGGAAATCGGTATGCTTCCAGGAGATCCCGAAGTCCTCCTCGTGCATGCAGATCGCGTTCGGGATCACAACGGCGTTGCCGCTGGAGTCGTTGACCGTGCCGTCGAAATAGTGGATTTCACCGAGACAGTCACACCCCAATGTCAACGGGTTGGCCGAGAAGCCCATCCCGACCTCGCCCATGTCGAACACATTCTTGTTCCAGTGCGTCGGCGAGGTGTCGCCATAGGGCACCACCATCTCCGAGAGCGACCCGCGGTAGAGGATTGGCCGGGTCTCGCCGCGGTCGGTATAGGTCACCTCATGGACGGTGAGGCCCTCGCGCGGGTTGAATCCGATACGCAGCGACCACTTCTGCCACTGCACCTTCCATCCGTCCACCGTGAAACTCGGTCCGTCGGGCTGGGTGATCTCGATGGTCTTGACATCGTCGCGGAATTGCGTGAAGGCCGGGCGGTTGTCGGGCGAGAACATGAACCGCTCGGAGTAGTTACCCGCCATCGGCGGCAGCGGGACCACGCCGTGGTCCTCGATGTCGATGACCTCCATCGCGTCGAGGTCGAACGTGACGATCAGCCCCTCGACCGGGCGGGCGTAGCCGTGCTCGGACGGCGCGGCGCGCATGAACGTCAGCGGACGGCAGATCAGCGGCGAGTTGTCGTAATGGTCGCGTGCGCCGTAATAGCCTGCGGGCCAGGGATCGATCATCGCCAGGCTGAAGTCGGTGACGCCGCGCTTGCGCATCGCCTCCTGCCACCGCGGGTCCTCGCGAACCTTCTCCTCCACTCCCGTCATGTGCTCGACGAGATAGGACGGGAACCGGCCAGGCACGCCTTTCCACGATTCGATGACCCGGGCGCCCAGATCAACCACCGCCTCGTAGATCATTTTCGCCGACGCGTCGTACATGCTCGCGAACGCGCAGCGCGGGATGTCGGCGGCGCCTTCGAAAGTCAACCCGGCCAGCTTCGCCGGTTCGGCGAGCTGGATCATCACGAACTTCAGTGTCGGGGTGGCGTATTCGGATGCAGTGATGACGGCCGCCGCGGCCTCGATCTCGGCTCCGCTGAGCGGGTCGAGCGGGTAAAAGGTGGCGTCACCGGCAGGACCCGTGCTGGGCCGGGTGTCTTCCATGGTCACTTGGCAGTTTCCTCTGCTTCTTTGGTGAGATCGAACACCGCAAGATGCGCCAGGGCATCGTCTTGCGAGACCTTGTGCGCCGAGCGGCGGCCGAAGATGTACACGATCAGGCCGAGGGCGAACATCCCGATGCTGATGCAGCCGACCCAGGTCATCCACTCGCGGTCCCCGACACCGGCGCTGGTGAGCCAGGACTTGGCGAAGGAGTAGTACACGCCGGCGATGGTGCCGATGGTGCCGACGGCGACGGTGATCCAGACGCCGACCATACCGCCGGGGATGCGCCAGAACGTCTCGCTCGCATAGCGATCGGCGTACTTCTTGCGGGCGATCACGACCGGGATCAGGAAGAAGAACCCGGACAGCAGCCATACGGTAGACAGGCCGCCCTGCAGGAAGATCGTGGTGTTGACCAAGCTGCTCTGGGAGTAGAGCCCGATGATCAGCAGCGAGGAGAGCACGCCCTGGATCAGAATGGCCGACACCGGGTTACGGGTACGCGGGTTGAGGTGGGTGAAGATCCGCGGCAGGTGGCGCTCCAGACCCGACACGAAGATCAGCCGGGAGTAGGCCACCTGGTATGTCATCAACGCCACGACGATGATCAGCGCCAGCACCACCGCGCAGATCTCCATCAGGCCGGGGAAGCCCGCGACACCGAGCATGCCGATGACACCGGTCACCGCGTCGATCTGATCGGTGGGCAGCGCCATCATCGTGCCCAGCGTCGTCAGCAGGTAGATGGCGACCAGAGCCGTTGAACCCCACAGGATCATCCGCGGGCCGCTCTTGCGCACCGACAGGAATTCCGCACCCATGTTGTAGGGGGTCTCTACACCGAGCAGGTACAGCAGCACGGTGCCGTACAGGAAGCCCGACACCGCGAAGTTCGGGATCACCGCGTCGTGCCAGGTGAAGGGGGTCGCCGAGCCGTGGCGCACCGCGAACAGTGCACCGCAGATGAAGATGGTCAGCGCGAGGACGCCGAACACGACGAAGACGACGTTCATGATGCGCTGGTTGGCCGCCAGTTTGGCCAGTGCCAGGCCTACCACCACCCACATGATGACGAGCTGCAGGATGACGCTGGACATCACGCCGAGTTCGGCGTGGAACGCCAGCAGCAGGAAGGACAGCACGACCGCCGGGGAGGACGCGGCGTTGAGGATCACCGGCACCCACGACAGGTAGCCGCCGATGAAGCCCCAGGTCTCCCCCATGGTGCGGGTGGCCCAGATGTACACACCGCCTTGGCCGGGCCACAGGTTGCCGAGTTCGACGACGGCCATACCGGCTGGCACCAGAAAGGTGAGGATGCCCAGGATCCACATCGGGATCGCGGTCCAGCCGCCGGTGGCCATCACCGAGGAGCCGGTGATCCAGCAGATGATGAACACGTAGGCGGCGGTGAGGCCAAACGTGCTCATCACCTTGGGCAGGATCTGTTCGGGGACGAGTTCGGTCGTCATGAGTTTGTCGCGGTCAGCGACGGTCGAATGTTCCAGTTCTTGTGTCATGAAGTGACTCCCAATACCGTTGGATCAGTTGACGATCTGTCCATCCCGCATGCGGACAACACGGCTCGCTTCGTCGGCCACCGTGGGGTCGTGAGTGCTTGCCACGACCGTGACGCCCAGCGTCGAACACAGGTCGCGAAGCATGCGCACCACCGTCTCCCCCGTTCGGTGGTCGAGATTTGCTGTCGGTTCGTCGGCCAGCACCAGGGTCGGGTTGCTGATCAGCGATCGTGCGATGGCCGTGCGTTGCTGCTCACCGCCGGACATCTTGGTCGGCTGGTGATGAATGCGGTGCCCCAGCCCGACCAGCTCGAGCAGTTCAGTAGCACGTTTGCGCAGAGCCTTGCGGTCGTAGGGCTCGAACATCAGTGGCAGTTCGACGTTTTCGACCGCCGACAGGAACGGGATCAGGTTGTAGCTCTGGAAGATGAACCCGATGGTGTCGTGGCGCAGCGCGGCGAAGTGGCTCTCCGACAGCGTGGCCGTGTCCTGGCCCGCGACGCGCACCAGCCCCTTGGTGGGACGGTCGAGTCCGCCGATGATGTTGAGCAACGTCGACTTGCCGCTGCCGCTCGGCCCCATCAGGCAGACGAATTCGCCTGGCATGACCTGGAGTTCGACGGCGATGAGGGCCTTGACCACCTCATCGCCGAGCTTGTGCAGTTTCCACACGTCCGAGATTTCGATCACCGGCGCGGCGCCGGCCGACCCGCTGTCTGTCCGGGCGACCGTCTCGGTGCCGGACTCGTTGATGGCAGTCATGTCTTCCTATCCCGTGCTCAGCGATCGGATGGGTGGGCGGGAGGCGGCATTCCAGGTGGGGATGACGCTGGTGGCCAGCGCCGCGACGATGCTGACAGCGACGGCGATGGCGGTGCCCACCGCCAGGCCACCGACAGCCACGCCGGTCGGGACGAAGCCGATGGCGCCCAGCACCAGCCCGGCGATCACGGCCAGCACCGCGCCGCCGACGGCACCCAGCAGCGCCGCGATGACAGGTTCGACGAGCAGCGCGACCACCACGGGTGTGCGGGGAATGCCGTTGGCGCCCAGCACACCCAGTTCCCGGGTCCGCTGGGCCACGGTGCGGGTGGTGGCGACGGCCACCTCGACCACACCGACCAGCAGCACGGTGACCGCGATGAGCACCACGGCGGCACGGATCTCGCCGGCATGCCCCAACGATGCGGACTGGGCACTGATGCCCTCCGACATCCCGAACACGATGACGACCAGGAAGGCGCCGGTGGCGGTGGTGATGGCGGGCAACATCATCTCACCGAGCCGCCGCCGCGCGGCCAGCCAGCCGTAGGACAGTCCGTAGCGCATGGTTCATCTACCTCCGAGCAGATCGACCGGGCGTTGTTGCAGCAGCCGGTGCACCGGGATCAAGGCACCGACGATCGCCATGGCCGGGATGAACGCAGCCACCATCCCCGCAGCCTGAGCCCATGCGGTCACCGTGGCGATACCCGGGATCACTAGCGCCACAGCAGCTCCGGCGCCGAGCACACCGACCACGTAGGCGACGATGAATACGATCGCCGATTCGACGAGGAAGAAGTACAGCACTTCGTCGGCGAGGCCGATGCTGGACATGATGCCGAATTCCCGTTTGCGTTCGGCAACAGCGGCCAGGAACGAGGACACCGCGATGACGAAGCCCAGGACGAGACCGATCGTCGAGATGAGTCCCAACGTGGATCCGGTCACCTTGCCGGAGAACAGGGCCGAGAAGCTCTGCTCGAATGTCAGTGGGCCGACCCCGCCCACGGTGTCGTAGATCAGGCCGGACCCGGCGCTGTCGGGCTGCACCGACGGATCGGTGGTCGACGGCAGTCCGGTGGCGGCTCCGAAGATCTGGGCAAGGTCGCGGCGCTTCTCATCGGCGGCGGGCGCGGTGATCGTCCACCAACCGTCCTCCCCGACCACCGCCCGCGCCAGATCCGTTGGCACGGTGACCGATTCCCCGGATCCGCTGATATCGGCTGTCAGACCCTGGCCAGCGATCACCACCCGGTCGCCGGGTCCCACCCCGAGCCGGGTGGCGAGTTGACGACCGACGGCGGCATGTCCGGCAGCGATCGTGTCGCTGCCGCGGATCGACACCGTGGTCCCGTCGACGGTGGTGGTGCCCGACGGGGTGCGGGTGGCCTTCCAACCGTTGGGAATGCCGGTGATGCCCGGCGCGGGACCATCGGCCACCAGCGCCCGGGCCTCGTTGTCGTAGTGCACCCCGGCGGCGGGAACCACCCACAACTGGGCCCCACCTATCACATCGGTGACCGAATCCTCACCTGTGATCGCGAAACTCGCGGCGATGGTGCGCACTACAGTGACGCACGTGATCGCCAGCGCGATACCGAGGACGGATAGCACGAAGCGCTCAGGCCGGCGCCTGATGTTGGCCAGCGCGAAACGGATCAGGCACACGATGGTGTTGCCGGATGCGGTAGCGATTTCCGGTGACCGAGTCATCGTGGGGGGTGCGGCGGACTCCACGGAAGGATCGTGGGCGCTCCTTGTAAAGGCGACAGCAGTCTATGGTATCCGCCGCGTTAACGGAGACTGGTTGCGATTACAACAAGATGTCTCGGCCGCAACGGATTTCGTCGTTCGTCACAGAATCGGGGCCCCGATGATCAGTCCAAAGGCCAGCCAGGACACTGCCACGACCAGCACCGTAGCGGTGAAACGTGCTTGCGTCAGCACCCGTCCGACATCCGCACCTCCTGATCACGCCGATCAGCCGAACCGAGAACACCTGCGCGGCCATCCGCGAACTCACAGATGCGCGACGAAACCCGATGTCTCCAACACCAGCGAGGCTAATCATCTTCATCGTGCGATGGTGATTGCGAAGCAGGGTGTGGCGGTCAGCGCGGGTTACGGCCGGATCTCATGCCGCTGAACACCGAGATGAGTGATGCCGCATTCAAGAACGTCCCCGGGTGACATATCGCGGTTCTTGCCAAACCCGACACCGGGCGGCGTTCCCGTTGCCAGCAGATCGCCGGGAAGCAATGTCATATGGGTCGAGAAGTAGGCCAGTATCTCGGCGATACCGAATAGCATGTCGCTGGTATTGCCCTGCTGTTCGAACTGGCCGTTCAATTTGGTCCATACCTCGAGATTCATACCGTCGACGCCGGTTGTCAGATACGGGCCGATCGGGCAGTAGCCGGGACGCGACTTGGCCCGCACGAGATGCTGCTGCCCCTGCGCATCCACCTGCGTTGTGCGGTCAGACACGTCATTGAGGCAGACATATCCGAAGATGTAGCTGGCTGCCTCGTCGGCCGAGATGTCGCTTGCTTCGCGCCTGACGACGATGCCCAGTTCTGTTTCCCAGTCGAGGTTGACTTGCGGATTGGGGCCGCGGCTGATTGCATCCACCGGGCCGCACAAAGAGCTGATCGCTTTCAAGAAGACCTCTGGTTCCGAAGGCGGTTCCATGTTGAACTCTGCAATGTGTTTGCGGTAGTTGAATCCCGTCGCGGCGACCTGACGAATGTTGGCGATCGGTGCCAGATAGTTGACTGGACCCGCTAGTGCAGACAGGCGCGATTGATCGACGCGGTCCAGGGCGCCGGCGGCAATGCTATCTGGAGTGATATCCGCTACAAGCGGACGCAGATCCAACAGACGAGCCCCATCCAGCATGACGGGAACGACGGTGTCATCAATCTGTACCCGGGCGAATTGTTGTATTTCCCAACCTCTTTCAGTTCATCGATTGTCGTGGATATGGCTGTTTCTGTTGTTGCGGAGCTCATGCCGCGGACTGGGATCGGACAGCTTGCCTCACACGTGGAGCAGCCCCGGACCATTCGAGCACGCCATCATGCCAACATTGCCCTCCTGCCCAACGCTTTTGATGTCCGCCGTAACGGACTCCATCCTCGCGAGCGAGCCCGGTGCTCGCCCTACCGCTAACACCCATTTGTCTTACCGCTAGCTGCAAAAGCCGGGTCCATCCAGTTCGCTGAGCCGAGCTGTCGGGCTTATGTTGACCGCATGATGATCAA
The DNA here is from genome assembly GCF_001665685.1 of Mycobacterium sp. 852013-50091_SCH5140682. Taxonomy (GTDB): domain Bacteria; phylum Actinomycetota; class Actinomycetes; order Mycobacteriales; family Mycobacteriaceae; genus Mycobacterium. The sequence continues at coordinate 8,082 of NZ_LZTB01000052.1, forward strand.
TCGACGAACAATGCTCGCCGGGGCTGGTGCGGTCGGAGTCGCGGCTGTCGCCGGCGCGGGAGCCGACCGCGCATTCTCATCGTCTTTCCCACGCGACAACATCGAGGACAAGCACATGACCGATGACGCCGCTCGCTTCGGCAATCCCCGTATCCCGGCTGAACTGAACACGGCGCAGCCGCACATGTTCCACCTCGGTGCGCTACCGGAGACGCGGTTCGATGGCGGAACGTTACGCCAAGCCCACGAAGGTAATTGGCCGATTCTGATGGGACAGGAAGCCAGCGTGGTAATGGTGACTCTGGAACCCGGCGGCATCCGCGAACCTCATTGGCACCCGAGCGCCTGGGAAATCAATGTCATCACGCGCGGCGTTGCGACCTGGACGTTGCTCGACCCACTGGGGCACTCCGAGCACTTCGAAGCCAACGTGGGCGACGTGGTGTTCGCGCCGCAGGGCTCATTGCACTACTTCGAAAATAGAGGCAATCAAGAGCTTGATTTGCTCATCGTCTTCAATGCCAGCACAGAAGAAGGCAAGGACGATATCGGTATCGGCGCATCCATCACCAAGTTGCCGCCCGATGTGCTCGGCGCCGTGTTCGGCGTCCCAGCGTCGACGTTCGCCAATTTCAAGAAGATCAACGAGTCCGTGACGATCCTCAAGCGGCCGACGAACTAAGCCCAGCCCGAGCCGGGTTCGGTCCCGACTAGTTTGATCGCGGACGGTTCAACGGCTACCGAAAGATGTTCTGTCCCAGTTGCATGGTGGTGCTCGTCGAAAGCTCGCATGCCGCGTGGCCCTGCCCGTCTACCGGACGGGCAAAGGCCCGACCGAGCGCGCATCCACCCGTCTCATCCGCACCGTCCACTCTCAGCGGCGTTACTCGGCTACACAGTGCTCACCCAACCATGCACCGGCGGCCGACGCCGGAGCCGAAGTTGGCGACCTTGCCTGGGCCGCCGCTGCGGGTAAGCGGGCGCGAGTGGTCCTCGGTGCCGCCGATTATCGCGGATGCACCGAATGTGGTGTGGGCGATCGACTTCCAGTTCAATTCGACCGTCGACGGTAAGGTCGTAAAGATCGCCTCGATGGTCTCTCCTCGGCCGTGTCGAACACCGCGCACACATCTGGTCTACGTGAGCACACACCGCCAATTCGCACGAATTGTCTTTTATGGCAGCCGGAATCGCTCCCTTTCTCTGGCGAGGCTGGCGGACCGCGCTGCTGGTCCGCCGTTGCCGATAGCATTATGCGATGCCATTGCGCCTTACCGATGACACCCTTGTGCATCTGGCGCCAGGTATGTACGCCTGGTGCATGCTGCTCGAGTTTGCCTTCGACGATCAGCCGTCGGATTCTCATTTGATCGAGGCGGTAGTGGGGCATCCCCGGTGGCGGGACGACTGCATGAGCCCGTGGACCGGACCGTGTGAAGTGCACGGGCCGTACAGACTGGAAACCGTCACTGTCGAAGGATTTCGGCGGTGTACCGCCGCTGCGGCCTGGGAGGTCCTCATCAATTGGCCAGCCACGGACCTCAATCCGTGGGTCAGTGAGTCGCTGTTGCTGTCACAGGAGATTGTCGGGGCGTGGGTCGGGCCGTTAGTCGCTAGCGCGGACGAAATCTATCAGCTCACGGTTCCCCGCGAGAGCAATGAGCACGGGGCCGGATGGGTGGTCGGGAAGCGCGGGTTTCATGAGTTCATCGCGATCGACCGTCACGACAGCAGGCTCACGGTGATCATCGCAACCGACGACTGATGCCGATCGCCGCAGTGCAGTGCGGATTCGCCGGCATGGCGCAAACTCGGACGACAGGATAGTCGGACGCACACGAGCGTTCACTGAGCGTAACGGGCCAATTTCTTCTGTAGGCTCTCACGCTTCCTGCCATCGCGCAGTGCCGTTACCTACGGCAGCTCAACGTGTTTCACGTGGTGTCATCCCGAGGTCACCCGAAACTGCCCGACTAGCGAAGTCGCCACCGCGTGAGCAGTCCCTGTGGAGTCGAGTAGCGCACTACGCGTGTGCAACGCACGCTCGTCGAGGACGATCGACGTGCGACAAGCCCGACGGAACGCGCCTTGCCACCGTACGACCAGTTCCGCGCGGGCGATCTGTCGCTGTGGCGAGGTTAGGAGATACGGAGTGACCGCACAGACCTATGACGACCAGTTCGCTGGCCGCATCCTGCTCGACATACCGGCCGAGAATCCCATCTTCAATTTCGGGAACATGGCGCGCGCACTCGCGGGCACGATCAACGCCAGCGAGCCGCGCTTCGCAGTGGGCATTTTCGGCGGTTGGGGGTCGGGCAAAAGCACGCTGATGCGCGCGATACGGCGGCACGTGAATCCAGCCGAAGCTGTCGTTGTCGAGTTCAACGCCTGGCGATATGAGCAAGAACCCCACCTCATCGTGCCGCTGCTGGACACCATCCGAGACGGACTGTCGGACTGGGCGCAAAGCCATCCTGACGATGACCGGAGTCAGAAGATCAAGTCGGTGGCCGTACGCATCGGCAGGGTCATTCAGGCGCTGGTGCGGGCCACCAAGTTCGAGGTCGGACTTCCCGGTGCTGTCAAAATCTCGATGGAGCCCGAGAAGGCACTTGACGCGCTCACCCAGGGCGACCGTGATCCGGCCGCGAGGCCACAGTCTCTGTACTACGGCGCATTTCAGGAACTGGACACCGCATTCAACGAAATCCTGAAGGCTGGCCTGTCGCGAATCGTGGTTTTCGTCGACGATCTCGACCGCTGCCTACCCGAGCGCGCACTGACGGTCCTCGAGTCGATGAAGCTCTTCTTTGACACGGCGGGTTTCATTTTCGTCGTCGGCCTCGATGAACGCGTCGTGCAGTCGGCGGTGCGTACAAAATTCGCGCTACGGCCCGATGAGGAACGAGACACCGATCGTCAGATTGAGCGAGAGTACCTGAACAAAATCTTCCAACTGCCCTACAGCCTTCCCAAGATCGCCCCCGCCCAGCTGGATGAACTAGTGGGATGGTTGGGCGCCAATGCAGATCTTAGCGACTGGCAGCGCACCGACCTCATGGCGCGAGTGAAGGACAACCTCCGCTATGTCGCGGAAGAGGGGCGCATCAATCCTCGCGAAGTAAAGCGCTACATCAACGCTTACACCCTCCAGCGGATCATCCGCCCAGAACTGGCCCCAGACACCGCGCTTGCCTTGCAAACCATGGACTTCCGGACCGACTGGGAGGACTTCTATGAAGACGTGGTGCTGGCGGAACCCGACGTCTTCCTAGGGATACTCAGAAGCTTCCGAAACGGAGAGGACTCAGCATTCGAGGATGTCTGGCCGGACATCGGCGTGCTGCCCACTGACCTCTCCGAGTTTCTGCGGTCACCGCTCACGCACACGCTATCTGCGGAATACGACATCGAACGCTACCTGTCGTCGCTTGAGACCACTCGTAGTACTCAATCGTGGGTGCAGGACGCCATGCACGACGTCGGGCTGCTACGGCGGCATCTCCGCGCCGACGTACCAGACTCGCTGAAGTTCGGCAGTGACGAGGCCCGCACTGTCGTCGAACAGGTCCTGTCCGTTCTCGGTCGCCTGGAAAAGTTCGCGATATCGTCGGGCGGCTCTGCGAATCGAATGACATCCTTGACGCAGAGACTGAGGGACCAATTTCAGCTTCTCACGGCTCTGCCCAGTTTGACGCTTGCTCCGGAGTCGGACAAACAGGCGGCGGACCGGCTGGAGAACTGGAAGAAACTGACCGCGGCTCACATCAACGCACTGCAACAAGAACTGCGACTCATCCGACGCGCCTCCGCCGTTGGCCCGCGGTGACGCGGCCATCTGCGGATAACCGTGATCCCACGAAAAGGCGTTGATCCGTTGGTGACCCGGCCTGCAGCGTCGGTTCGCTGTGAAAGCTGGCAGATCGTCCACTTCCATCACAGGCACATGCCAGCAATGGATCAGATGCGGTGGGAGTCCGGCGAGGTCGATCAGAGCGATGGGAACAGTTGAGATAGACACGGCGTATGGCTCTGACCGGCACCTATTCGATCCGTCTCACGCCGGGGTTCACCGGCCTCCGTCTCACGGTGGACGGTGTCCCTACTCGCTTCACAGTCGCCCGCACCGTTGTCAGCTGTCGGGTATAGCCGTACCGTGCCGGGAGCAGGAACATCGGTCAGATCCTCTTGTCAGAGCATGCAGGTCGGATCTGACGAAGGCGGTTGGATTCCCGTGGGGTGGATGTCGTGGCGGTGTCGGAAAAGTCAGGGTTCCGCAGCGTGGAAGCACGGCAGCGCTATCTCGCGGTTTACGACCGCGTGCGTGCGCTGAGTCCGAAACCGGATGCGGTACATGATGTGCCGACCGAATTCGGTGTCGTACGCGTGTATCAACATGGACCCGACAGCGGGATTCCCTTGATGTTGCTGCACTGCTTCTGGGCCACCTCAGCAATGTGGGCGGAGTACGTGCCCGTTCTCACAAGCGATTTCACGGTGTATACCGTTGATCTGCTCGGCCAACCCGGCGCCAGCGTTCAGTCGAGGTCGATGAAATCGGCACAGGATTGCGCGTGCTGTCTTGACCAGGTACTCGGAGGACTCGGCCTGGCGGGCGTGCATCTCGTCGGACACTCCTACGGAGGATGGACGGCCGCGCAAACCGCGGGACGAATCCCACATCGGCTCGCGTCAGTGACACTCATCGAGCCGGTCAACACCGTCGCTCGACTGTCTGTGCGGTTCTGGCGTACTGGAGCATTGCTGTTACTCCCAGGTGCCGAGCGTAAGCAGCGCACCGTCGCCGAGATCCTTGGCCACCCAGTACCGGGTAGCCTCCTCGAGAGCGTGATGGAGTTGGTGATGGCCGCCGGCTCCGTGTTCGCTTCGTTCGGCACGCCGTTTCCCCGTTACATGCCTGATTCGCTGCTCCACACGATTGATGTGCCCGTGCAGGTTCTGTTGGCAGGAAACACTATTCACGACTCTGCGAAGGGGATCGACCGGATGCGTCGCGCCGCGCCGTCGTGGGAGCATCACCTGTGGCCGGCAGCGACACACATGTTGCCGTGTGAGGCCGTGAGCGACGTCGCCGCCTGCATCCGCGGGTTCGCTCGCCAGCACGCGCCGGGCTGAGGCGGGAGGTGCCACCCACTCCGCCGCCGAGATGTACGTGGTCGATGACACTGGAGCTTGCTTCATCGCGGTCCCAAGGTGGTGGTACTTGCCGCTGTACGTCAGGCGCGAGCCACCCAACCACGGAACGTGAAGGCCGCGTAGAAGAGAGAGACGTCGCCAAATCCGGCCTGGCGCAAAATGGCCTCGTCCTGCTCGGGGGTCAGGATTGGCACCTGCTCTTCGACGGTGCGTCGGCCTTTCTCGGCGTCGTCGCGAGCCACGCCACCGGCAACGCAGAACTCGACGTGTCGCCTTATCCATTGGTCGCGGCCGACTCGCGGAACGCTGTAGTGGGCAACGACTACTGGCGCCCCGGGCCGCAGCCGCCGATGAATCTCGGTCATGGTGCGCAGGCGCTCATTGTGGTCGAGGAAGTGCATAGTCAGAATGCTGATCGCCCCGTCGTAGAGCGTGTCGGGGGGAATGTCGTCGATGGTGCCCTCTATGAGGTGCACCCGATCGAGGTTCTCGCCGACCGTACGTCCAGCCAGAGCGAGCATTTCGCCTGACGGGTCGACGCCGTCGATTGTCCACTTGGGGTGGGCCTCGGCGAGCATTGCCGATTCCTTCCCGCCGCCCGCGCCCACCACCAAAACCCGGGCGACGTTTGGTGCATTTTCCCCCAGGAGCACCGACGCCATCTGATGCAGCGCGTCGTATCCGGGAACTCGCCGCGGCGGCTCCTCTGCGTACCGCGCGACGCGTTCGGCAACTGAGAACGGATCAGTAGAGGCTTCAGATGTCATTCACTCAGACTCGCGATGACACAGCACCCTGCCAAGTAGATTTGCTATTCAGGCAAGAAACCCCATCCTTGATGCCGCTCCCGGCCGTGAGATGGCCTTGGCCCTGCGCGGCTCGATCCGTAAACCGTGGCTGCGCAATGGCATACACGTCCACGAGTCCATGCCAGCCTAAGACGCATAACGGAGCCGGTACCAATTGGGCGCTGCCTTGCGTAGCGGTTTCGGCATTCCCTGGGTCGACGCCGGCTCGATGTCGGTGACCACCCACCCGGCGAAAACATCTTCGAGTTCATGCCGATCGGCGCCACGAGGAAAGGGCCGCGGTAAGGCGGCAGGCGAAAAAGCCAACATCAACAGGGTGGCGCCAGATGCCGCCAACGACGTGACGCCCTGCGCCATGCTCAGTCGCTGAGCGTGGTCGAGGCCGTGATAACACCCGACATCAAGGAAGAAGTCGTATCCAGCGCCGAGCTGGTCACGTCCGAGGCGCGTGACATCGGCCTTGACGATCGGCACTGACAGACCCAGCTCCTCGATGCGCCGTCGCGCGCGCGTAACAGCCTGCGGGATGAGTTCGACGCCGGTGACCGCCCAGCCCCTGATTGCCAGTTCGGCGGTGTATCTTCCTGAGCCACAGCCTAAATCGAGCGCCTTGCCCGGCCCTCCCCGCTCGGCCTCCTCTCGGTCGAACAACTCGGCAAGCTTGCCGCTCTCGGCTTCGCCTGCACGCTCCCACGGAGTGAAGCCCGTCGCGTATGCCAGTCGGTAGAACGTGCTCATCGCATCCTCCACAAATTCGTTCTAGTCTGACTAGACTTAATATGGAGCTACGATTACCGGCCGTGACCGAACCTGTCAATACGCGCCGCTACGACTCGTCCAAACGTCGAGCCGTTGCCGTCGAGCGCCGTCGGCGGATCGTGGACACGGCGGCACAACTGTTCCTGGCAAACGGCTACGCTCGCACCACGACGGCCGAAATTGCCCAGTCTTCAGGTGTCTCGAATGACCTCATCTTCCGACTCTTCGGCAGTAAGCGCGGGATCTTGAAGGAGGTCATGGACTACGTCATCGGCGGCGACGACGAAGACATCGCAGTTCTCGACCGCCCGGAACCCGAAGCGGTTCGTCAATGCAGTGACCAACGAGAACAGTTGCAGCTGTTCAGCATTGGCATCACCAAGCAGTTGGCACGGGTGGCGCCCTATAGCGCACTTGTCCAGGCAGCCGCGGCAGTCGAACCTGAAATCGAAGGGCTGTGGGCGGACTTGAATCTGCGTCAACGCCGGACCTCCATGACAACGGTGGCCGAATGGCTAGCCGACAACGGCCCGTTGAGGGACTCGAAGACAGTTGAAGACGCCGCTGCGATTCTGTGGACGTTGACCAGCAGCGACGTCTACCTCATGCTGACCAACGACTGGCAGTGGACTACCGCGCAGTATGAGCAGTGGCTGCTCCAGATGCTGCTTGCCGCTCTGGTGCCCGAACGATAGCGAGCGTCCCGGCAACCATCGGCGCGCACATGGCGACAGCGGTCAGCGATTGAGGTTGGCGACGAATTGCAACACCCGATAAGGGTTACCGGTGGCGGTGTGCCATTGGCTGACCAATATGACCGTCTGGTCGAGCGTGGAGCCGGGAACGATGTAACCACCGTAGTTTTGCGGCACGCTGTCCTGGGTCGCGATCGTCGTCATCGGGGTCCACGGCGCCGCCACCTGCGTCACGTCGTCGGCCACCCGGGCCTCGACGCAGAGGGTTGTTGCGTTAAATCCCGTCAACACCGCCTTGCCCTCGATCAGGCGCAGACTCACCTCGCCGAACAGGTCACTGTTGAGCGGAGTCGGGGCCTGGTCCCAGCCCCAATCCGGTCCGTCGCCGATCATGCCCCACGCGTGCCAGGTGTTGCGGTCGGTGAACGCGGTTGCCGGACAGCGATACAGCCAGAGTTGGTGATCGCGGGCGAACCCGTCGGCGATGATGTAGACCCAGTTGCCGTCCTGGTAACCGCTGATCTGGGTTTGGTTGCCGCTCTGCCAGTCTGCGGCCCGCCAGGAGCCAGGGACGCTGGCCCAGCACCCCTGCGTGGCGTTGATGCGCACGAGGCGCGTATCGGAGGGAATGAGGTTCGCCGTCCGGGTCACCAGCGCGTAGTCGATCCCGAACACCTGCACGGTGCCGGCCGGCAGCTGGCTGCCGCCGACGACATGCGGCCAGGTTTCGGCGTACAGGGTGTTGCTCTTGCCGAACGCGAAGTCGAATTCGATGTTGGCGCTGTTGAGGCTGCCGGGCCGCACATGCAGGCCCATCGATCGACTCCACTCCCCGATACCCACGCCCTGACCGGCAAACGTGTCACCGGCAAGGGCGACCTGACCGCTCGGTGCGATCTCGCAGAGGTCGGTACCGCCCGCGCCGATCACGCCGGTCGGCGTGCCGGTCCCGGCGATCGGCCCGAGATTGATGACTTGCCCGGGAGCTGGCTGCGGCAGGTCGGAACCCATCGCCTCGACAGCCGCGGCGACCATCTGCTTGAATCGTGGCGGCAGAACTCCGGACTTCGGTGCCGGCACAGCGGGTTTCACTGGTTTCGGTCGCGCCGTCTTCACTGCTTTCTTCGCGGGGCTGCGCCCACCTCGCGCGCCGGCCTTCTCGGTCTGCTTGGCCGCCATGGTGCCCCCTCGCCGCGTGTCAGCGGATCCTGCACCGCCGCCTATGACATATGTTGCCACCGGCCCAGCGCGACTTCATGCGTAGTGCAGTACTCCACCACGGACGCGGGGCACTGGGCGTTGTGCCGTTGGGCCACAGCGGTTTTGGAAGAATTCGCGGATCAGCTCGCACGCCACTTGATCGCCCCGTACCCCGCAGGTGATCGGGTCACCTCCCAGCAGCGTGGCACCGGGCCCCAGCACCACCTTTTCGCCCGCGCCCAAGGGATTTCCGTTCAGTTTGTCCGCACTTCTCGGTTCGCCATGGCCGAAACGCGCTCCGTCGCTGCCGGCGTGGACCCGCTATGTGAGCGCCGTCAGATCGTTGTCGACCCACCCCGGACCGGCGGTGAAGAAGAGCTCATGAACGTGATGTCCGGCGCCGATGAAGAACACATGCTTGCTGTCGTTGCCCAGCGGGTAGCCGGTCAGGCCAGTGGCGGGGATGGGTGGCACCGCGCCGGCGAGGGTGGTCAGGTCGTGGTCCGCCCAACTCCCGCCGGAGTCGATGTCGAGCTCGTGCACGTGACTGTCGGCGCCGATGAAGAACACATGCTGACTGCCATTGCCGAGCGGGAACCCGGTCAGGGCGGTGCCCGGCGTAGATATCACGGCGCCGGCCATCGCGGTCAGGTCATTGTCCGCCCAGCTCGCGCCGGCACCGGAGCCGATGAAGAGCTCGTGCACATGACTGTCGGTCCCGATGAAGAACACATGCTGACTGTCGTCACCGAGCCGGTAGCTGGTCAGCGCCGTGGCCGGATTGGGTGACATCGCACCGGCCAGAGCGGTCAGGTCATTGTCCGCCCAGCTCGCGCCGGCACCGGAGCCGATGAAGAGCTCGTGCACATGGCCGTCGGTCCCGATGAAGAACACATGCTGACTGTCGTCACCGAGCCGGTGGCTGGTCAGCGTCGTGGTCAGACGGGGTGTCGCTCCGCCGGCCAGAGCGGTCAGGTCGTTGTCCGCCCATCGCCCACTGGAGCCTATGAAGAGTTCGTGCACATGGCCGTCGGTGCCAACAAGGAACACGTGCTTGCTGTCGTCACCGAGTGCGTGGCCGGTCAGTTCGCTGGTGGCGACAGGCGCCACGGCGCGCGCTAGTGCGGTTACGTCGTTGTAGACCCAGCCTTCGGCGGCGGTGAAGTAATACTCATAGACGTCGCCGTCGGTGCCGATGAAGAACACGTGCTTGCTGTCGTCGCTGAGCCGGAAGCCAGCCAGGGCTGTGGTCGGGCTAGGAGGCACCGCGCTGGCCAAGGTGGTCAGATCGTGGTCCGCCCACACGGAGCCAGCCGCGATATCGAGCTCGTGCAGGAACTTGTCGGTGCCGGTGAAGAAGACATGTTGACTGTCATTGCTGAGCCGGAAGCCTTCGAGGGCGGTGCCCGCCACCGGCAGGGGCGGCCAGCCGGTACCGCTGACACCGACGACGGCCGGGCTGCTCGGATCATTGCTGAAGATCGTCAGTGTCGCAGCCGCGGCTCCTCGGTTTGTCGGCTGAAAGCGGATCGGGACCTCGACGGAGCCACCGCCCTCGACCGCCAGCGGCAAGCTGGCTACCTGTGGTGGGACAAAGGTCGGCGCGGACGAGACAATGCCGGTGATCGTCAGCTGACATGACCCTTGGTTGTTGATGACGAGGTCCCGGTCGGTGAACTTGCCTAGGCGAACCTCACCGAAATCTCCAGCGCCAGGGACCATCAGCGTCAACCTCGGCGCCGGCGCTGTGCCCGACACGACCACGGTTTTGGGCCCGGTCGGGTCGTTGCTCAGAACCGAGATCGTCGACGACTTCGACCCGATGGTTGTTGGCTGGAAGCGAATCGGCAACTCGATGGAATCGCCGGCGGCAACGACGAGAGGATAAGAAAAAACCCCGGGGGGAACGAAGTCTGGCGACGACGAGCTGATTGCCAGGATCTGCAAATCGCACGGCCCGCGATTGTTCAGTACGAGGTCGCGGTCCACGAATGAGCCCAAGCAGACTTTCCCGAATTGCCCGGCATCGGGGAAAGCGAGCTCAAGAGCAGGCGCGCTACCGATACCGGTGGCGTCCACATCGAGATTCGGCGTAACGGGGTCGTTGCTGGTGATCCGGATCGTCGCCGTCTCAAAAGCCGACGTTGTCGGCGTGAACTCGATTGTGAAATCGACCTCGTCGCCCGACTCGATCGTCAACGGCGTCGCGGGATTCGGCAAGACCGTGAAATCAGCAGACCCAGCGATGTTCGATACCGTATCGACGATCAGGTCGGCGTTGCCAACGTTGAATACCGTCAGCGTCCGATAGGCCCGGCCGCCGGCGCATACCGTAGCGAAGTCGAGATCGTCCTCAAGAGCAACCGCGATCTGTGGCAGTTGCGCTGCAACGGTGACGGTGACCGGATCGGACGGAATGCCGTTGGCGATCACGCGCAACTCATAACTACCGGTGGGCAACGACGCCGGAATGTCAATCAGCGTGCTATGGACGGCGGGGCCGGTGGCTATTCCGAGCGTCGAGAAGTCAAAGCTGCGTACGTAGTGGACGGAGGCGCCCATGGTCAGCTGGACTATCGGGAAGTTGGTGGCCATCTGGGCGTCATCACCGTACGCACACGCTTGGGAGAGGCCGTTGAGCTGCGTCCCATAAAGCTTGTAATGGTGCCCGACCGCCATCGACGTCGGACAGGACGTGATCGTCGGCCGCCAGCTGGGGTCGGGCGCGACCAGCGCCGCATCGGGAGTCAGTATGCTCAGCTTCCCCGCCTCTTCGGAGCTGAACAGGACCTGTCCCGTCGGCAGCAACAAAAACCGTGTCTGCCACGTGTCGGTGGTGTTGTTGGTGGGTTGCTTGTCCAGCGCTACCGGCGTCGCGTTGGTCGCGGGGTCGTAGACATACACGATCGAGGGGTTCGACCAGAATTGGGTCGCGTTCTTCTCAGCCACCGTGTTCCCGGCGACCAGCAGAACCTTGCCGCCCGGCAGCAGAACGCACGGTGCGTCGATCGCCGTCTGGATGTTGCCGTTGGGGCTGTTGAAGTTGTTGCCGCTGGTGTCGGGCGGGAGGTCCGGTCCGGCGGCCCACGACCCGGGTTGGGCAGGACTCCCCGGGGGTATGTACAGCGCGGTGTGCCCCGTCGCACCGATCGCGAACAGGCGCCCGTTGGGCAACACGACCGCAGGACCGATCTCGCTGATGTTGACACTGACCGGCGGGGTGGCGTTGTTCTGGAGACTCATGAGCGCTAGCTGCTGCGTGAGTGTGGCCGGAGACGAGTCCGCCGGAACCCATGTGTCACTGCCGGGATCGTATTTCTGGGTCCGGGGTGGGGACGAGATGTCGACCGTCAGCACGGTGCCGTCCGGCAACAGCGTCCACGTCTCCTCGTCGCTGCCTTCGTCTTTATTCGTCGCAGCGGTGCCGAATGCGGTTCCCGCTATCGTCCACGTGTCGAGCACGGGATCCCAGATCGCCGATACGTTGCTGCTGAGCCCGCCGCACAGAACGCGCCCGTCGGCCAGGATGCAGGCGGACACGTCGCCATTGATCGCGTCGAAGGCGGGGCTCGGCTTGTTCATGGACGACCACGTGTTGGTCAACGGATCGAAGATCTCGGCCAGCGGGGTGTCGTTGCCCGCGTCGGAGTATTCCCCGCCGATCGCGAACACGCGACCGTCCCTTAGCACCCCGGAGGCGAAAAATTGCCTGGTGTTGGCCATCGTGAAGGGGCCGCCCCACGCGCCGGTGTCGTACTGACCCGCGCCGTCGGGCGTCAGCCGCCACCACTCAGCACCACTGGTGTTGTGAACAAGCACCGATCCGTCGGACAGCAGCAGCATCGTGTCAGGGGTCAGCCCCGCTGGCAACCCACTGATGAGCTTCCACTTATTCGCCATGGTCAACTCCTTTCTCATTCCTGGTCTGTGGTTGCGAGGGGGTCACCGATCGACGGTGAGCTCACATCTGCATCGGTGTGCCGTCGTCCATGGGCACCACGGTCACGACGATCGGCCGCATCATCTGGGTGTCCTCGTGCTCGAGGACGTGGCAGTGGTAGACGTAGCGGCCTGGGACGTCGAACCTGATGGCCAGCACCACGTTGCCCGGATCGACCCGGATGGTGTCTTTCCAACCGGTGATTTCCGCAGTGTCGTAGCTGCGACCCGGGTCCGGCAGGGGCAGCAGCGGAGCGGTGGCGGTCCGGGATGCCGGGTCGTAAATGTTGTTGCCCATGGCGTCGGCATATGCGATCTGACCTGCCGCGGACCCCAGCGGCTGGAACTGTGACTGGTGGATGTGCAGCGGGTGAGTGTCACCTGTGGTGTTGATGAACCGGAAGACCTGCCACTGACCGAGTTGGGGTCGTATGCCGACGTGGTCGTCAAACGCAACCCGTGTCTCCGAAGATGTCTGGTCCCCGACCATCCATCCGTCGACGCGGTACTTCTTGGTTTCGGTGTCAGTGGGCAGCCGTAGGGCGATGTCGCCGTCGGCATCCTCGACAAGCTCCTGGACGTAGAGGTGCCCCGGCGGATCGGTTTCGGCCAACAGGATCAGGTGGTGCTCGTGTCCCTCGATTGAAATCTCGGGCGCGGCGTCATGGGCCGGGTGCGGGGTCAGACCATGCACCGTGCGCCGGTATGCGGCGTTGAGCTCGACGCCGTCGAACGCGCTGGCAGGCTGATCCATGCCGCGCAACTCGGCATCCGGATCGACGTCGAGGCGCAGCACCCACGGAAACGGATTGCGGCCAGGACGATCGCCCTTGTGCCACAGCCTGTTCAGCTGCGCAGGCGTCGGGACCTTTCCGCCCCCGAACGGTGCCTCCGCGGAGTTGATCAAATACACCTGTGTACCCGGGGCGAAACCGGACAGGTCGACCAGCACATCGAGCCGCTCGGCCGGAGCCAACGTCAGTGCCGACCTCGGGGCGACCGGGGCCGCTTTCCACAGCAGTCCGCCGTCGGAGCCGATGATCCGCAGTACATCGTGGTGCACTCTGACCTCTGGCGGTTGGTCCCCGGTCGACGAACGATCGACAGTCACCAAGTGCAGCCGGTAGGCACGGGCGTTGGACCCGTTGAGCAGTCGCAGCCGGTAGGTAGCCGGCCGGAGCGAAAGCTGTGGCCACAGCTTTCCATTCACCAAGGTAAGCGGCCCGAAAAACTCGCCGGTATCCGGAGTGGTCTTGTGCAGGAACCTAATCTGCCCGTCCACGGCGTCGATGTTGCGGTCCTGGATTATCGCCACGACCTCGCCTTCTTCGGGAGTGGTTGGCAGACCCAGGTCGCGTTCGGCCTGATCGCGCAGGATGTAGCCGCCGGCCAGACCCGAATACACGTGGTAGCGGGTTCCGTTCATCGCGTGGTCGTGATACCAAAGCAGCGCTCCGACCTTGCCCAGCGCGATGTCGACATTGTCGTAGGTGTTGGCATAGAACGAAACCTGTTGGCCGCCAGCGGGTATCATGTTCTCCGGCCAGCCGTCAGCATCAGAGGCCGAATGACCGCCGTGAAGATGCGTGCTGGTCCAACCCAATGGCGCCAACGGCATCTTCTCGGGCACACCTCCCTCACTGCCGAGGTAATTCTGAACCGAGTCGTTGTCCCCGTCGGGATCATCGACGACGGCCGTGCTGAACGGCAGGGTTGGTACCGGCCGGTTCGGATCGCGCTGGTACAGACTGGCGTCCAGACGATTCCGCCACGTCACGGTGGTGGCATTGCCGGCAGCGGCTTCCAGAAGTGGCCCGGGAGATGTCACCCCGCCCGGCACGCCGTAGCCCCACGCCGCGATTTCGGGCAGGTCCGGATGGATCAGCGCGGTCGTCGCCGCGATGTCGATCGTGATCGCGTCGCTCATCTTGACGGGCTGTAGCACTGCCAACGGGGTGACGAAGGGCCGCAACGGCGTTCCCGGATCCCATGGGTTGTCCGGAGGATCGATCTGATTGGAAAGCTTGGTTGCGTGCATCGGATGCCCATCCTTTTGTTCGTGCATCGCCCGGGTTATAGGACAGCTGTCCTGGCACAGTCCCCTCAGCAGCGCGAGCCATTCGTTGGCTGTGCATCGTCGTGACCGGTCGTGCTCAGGTGCCGGCCACTACGCGATAAGGGCAACTCTGACACCAGCGGACGTCGAGGCCACGCGTAGTTCACTACTCGAATTGCGGCCTGGGTTGTCAGCAGTCACTCACAGCAACTACACAATCAATGAACAGATTTGAGTTCGCGGCTGAAAAGGATCAGTCACCATATCGGTCGGTTGACGGGCACGAGCTGCGAAAGCCTTTGCGGTGCCAGCAGATCATCATTTCACTTGCAAAGGTATTTGATTGCGAAGGGCACGAAATCGCCGGGCAGGTTTTCCACGTCTCGAAAGACTTCAGCAACAACAGCAAGCCGCCGCATGTAGGTTTCACGCTGGGCTGCATCTAGTCACGTCTTTGACCTGCGACTATTCGATTCGTCTCACGCTGGCTGCACCGGAGTTTGTCTCACGCAACGCTGCATTCCCCATCACCAGCCCCACCAACAGGCCGAAATGACCAGGCCTTTGCGGTCCTCGCGTCTGAGAAGCAATCGATCGTAAAAAGATGAAATCGATTGTGAGACACAACAACACATCTGTAGATTCTCACGGGCACTGGCCATTAATCACAGCTCCGTCCTTGAGGATTCGTCGTTTGTCTCACCGCGTGACCACTCAATTAGTCTCGGGGTATTGACCACAGCGAGGCCGTTGGTTCGACGTGGTGGTGGCACCGGTTGAATTGTGGTGTCTACTGCCCGGATTCTCCGCTGATTCCCTGAGCCGACACTCGGGCTGGAGAACAACTCTACCAAGAACACTGCTCCGACCATTCTGCCGTGGCCGGACATGGGCCGTGTCAGTGTGAGCTGGCGATTGATATGGGCGGACAGGGACATTGGTGGTCCGGTCACGCTTGATGTGGTGGGAGACGGTGATGCCTCGACGACGGCCGCGCCGAGCCCTCGCGATGGTCGAACAGCTCGGTGTCCACCCGGCCTGGCTCGACGACGGACACACGCAGGTGACGTTGCGCGTACTCCTGCCGCAGTGCCTCGGTGAACGCGGTCACGCCGAACTTCGTCGCGTTGTAGCCCGCGGTGGTCGCGGCAGCGAAACTGCCGGCCACAGAAGAGATGTTAGGGCAGCGGAACCATACGCTCGCACCTGCAAGTGCCCTCAAGCACTGTCTAACTTCACGGCGTCAGAACGGGGGTTTTGCGCGTTCATTTTGCCAGTGGTTGAACGCCGCCACCGATGCCACCCTCACACGGTGCTGGCACCCGACGGTCTCCGCAATAGCCGTGCTCACGATCCTGCGGCTCGCGTCGCGGTTGAGGTACTCGGTACCCGCCTCCGTCGGGTCCCCAAGGACCACAACATCTTTCGTGACTGACATTGGCCTCCGTGCCGTCAGTGCGCCCAACTGCTCGTCGCGCAAGTTCACTCGTTCGGCGATCTCGGACCACAGATCGAACACCGGTCCGCCGTAGCGGGAAGGGGGTATCTCGTCGGATCCGAGCAGGTCGCTGGATGTATGACCACCTGTGTCGGGCCCGAACGCCACGGCGCTGATGCGTTGCATGCGGGCTCGATGGGCCGCCCACTCCCATGGCGTTGCGTCCTCGGATGTCTCCAGGAAATGGCCGTGTCGAGCGACACTAGCTGCTTCGGTCTCTGCGGTGTGCAATTGGATGATTGAGGACACTGTGGTCCCGTTCGAGTTGGGAAGGTGCTGTTCGCACCAGTCTTCTAGTTCGTCACACGTTCCGTCGGGGTCGGACGCACCGTCGGGAAGATTTGTATCGATCCGTGGGGCAGCGTATTCAGGATCTGCGCAGTCATCAACAACGCACCACGGGCGTTCGACCGTTTTGCGCCATGCGCGTATGGCAGGACCGAGTTCGGCATTTTCCAGTGGGTGCGTGCCGAGGTTCAAAGAATCGCCGTCGGCCTCAAATTCGAGCACGGCCGCCATGTCGTTCAAATAGCGGACGTGGTCCTCCAAGTCTTGCACTCGGTAGAAGACGTCGTCGGCGTTCCTGGGGTCAAGAAGCTTCACAACGTCATCGAAAAGCGCCAATGCGCCTTTCATCAGCGCGAGTCGCGCCAGACTCGCAAGGGTGTACCTGGTATCGGCTGGCCCAGGTGGAATATGCACTTGCTCTGAAGATGTGATGCCCATGCAACGCAGCCTTCCACCAGGCACCGACATCACGACCTTCTCACGCAATCACACGGTCCCGCTTTGCACACGGTCACATGAGCCGTTGGCGCCGTCGACGCGTCACGCGACGCATGCCCGCTGCTGCGGCTCGACCGCGGCGCTTGGCAACTCAATCAGCCGAGCACCGCGAACTACCCGGGCGTGTCAGCCTGGCAGAGCGCTGCCGCGAAACCTCGCCGGGCGTGCGCAGCACCTTCCTCAATGGCTCCGATCGACGAGGTCGCGAGCGTGCCAACCGGGCAGCGGTGCCCCTATTGTTGATCGATCGACTTCGCCGGAGGAAGGAGCCGCCGACGGTCAACACAGGCAAGACCCCACCAACTGACCCGCTCACGCCTCGCGAGCGCCGTGCCATGTGGGTTGTGAGCGGCATTTTCGTCGTTGTGATTGCAGCGGGCGCGATGGTATGGGCCATCGCGAGCCACTCGTCGAGCCCTGTTCGATCCGGCGAGAGTTGCGTAACCGTCACGATGGCAAGTTCGATGGGCGGCGGGGTCGAGCACGCGTGCGGGGAGGCAGCGCGCGACTGGTGTCGCGCCGCCTCCGTCCAGCATGACGTCCACGCGCAAGCAGTCCAGGCTCAGTGCCGAGTCGCGGGGATTCTGCCCAAGGCGACAACGCCGGCCAGTTAGTGTGGCTCGCGCTACCGTCAATGACCCAGATGTTGCTGCGGTCACCGGCTTTCACCGCACGGCCTCTGCCGACCCAGTCGGTCCGAACGACCTGAACTTCACCGCCCCGGGCGCCGGCGACCGCGCAGACCGCAGTCGCGGCCAGCGCTACCAGGACTGCGAACACGATCACGCACGCTTCGACCCGGTCGGTCCAGCCAAGCAGCGGATTGCGGCCAAATGCGCGGCAGCTTCGGCAACGAAGCGAAACGACGTACATGGCGACTCCTGCGGTCCTTTACCGGCAGGTGTGTCGACGACCCAATTCTCATCCGCCTGGCCCACCGTTTTCAATAGTCCAAATGGCGAGACCAACGCATTTAGCGGTCACTGGTCTGGACTGCCGTCTATCCAAGAAAAGCTTTGGGCGCCAACAGCCTCAGAGCAACATGCCACCAGGACCTGAGTGCCCCAGTCCGGAATCCTGCGCGATCCTGAAGGTTCTCGGCCTGTTCATGAAACTGCGTGCGCCGGAGGAGATCTTGGAACGGGGCGACATCGGCGCACACCTCGAGGAGGCCTACCCTGACGAAGCCGTTGTCAGCGGCCGACTCGATGGTATGAAGGTCGAAGGAGTGAAGGCCTGACGCCATGAAGCTCATAACCGCAGTCGTGCAGCCGTTTACGGTCACAGACATTCGGACCGCCGTGGACGAGGCCGGCGTGCACGGCCTAACCTTCTCCGAGGCCCAGGGGTATGGGCGCCAGAAGGGACACACCGAGGTGTACCGGGGTGCCGAGTACGAGGTCGGCTTCGTTCCGAAGGTACGCATCGACGTTGTGGTGGACGACGAACAGGTCGACGCCGTGGCCGCGGCCATCGTCGGCGCCGCGCGCACCGGCAAGATCGGCGACGGCAAGGTATGGGTCACGCCCGTCGAGTCGTTGGTCCGCGTGCGCACCGGCGAGCGCGGACACGAAGCCCTGTGACGGTGTAACCGGCACAGCCAATCGGTTCGCGTGGTCGCCAGTCAATGAGGAACTGCACCGCGGGGGCGAGCGCATGCCGATGCCGAAAGCCCAAGTGACAGATGTGTCTTGGGACCTGATGCGCATGGTTGTTCCTTCGGTCAGTGGTCGGTGGATTGTCAGTGGGTGTCGCGGCGGGCGATGTTGTAGAAGCGGATCTCCTGGTATTCGTCGAGTCCTTCGGCGGAGCCCTCCCGGCCGAGTCCGGACTGTTTGATGCCGCCGAAGGGTGCTGCGGCGTTCGACGGCACACCTTGGTTGATGCCGACCAGACCGGTGTGCAGTGCGTCGGCGACGTTGAGGGCGCGGTCGAGGTTCTCGGTGAATACGTAACCGGCAAGGCCGTACTGGGTCGCGTTGGCGCGGCTGATGACCTCGGTTTGGGAGCTGAACCGCTGGATTGCCGCGACGGGCCCGAAGATTTCGGTGGCGGCTATTTCGGCGGTACTGGGCAGCTCATCAAGCACGGTGGCCTCGAAGAAGTGCCCCGGTCCGTCGATGGCGTGACCGCCAGTGCGCACCGTGGCGCCGTGGGTGACGGCGTCATCGACGAGGTGCTGCATGGCCGACACTGCGCGGTCGTCGATCAGCGGGCCCAGTGAAACGTCGTCGGCGAGGCCGTCGCCGACCCGGGCGGCGGCCATCTTCTCAGCCAGCGCTTCGGTGAACGCGTCGGCGATGCCGTCTTGGACGAAGATGCGGTTGGCAGCGATGCAGGACTGTCCTCCGTTGCGCATCTTGGCGGCGTAGGCGCCTTCGACTGCGCGCTGCAAGTCGGCGTCGTCGAACACGATCAGCGGGGCGTCGCCGCCGAGTTCCATCGACGAGCGCAGCACGTTGTGTGCAGCGAGCCCGAGTAAGGCTGTGCCGACACCGGTGGAGCCGGTGAACGACACCTTTCGGACCCGGGGGTCAGACAGGACCGTGGAGCTGAACGCCGAGGCGTTGGTGGTCGTGATGACCTGGATCAGGTCAGCGGGCACCCCCGCCTGTCGGGCTAGGTCGGCGACGTAGAAGGTGGTCAGCGGTGTCAGCGTCGCGGGTTTGATGAGCACCGGGCATCCGGCGGCGAGAGCGGGGGCGATTTTGCGGGTGGCCATCGCCAGCGGGAAGTTCCACGGGGTGATCAACACCGACAGACCGACGGGTGCGCGGCGGGTGAGCAGGGTTGCGCCACCGGTGGGAACGTCACGGACGTTGCCGCCCGGGCGGACTGCCTCTTCGGCGTACCAGCGCACGAAGTCGCTGCCGTAGACGACTTCGGCGCGGGCTTCGGCCAGCGGCTTGCCCATCTCGCGGGTGATGAGCAGTGCGAGTTTCTCCGCGTGCTCGATGATGAGGTCGTACCAGCGCCGGAGAATGTCGGCGCGCTGGCGTGACGTGCGCGCGGCCCATTCGGGACCGGCACCGTCGGCGGTGGTGACGGCTGCCACAGCGTGTGCGGTGTCGTAGTCGGGCACGGTGGTGATGACGCGTCCGGTGGCGGGGTTGCAGACCTCGATTCGGCGGTCACTGGATGGCACCGTCAAGGTGTCCACGACGGCGGCCGCGGCGTCGAGAACGTGTTGAGTGGGTTCGGCGAGCGGACTGCGGGCACTCACGGAGGTGTTCACTAGGCTTCCTCCCTTTCGAGGACGTGGTCGATGGCCGAGATAAAATGCGTCAGTTCGTCGTTGGTGGTGATGAAGGGCGGGCTGATCTGAAGTGTGTTGCCACGCAACGGTCGTGAGATGAATCCGTGGCCGATCAGTTTGTCGGCGACAGTTTCGGCGGAGATGCCGTCGGTCAGGGTCACCCCGCCGAGGAACCCTCCGACACGCACGTCGGTGACGCTGCGGCGTCGGGCGGCAAGCTGGTTGAGCTGCTCGGCCAGCAAGCGCTCCAATTCGGTGACGCGCGGCAGGAGCTGGTCGCGTTCGAGGATGTCGAGGTGAGCTAGGGCGACGGCGCAGGCGGTGGCGTGACCGGCGTAGGTGGCACCGTGCCGGAAGATCGGGGTCGCGCGGTCGTCGAGGTAGAACGGCTGCCAGATGTGCGGTGCGACCATGACACCGCCGAGGGGCGCGTATCCGGATGTCACGCCTTTGGCGAAGGTGATGAGATCGGGATGTAGTCCGAATCGCTGCGCCGCGAACATCTTTCCGGTGCGACCGAAGCCGGTGATCACCTCGTCGAGGATGACGAGGATGTCGTTCTCCCGGCACAATTGCTGCAGGGTCTGCAAGTAGCCGGGCACCGGCGGGTTGACGCCGCCGGTGCCTTGGATCGGTTCGGTCACGATGGCCGCGATGTTCTCGGCGCCCAGCTCGGCGATGGTGCCTTTGAGAGCGTCGATGTCGTGCACCGGTACTCGGCGGGTCTCGGGGACCAGCGATTCGGTGCCGTAGCCTTCGCGGTTGAACTCCAGTCCGGCGATGCTCGTCCCGTAGGCGTGCAGGCCGTGGTAGGCATGCTCGCGGCTGAGAATGGTGGTCTTGGTGGTGCGGCCGGCGCGTTGCCAGTGCCGCCGGGCGAGCTTGCAGGCGACGTCAATGGCGTCGGAACCGCCGGAGTTCAGAATGATTTTCGCGTCGTCGATGGGTGAGAGGTCGGCCAGGCGCTCGGCCAGCACCAGGGCCTGATCGTTTACGAACCGCGCGAAGATGTGGTAGGTCTCCAGTTTGAGCATCTGGTCGTGAGCCGCAGCGGCAAGGGCGGGATGGGCGTGGCCGATGTTGGCGTGCCACAGGCCGGCGGTGCCGTCGAACAGGCGCCGACCATCGGTCGTGTGCACGTAGCAGCCTTCGCCGCGGTCGATGACGATCTGGCGTCCGAGGATGGAGGGGACGTGGGCTTGGGCGGGCCACAGCGCGGGCCCGTCGAGGACTGTGGGGTCAGTGGTCATGAGAATTGCTGCCTTTCAGAGTATTTCGTGGTTAGCGGGCGGTGTAGCCGCCGTCGACCGGGATGCAGACGCCGGTGATGTAGGCCGCATGTTCGGAGGCCAGGAAGCTGACCGCAGCGGCGACGTCGCCCGGCATCGCGAGGCGTTTGAGGGGGATCCCGGCGAGCACGTCGCGCTCGGTTTCTGTCGGGTGGTCCTGGTCGGCGAGCCAGGCGTCATAGAGCGGGGTGCGGGTCATGCCGGGGGCGACGGCGTTGACGCGGATGTTGCGGTCGGCCAGTTCGACGGCGGCGGCAATGGTGAGCGCGTTGATTGCGCCTTTGGTGGCGCTGTAGATGCTCATAGTGGGCACGCCGATCGACGCCAGCCGGGAGCTGATGTTGATGATGGCGCCGCCGCGGTCCATGCGCTTAGCGGTTTCCTGCAAGACGGTGATGGGTGCGATGGCGTTGACGGTGAAGGCGTGGCGGATCTCGTCGACGGGTACGTCGAGGAGATCCCCGGTGTGGTCCTGGGCGGCGTTGTTGACCACCACGTCGATACGGCCGAATCGGTGCAGGGCCGCTTCGGCCAACTCGGCGGCCGCACCGTCGCGGGTGAGATCGAGCCCCACGAATGTGGCGTGCTCACCCAAGTCGTTGCACACGCTGTGGCCTCGCGCGGCGTCGCGGCCGGTGACAACGACGTTGAAGCCGTCGGCGTGCAGGCGTGCGACGATGGCGCGTCCGATGCCCGAGGTCGAACCGGTGACGATTGCGGAGCGGCGGCTCATCGTTTTGCTCCGGCGGCGTCCACGGCCCGCTTGAGGCGGCCGACGCCTTCATCGATGCGCTCCGGTGTGGAGGTGGCAAAGCACAGCCGCAGCGAGTTGTGGAAGTCATCGTTGACCGAGAACGCCGGACCGGGGATGTAGGCCACGCCTTCGGCCAGTGCGGTCTCGAACAGTGCTTGGGTGTCGACGGTGCTGTCGGTGAAGGTGATCCAGAGGAAGAATCCACCGTCGGGATGGGTCGCCTGCACGGTCGGGCCGAAGTGTCGGTTCAGCGCGGCATGCATCGCGTCCCTGCGGTCCCGGTAGAGGCCCAGGACCCGGTCCAGGTGGGGACGCAGATGGCCACCGGCGAGGAAGTCGGTCACCGTCTGCTGGGTGGGCACGCTGGTGCAGGTATCCATGGCCTGTTTGGCGTTGATAAGCAGCGGTTGCAGGCTGGGGTCGCCATCCACCCAGCCGATGCGCAGGCCAGGAGCCAGGATTTTGGAGAACGTGCGCACGGAGAATACCCGCGCATTACCGGGATCGAGCTGGGTGAAGGTGGGAACCGCGCTGTCGTCGAAGCGCAGTAACCCGTAGGGGTCGTCGTCGATGATGACCGACCCCCACTGCTCGGCCAGCTCGAGTAGGCGCTCCCGCCGAGCTTGCGACTGGGTCACTCCCGACGGGTTCTGGAAGTTGGGGATGGTGTAGATCGCCTTGGGCGTGCGGCCGGCGCGTGTCACCAGTTCGGGGAGCGCCTCGACGACGAGACCCTCGTCGTCCAGCGGCGCCTGAAGCAGGTCGGCGCCGTAGGAAAGTGCGGTGGCGTTGCCGTTGGTGTAGGTCGGCCCCTCCACGATGACGAGGTCACCGGGATCGACGAACAGCTTGAACGCCAGATCGAGACCTTGCATCCCGCCGGTGGTGACGGTGATGCGGTCGTCGGTGGTGGTGATCCCGTGTTCGGCTTGCAGTTTGACGATTTGTTCGACCAGCGCCGGTTCGCCTTCGCTCTGCCCGTAGGCGTACTTGCCGGCCACCGCGCGCGCGGAGTACTCGTCGAGCAGCGCGACCGGGATGAGGTCGTCGCTGGGGGCGCCCATCGCGAACCGCACGATGTCATGGGTCTGGCGTGCCAGCAGGGCGGTCGACGAGTCGATGATCGAGCCGACGAGGCCGGATGCGCGATCAGCGAGCGGAAGGTGGCCGTCGCTCATGATGTGGTCCTCCAACTGGTTGGGCATGTTGTGCACATCACGCTACGAAGGCGTTCACCTAAACAAAAGCGACGGTTTTTGACGAAAACATGTCATGCTTGCTGACGTGTGTTGCGCCTAGAACACGCCACGTGCCAGCGAGCCGCCGTGTCGGTCGACATGCGCCGACCCGAAAGGGGTGATGAGAGCGTGCTCGACGTCCACCGCCTGATGCTGCTGCGCGAGGTCCAGTTGCGTGGCGGCATCACCGCCGCGGCGCGGTCGTTGTCGTACACCCATTCGGCCGTGTCCCAGCAGTTAGGAGTGTTGGAAAAAGAAGCCGGGGTACCGCTGTTGGAGAAGGTGGGCAGAGGGGTGCGACTCACGGCAGCGGCATCCGAACTGGTCCGCCACGCCGAGGATGTGCTGGAGATCCTCGAACGCGCCGAAAGCGACCTGGCCGCCAACGACACCGAAGTCCGCGGCAGGCTTCGGGTGGCCGGTTTCACGACCATCAGTCGTCTCATCGTGCCGCAAGTGATCGGCACACTCACCGCGCGTCATCCGGCCCTCGACGTCCGCTACCAGCAGGTGGAGCCCGAAGACGGATTGTTGTTGCTGTCCTCGCGGCGCATCGACGTGCTCGTCGCCGACAGCTATCCGGGCATCTCGGAGGCGATGCCCGCCGATCTGCATGCCGATCTGTTGATCCAGGATCCCATCCGCGCGTACTTGCCCGCCGGCACCGCAGTTGACGACCTAGAACACCTGCGGAGGGTGCGCTGGGTGCTTGAGCCCAGCGGGACCGAGGCCAACGCGTGGACGCGACGGTGGTGCCACCGCCACGGATTCGAACCCGACGTCGCCTACGAATCCGCAGACTTGTTGTTTCACCTCACGATGGTGCAGGCGGGCTTGGCCGCGGCCTTCCTGCCCGACCTGCTGGTCCGCGACGCCGGGCAAGCGATGACGTCGACAATGCTGCTCGACACGCACCAACAGCGCCACATCTCGCTGATCTGCCGCACCGGCGCCGAGCGTCGCCCCTCCGTCGTGTCGTGTCGCGACACCTTCATCGAGCACCTCACCGTGCCGGTCGAACCTTCGCCTCTACCTACCGGGCCAGCCCGGTGACACAGCTGCAGAGATCTCCCACCAGGACGCCGGGTTCGCAGCTGCGACGGGCAAGCCCTGAGGACGGGTTCGCCGCGACGATCTCCCGCGCAGGCATAGTCGGTGAGCTTAAGGTGCGACATGGGACAACTTGACCGTCGAGCCGAAGATGCGCGCACGCGGCTGACGGTCGCCACGTGCCTCAGCGCCGAGGTGCTCGCGACAGCCTACGTGGTAGCCGGCAGCGAACATCTCGACGCTGCCGTCACCTGGGTCTCGGTGATCGAATGGCCGATCGAGAATTTCGTCTCCCCAGGCGATTTCGTCCTCACCACCGGGATGGGCTGCGATGATAAGCAGCTGGCTGTACTGGTTGAGCAATGCTCTCAGGCGGGCGCGGCAGCGGTCTGCCTGAGTGTGGGCGCCGGGGCGATGCATCCCGCGATACCGCCGACGGTCCGCGACATCGCCAGTCGTCTCGGCACGGTTCTGGTGACAATCCCGTGGGAACTGCGATTCTCCGATATCTCTCGCGTGCTCATCGACATGCTTTACGTTGGCCGATCACATCCAGATCGCGACGGTGGTGACGATCTGCCGTCGGCGTTCACTCAGGCCCTGCTGCAAACCGGCGGCGTGGAGGCAATCGCGCATGCCCTGGAGGGCGTCACCGCGTTGCCGTCGCTGGTTTTGGATGCCAGCGGCGCAGTAGTCGGCCACGGGCCCTTAGCCGCTAGCTTGATGACCGAGCCCTCCGGCCAGAACAACCCGCTGCGGTCACTGCTGTCGCGGCTTGACGACGTCGCGCCAGGTGTCACGCAGCGCCTCGATATCGCCGAGCGCTCGGTTCTGGTCGCCCCCATCCAGGCGCGCACGCACCCGTTGGGGTGGGTGGTCGCCGTGGGGCCGGTTGGCGAGGCTGATCTCACCCCACGTACCGCCATCGAAGATGCGGTGCACCACGGCGCCACCGCCTGTGCCATCGAGATGCTGCGACAGGAGGCGGCAGAGGAATTCGGCTCGCGCGCCCGCGGGCAATTCATCTGGTGGGCTTCCAGTACGGAGTCGATCGCCACCGACGAACTAGCGGCGCGATCAGCGTTATTGGGCTACCCCCTCAACGCGTCGCTTCAAGTCGCGCTCGGACTCGTGGAAGCCACCGAAGACGGAGTTGCCAGTACCTATGTTGCTGCCGACCTCGCCCAGAGGTTGCGGTTGCGCCTGCGCCACCCCGCCAGCGTGGCCACGCACCGAGAAAGCGAGCTCCTGGTGTGCTTGGACCAGCGAGAAGCCGACTTGTCGGTCCTACTTGCCGATCAGGCGCTGGCGCCGTTCACCGATCGCGTGTCATGGGGGTTGGCTGCGGGAGCTCACCGGCTCGACGGCCTGTTCGAAGCAGCGGCGCAGGCGCGCACTGCGGTCGCGGTGACACGGGCGACTCTGGGTCCCGGCGGCCTCGCTCGCGCAGACGACCTCGGGTCATTGATGTTGTTGAACGCGGTGGCCGACGATCCGGTGTCCTCTCAGCTGGCCCACCAAGTGATCGACCCGCTTGAGCGCGCCGATCGTGATCGGGGCTCGGACCTGTTAGGGACCCTGGCCGTGTATCTGGCCGAGAACGGCAACGTGTCCTCGGCGGCGCGGCGCCTTCATCTGAACCGGCATTCGTTGATGTATCGGTTGAACCGCATCGAGGAACTGACTCACCGCCACCTCGAATCCCACGAAGACCGGTTGCTTCTCGATATCAGCATGCGGGTGCGTCGCCTCAGCTCCTGAGCAGTACTGGGCGCCCGGCAGCGGGTAGCCCCGCCGGTGGCGACCGGTGCCTCTCCACACTTGGTCGCCACCGACGGGGCTCAGGAATGGACGCGCGCATTGGGGGTGCGGCGTCTTAGCGGGTCACGGTGCGTGGGTGGGGTCGACCTTATTGGCAGCGTCCGGGTCGAAGAGGGGGCTGAGATCTTTGACCGCTGCCACTGGCGTGCCTGCGTCCATCTTGCGTCCGCGCCACAGATAGAACCCGTAGGTCAGCACCATCCAGATGGCGAAGAAGGTCCACGTGGTGGCACTGAGCCCGGTCAGCACATAGCAGCACACCACGACGGTCAAAATGGGCGTCAGCGGGTACAACGGGACGCAGAAGCTGGGCTTCACCGAACTGTTGCGGCGCGCCATTATCAGGGCGATAGCGACGGCAATGAACGCGACCATCGTGCCGATGCTGGTCAGGTCGGCCAACTCATCCAGCGGGATGAACGCTGCTGCTGGCCCGACGATCAGCGCGACGGCCAGCGTGTTGAACACCGGCACTTGCGAATTGCCGCCGACTGAGGCGAACCGTTTGGACACGATCGCATCCCGACCCATGGAGAACAGGATGCGCGTTTGCCCGTACAGGGTCACCAGAGTCACCGAGAAGATGGACACCACCGCGCCGGCGGCGAGCACCATGCCCGGCCACCGCTGATGCAGAATGTTGTCCAAGATCACCGACAGGCCGGCTTCCTGGCCCTCGAACTTCGTCCACTGCTGGGCTCCTACTGCGGCGAATGCCACCAGCATGTAGATCGTCAACACGATCCCCAATGCGAGAATAATGGCGCGCGGCAATGTCTTTCGTGGATCGCGCACTTCTTCACCGGCTGTCGAGATCGCGTCGATACCCACGAAGGTGAAAAATATCGTGGCCGTGCCGGCGCCCACCCCGGCCGCGCCCATCGGGGCGAAGTCGCTGAAATTGCCGACTTTGAACGCGGTGAACGCTATCGCCACGAAGAACGCCAGTACACCCAACTTGATCAACACCATGATCGTGTTGACGAGCATGGACTCACGCACACCGCGCAACAGCAGAACCGTGCACATCACCACCAGTATCAGTGCCGGCAGGTTGATGATGCCGACTTGTCCACTGTCACTGGTGGATCCCGGTGCGTGAAGCGCCCAGTAGGGGATCTCGCTTCCGGTCAGATCACTGAACAGTTGGTTGACGTAGCCGGCCCACCCCACGGCGGAGGCGGCCGTCGCGACTCCGTATTCCAACATGAGACAGGCGGCCACGCCGACGGCGGCGTATTGGCCGATGGCGGCGTAAGCATAGGAATAGGCCGACCCCGCAGCGGGAATCGACGAGGCCAGCTCGGCATAACACAACGCGGCGAGACCTGCTGCCACACTGGCGATGAGGAACGAAATCACCACCGCTGGACCTGCTTTGGGGACTGCGGTGGAGAGCGAGAAGAAGATTCCGGTACCGATGGTGCAGCCAACGCCGATCATCGCCAGTTGGAAAACGCCGAGGCTGCGGTGCAGCGGTTCGTCGTCAGTGCGTGCGTTGGGAATCTGTTTGCGCGACAGTTGCGCCCAGAATGTTTGGGTGGGCGAGGGAGGGGGTGAGGTCATTTGATTTCTCCGGTCAGATCGCGTCGAGTGAGGAGGCCTCGACTGTCTTGTGGAGTATGTCGTCGGTCACACCGGCGGCCCTACCGCAATGTTGTTGGTCTTCTGGTCACAGTGCGTCTAACAACATGTGCACTTCACTGGACTCAGTTCACGAAGTGCCGTGGCACCCGCGGATGGATCGAACACAGAATTTCGTCGACGATCGTGCCGGCCAAGGTCGCGATTTCCTCGGCTGAGATGACCTGGTCATCCTGGGCGCCGATTAATGTGACCTCGTCGCCGACCGCGACGGGTGCGTCCGAGCAATTGACCATCATTTGGTCCATCGCGATCGTCCCGATGATGGGGTGTCGCTGTCCACTGATGAGGACGTGGCCGCGGTTGGACAAGTTGCGCGGATAACCGTCGGCGAAGCCGACGGGCACGGTCGCCACCGTCGTGGGTTGGCTGGTCCGACCAGTGAACCCGTAGGAAATGCCTTCTCCTGCGGCGAGGCGCTTGACGTGAGTCACCCTCGTGCGCCAACTCAAGGCCGGAATGAACTGGTCGGCGCGCGGGAGTTGATCGTCAGGCAGATAACCGTAGGCGCCGATCCCTGCTCGGACCAGGTCGAGATGGGCGTGCGGATGGGCCAGGATGGCGGCGGTATTGGCGGCATGCAACCAGGGTCGGCCAGCACCCAC
The DNA here is from genome assembly GCF_001665685.1 of Mycobacterium sp. 852013-50091_SCH5140682. Taxonomy (GTDB): domain Bacteria; phylum Actinomycetota; class Actinomycetes; order Mycobacteriales; family Mycobacteriaceae; genus Mycobacterium. Next base: position 36,641 of record NZ_LZTB01000052.1, read on the forward strand.
CCCGACCTTGGCTGCAGCTCCCAACAGCAGGGAGAGTTGGACTTCGGTAGCCGGATTCGCGGTTTCCTCGGCGACGGCAAAATGTGTCCAGATGCTGCGGACCTTAAGACCAGCACTCAGCGCGTGACTGGTCAGCGACGCCACCGCCGCCGGCGGCACGCCGACGCGATTAAGTCCCGTGTTGACCTTGATGTGAACCCTCGGTTTCAGGCCCGTGCGCGCGCTGACTTCAGCGAGCCGCTCGATAGCGCTTGCGCTGTACACCGTGAGATCCAGCTCGGCCTCAACTGCGCGTCGCTCTTCACCTGCGGCGGCTTCGGTCGTGACCAGAATGGGGGTGGCCAGTGTCCGTGCGCGCAGCGCCAACCCCTCGTCGACGAAAGATACGCCGAGCCAGTCAACGCCAAGCTCCGAAAGCATGCGCGCGACCTCAAAGGCACCGTGTCCGTATGCATTTCCCTTCACCATCACCAACAGCGCACTGCTGGGAGGGGTCAAGATCGCAACGTTGTGGCGTATCGCGGCAGCATCGACCTCCGCCCACGTTCTTAACCCTGCGACATCCGCTGCTATGCACCGTGATTGCTGCCCATTGCCCGTGGCGGGAATGCGTTGGGTCATGGCCCTCCTCAAAATCCGTCTCCAGCGATCGACGCCTTTGCTGGCCAGTGGTGGCGTCACGTGGCTCAGGATGAGCGTCGATGCGAAGAAGGGCCATCGACAAGTTGGTGGAAGGCGCGGTCTCGTCCACCAACAGAATGTGAACTACGAGAAACCGGGACTGGGTAACCGGAGAGCCGTGAGCCGCTTCAGCGCTCGGGTAACCGCTGCTGCTTTGCAAGGTAGGCCTGCACCGCCGGGGAACGTCGATGGTCTGGAGGTACAGCACGACCCTCCAACTCGGCCGAGGCCTTCACGGCGCGTCTACTGGCCTCCTTGACGGCGGCCTTCGACACCACCACCTTCTTCGGTGTCGGATGTTGCATGGCCGCACCTCCGGGAAGCAACGAGCGATGGCTTACGCGCATTGCGCCGACCGTAGGGAGCATCCCTCTTGGTGACCATCTGCATTCGGTCGATACGCAATGCGCGAATCCACCTGCGCCACGGCTTATTTCAAGTCGATTCCGGCGGCCGTAGTCGGAGATTCCAAAAGGCACCTCCGTCTTTGTCGTCGAGCAGGGCCATCGGCATGCGCCTGGCGGGTGCGGGTCCTCACTAGGACACGCTGTGGCACCTGAAAATCTCACTCAAATGTCCAATTGGACATCGTCTGGACAATTCACTTGAGAATTGGACATAAAACTTGAGAAGCCACAGCGCACAATCGCATTATCGCGCCATATTCGTAAAACGCGACAAATGCAGCTGGTGTGCCACAGTGATCGTGGCGGTCGGACCGTTGCGGTGCTTGCCCAGGATGATGTCGGCTTCGCCACCGCGTGGGTCATCACGGTCGAACGCGTCCGGCCGATGCAGCAGCATGACCATGTCGGCATCCTGTTCGAGACTGTTATGGGCCGAAATCCCTTGTGCCACAAAGTTGCTGGTGCCCGGCACAGTTCCGTCATAGACATCGTGCTCACCGATGCTGGTGATCTCGACGATCTCGTCCCAGAAGACGTCGTTGGTAGCCAGCGCATGCAGTTCGGGGGCGTCGAGCAGCGCTGCGGCTTGATGGAGCCGTGCCCGGCTCGGCGCGTGCTTCCACATGGTCGAACCGCAGAACTGCGTACCCATGGCGCTAGCGAACTGCCGGTGCGTCATCCCCTTGCGCACCAACGCTGACTTCACCTGCTGCCAAACCTCTTTCGGCACAGTGTCGAGGTTTGTGTTGCGCGCGAGTCCTTCGAGATGCGCGAGTACTTCCCGCGCCTGCTCGCCGCGGGCACCGTGCACACCGACATGCGCGACGAACCGTTTCTGGTTCTCACCACCGTAGATAGCCACGTGCCAGCAATCGCGGTAACCCGCCTTCTTGGCGCGCTTGATCCGCGCGTACACCCCGACCCGCAACAACAACTGCGTCACATCGTCGGCCAGTTGCCGGCTCGTGGTGGCGTAATAGATTCGGCCGAGGCCGACCTTGGCGTCCCACCGCACCGACCCATCAGTCGCCCACAGGTGCTTCAGGAACAACGCCACCTGATCGTTGGGTAGCGCGAAAACCTCTTTGGGAACGAACTTCTCATAGCTGCGCTTGCCGAAGAGGCCGAGCTTGTCCAGCCAGGCGGCGATCGGATTCCGCTTGCCATGAGTCAGGCGGTACGGCGCGGGCAGCCGCATCGTCGTGACGCGGGCAGCCGGGTACTCGTCCCGAATCGGTGTCACCCCGAAGTAGGCCGCGGAGATTTCCACCGCGTCGAGGTTGGCCTCATCGACGCTGGCGTAGCGGATCGGCTGGCGCTTGACGCAGGAGCCGTCGCCGATCATGTGCGCGAGCAGGACGACCTCGGAGTCATGCATGCGCTCGGTCTGCACCGGCTCGGGAACGCGCCGCGGTGTCGCCAACCGATCGCCGATTGCCAACTCACCCAAGGGAACCCAGCCGTCCAACGTCAGGAACGGATGATTCGCGGTCGCCTCGACCTCGCGCCCAGAGGCCAGGCTGAGCTTGAAGACCTCTTTGTGACCGCTGTAGAACACGTTGGTCATCGGGCGCGCCACCATGCGCTTCTGCTCATCGAGCGACCACACCAGCGGACGCTCGCCGGTCGCCATCAGCTCACCAAAGGTGACCTCAGCGCCGGTGTCGGCCCGCAGGATTCGCGTGTTCGCGGTCATGCAGCCCGACTCACGAAGGTCGGACACCTGCGGCCGTTTGTCGGTGCGTTGCTCGGGACCACGGTTCAGCTGGCTGATGGCGACCACGGGCACGTCGAGCTCCTTGGCCATCAGCTTGAGGCTTCGCGAGAAGTCCGACACTTCCTGCTGACGCGACTCGTACTTCTTACCGGAGCTCATCAGCTGCATGTAGTCGACCACGACAAGCCGCAGATCCGCCTTCTGCGCCAGCCGTCGGCCCTTGGCCCGGATCTCCATCATGGTGAGGTTCGGCGAGTCGTCGATGTAGAGCGGCGCCTCGCTGATCTCACTCATCCGACGCGCCAGCCGAGTCCAGTCGTCGTCGCTCATGCGGCCCGAACGCATATCGCCGAGTTTGATCTTCGCCTCGGCCGAGAGCAGCCGCATGACGATCTCGGACTTGCTCATTTCCAGCGAGAAGATGACGCTCGCCATCCGGTGCTTGATGGAGCAGGACCGCATGAAGTCGAGGCCGAGGGTGGAGTTGTGGGTCGGCACCATGGCCGACCCGGCCAGATACAGATGCGCGGGGTTGTCGACCTCCACGCAGCGCACCGGCACGCTCGGCAGGCGGCGCACACCGACGATCTGACAGACCGGCGTCAACACCGCCGCCCCGCCTCCGGCGACCGGCGCGGCGATGGCGTGGAGGCCGGGCCGCAACGCGACCGTCGTCCGGATCCCGTCGCCCGTCGGCCACTGGTGCTGCGCGTCGGCGACGATCGCGGTGCCGTCGGCGAATTCGACCTCGTAGCACGGCCGGTCCAGCAGCACGTCGGTCGCAGCGAGTACCTGCGTGGGCTCGCCGTCGGGCCCGAGCAGGTACTCCCCTGTCCCGACGTCGCCCATCGTGGTCCACCCGTTGGGGGTCGGCAGTGGGGTGTCGAGCGCGAGTGCTTTCCCCACACCGGGACGCGCGGCGATGATGATCATCTGCCCGGCGTGCAAGCCATTGGTGATCTCGTCGAGTTCGGTGAACCCGGTCGGCACACCACGGGAGATGCCGCCCTGGGATGCGATCGCGTCGATCTCGTCCATGGTGGGCTGCAGCAGATCTTCCAGCGGGACGAAGTCCTCCGACGCGCGCCGCTCGGTCACGTCGTAGATCTCGGCCTGCGCCCGGTCGACCACATCGGTCACGTCGGCGCCGTCGGCCCCCGCGTAGCCGTACTGCACCACGCGCGTCCCGGCTTCCACCAGACGGCGCAGCAGGGCCTTCTCGGCGACGATGCCGGCGTAGAACCCGGCATTGGCGGCGGTGGGCACCGTGGAGATCAGGGTGTGCAGATAAGGGGCTCCCCCGATGCGGCGCAGCAGGCCGCGCCGGTCCAGCTCGGCTGCCACGGTGACCGCGTCGGCGGGCTCACCGCGTCCGTAGAGGTCCAGGATCGCGTCGTAGACGTTCTGGTGGGCGGGGCGATAGAAGTCGCCGGGCCGCAGGCGCTCCAGCACGTCGGCGATGGCGTCCTTGGAGAGCAGCATGCCGCCCAGCACCGATTGTTCCGCGGCCATGTCCTGCGGGGGCTGGCGGCCGAAGTCCTCGCTCGGCGGTGCGCCGTCCATATCCGGAGGTCCATCTGGATGCCCCAGATCATCGACGACAGCCACGGACTCCCACCCCCCTTCAAGACCTGTCTGACGACAAGCTCGAACGTCTATTCGAAACGGTACTGCGACTGTAAAACAGGGTTCCGACAAAACCGTGGAACGCCTCGCGGCAGCTTACGGTAGACGTTGCTGGCGACCCCGGAAACCCGGCCTGTTAACAAACCTGTGGATGGCGTGGGGATATCTGTGGGTAGCGATGTTGACTCATTGGGGAGAACCTGTGGATTACTGCCGAGTCAGTTCGCGTACGCACAGTTCAGGCCGGTAACGGCCTGGTTCACAACTGTGGATGGCAATTGTCACGGCGTGTCGCGATCGGTTGCCACCTCGGGCGTGTTGTGTTGCACACAAGGGCCGGTGAGGTTAACGCCCGGTTAGATTCGCTGTCCAGCTTTTCACTCATAATGTTCGCGGTAGGTACAGCAACGCCCGGGTGGGATCCGGTGACGGACCCGACCCGGGCGTTTTGACGCTGTCGTTAGACCTCGGCCACTACGTGGCTGTTATCCGGCCACCACGTTCAACGAAACCGTGGCTTCGACGCCGGTGTGCAGCCGAACCGTCACCGGATGGGTGCCGACCGACTTGATGTGCGCTTTGGGCAGCTGGACGGTGCGCTTGTCCAGGTTCGGCCCGCCGGCCTTCTTGATCACTGCGACGACATCGGCCGCGGTGACCGACCCGAACAGCTTGCCGGTGTCGGCGGCGGCGTGGACGGGCAGCGACACCTCGCCCAGACCCTCGAGCGCGACCTTGAGCTCGTTGGCGTGCTCAGCACCCCGCACGGCCTTGGTCTCGCGGGCCCGGCGGATCTCTTCAGCCTGGCGCTCGGCACCACGGGAGGCCACGATGGCCAGCCCGCGGGGCAGCAGGTAGTTGCGGCCGTAGCCGTCCTTGACCTCGACGGCGTCGCCGGCGACGCCCAGATGCTCCACCTCAGCGGTGAGAATCAGCTTCATGATGTTCCCCTCTACCGCGTCGACGAGCTGAACGGCAGCAGAGCCACCTCGCGGGCGTTCTTCACGGCGACGGCGATGTCGCGCTGGTGCTGGACACAGTTGCCGGTCACGCGGCGGGCGCGGATCTTGCCACGCTCGCTGATGTAGGTGCGCAGCAGCGCGGTGTCCTTGTAGTCGATGTTCTGCCCCTTCTTCGAGCAGAACACGCACTTGCGGGTCTTGACCGGCTTCTCCGGTGCCGGCCGCCGCTTGGTATTCGACTTGGCCATTGGTTATCTCTTCCTTGCAAAAATTTCGATGTTGATCAGAAGGGCGGTTCGTCGTCAGCCCCGCTGAAGGAGCCCGACGCGGGCGCGCTGCCCCAGGGATCGTCTTTCGGCTCGGACTGACGGGAGCCTCCCCCGCCGCCACCACTGAAGCCGCCGCCACCGCCACCGCCGAAGCCGCCGCCCCCACCGCCACTGCGGCTGGCCTTGTTGACCTTGGCCGTGGCGTAGCGCAGAGACGGGCCGATCTCGTCGACCTCGAGCTCCACAACGGTGCGCTTCTCGCCCTCACGGGTCTCGAAGGAACGCTGCTTCAGCCGGCCCTGAACGATCACCCGCGAACCGCGGGTGAGGCTCTCGGCCACGTTCTCGGCTGCCTCACGCCAGATGTTGCAGCGCAGGAACAGCGCCTCGCCGTCTTTCCACTCATTGGTCTGACGGTCGAACGTGCGCGGTGTCGACGCCACGGTGAAGTTGGCGACGGCCGCACCGGACGGCGTGAAACGCAGCTCCGGGTCGGCAGTCAGGTTTCCGATAACGGTGATGGTGGTGTCACCAGCCACGAGATCCTCCTGAGGATGGGCTTGTTTCGCGCGAGCCTACGCAACGCGAATGACAGCCTGGGGCGGTTCGCCTAGTGCTTGTCGGTCCGCAGCACCTTGGTCCGCAGCACGGACTCGTTCAGGTTGAGCTGACGGTCGAGCTCGGAGACGGTGGCCGGCTCGGCCTTGACGTCAACGACGGCGTAGATGCCTTCGGCATGCTTGGCGATCTCGTAGGCCAGCCGGCGACGGCCCCAGATGTCAACCTTGTCGACGGAACCGCCATCCTTGCGGACGACGTTCAGGAACGTCTCCAGCGAGGGAGCTACGGTGCGCTCGTCAAGTGTGGGGTCGAGAATGACCATGATTTCGTATGGACGCATTAGAACCTCATCACCTCCTATGGTCGTTTCGGCCACGGCGGATTCCGTGGCAGGAGGGTCGCCTGCGTCGGCAACCGGCCCAGGCTACCCGAAATGCGCCTGAGCTGTGAAATCGCTATAAGGTGAGGTCGTCATACTTCGACGATCGGGGGATCTGTGAGCTATCCCAACGGGCCCTACGGTCAGGGGTTTCCCGGGCAGCAGCCGGGCTACCAGCAGCAGCCCGGGTACCCACAGCAGCCGGGCTACCCGCCACCGGGCTACCCACAACAACAGGGCTACCCGCAACAGCCCGCGTTCGGCGGGGGGTACCAACCGCCCGGGATGCCGCCTCTGACCCCTCCATCCCCGAGCGGTGGCACGGGCATCACCGCGGGTGTGCTGGCCGGGCTGGGCGCCCTGGCCAACCTCGGAGCCGGAATCTTCGGGCTGATCGGCCTGGCGGCGATCAACAGCGACTCGACCTTCGGAAGTTCGGAGCTCTCCGGCGGCGTGTCCGCACTGCTGGTCGTCACGGTACTGATCAGCGTCGTCGTCGGTGTCGTGCTGTTGGCCGGCGCCATTATGTTGTTGCAGCGCAAGATGATCGGTCGCTGGCTCGTGGTCGCGGGATGCGCCTTGACCATCGTGGGCAGCCTGATCAGTCTGGGCCTGAGCGCGGCGGTCACTGCACGCTACGGCTACTACGGCGGCGGCGGTTTCGCCGTGCTGGGTCTGATCTTCCCGGTGGCCACGCTGGTGCTTGCCCTGCTGCCCGCCACCACCGCGTGGATTCAGTCGAAGCCGAATCCAGTAGCACCGCAGCCGTATTCGCCGTTTCAGGGCTGAGCTGACGAGCTCTCGGCGGGTTGCGGTTCGGGCGCCGGTTCCACGCGCACCCGGTCACGGTCGGGCCGCAGCCAGTCCGGCAACCAGCGCGGCGGGTTGTCGGGAGCACCGTCGAACACCCCACCGGTCGGATCGTCGATGCGGCCGCCGTGGCGCACGAGGTCGAGTTCGGGCCGGTAGATCTGGCGGATCACCAACGCGCACAGCCCCATCACGGCGATGTCGCGCAGCAGCACCGTCGTGGTGAACCACTGCTCGGGCAGCCCGCGGTTGGCCTCCCCGTACAGATAGAGCATCCGCGGAACCCAGACCAACGCGTCAATCGTCATCCACGCCAACAGGATTCGGCGGTGCGGCAAGGCAAGGACGGCGAGCGGCACCAGCCACAGCGAGAACTGCGGACTCCACACCTTGTTGGTCAGCAGGAATGCCGTCACCACCAGAAACGCCAACTGCGCCACCCGCGGCCGCTGCGGCGCGGTGAGCGCGATGTAGCCGATCACGATCAGGCACGCCGCGAATAGCACCGCGGTGACCGCGTTGGTCACCGTCGGCGGTTGCCAGAACCCGAGATTCGGGTCGAACCCACGCCAGCCCGTGAACGACTTCACCACGTTGTACAGCGAATCCATGTCGTCGCCACGTCGGGTGTTGAGCCGGAAGAACTCCGACCACCCCCGCGGGAACATCACCATGATGGGCAGGTTCACCAGCACCCAGGTGCCGATCGCCGCCAGCGCGGTCGTGCCGACCTGCCGCATCCGCCCGGTGCGCACCGCCAGCATCGCCAGCGGCAGCAGCAACAGCAGCGGATAGAGCTTGGCCGCCACTCCCAGCCCGATCAGAACACCGGCCAGTGCGGGTTTACGGCGGGCCCACGCCAGCATCGCCCCGGCCGCCGCGGCCGTCGCCAACGCGTCGAAATTGGTGAAGATCTGAAAGATCAAGATCGGTGAACCGGCCACCAGCGCGGCATCCCAGATGCGGCGGCCCGCCATTCGCGCCGTCGCCCAGATGGTGGTGAGCCAGGCCAACGCCAACCCGAACGCGGCGATGTTGAAGAACATCACCACCTCGGCGATGACCGGGAGCGCAATCACCGTCGTGGCGGCCGTGTACGTCTTGGCCAGCGCCATCGACACGTACTGGTAGATGCCGGTGAGCACCGGATACTCCATGTAGCGCACAGCGGGTTCGCCGTCGTACTGCATGCGCTGCTTACCCGTCGAGTCGTTCTCCTGCCAGCTCGACTTGTACGGGAACTTGCCGAGGTTCAACAGCTCTGCGGTGTAGAGCGGGACCGTGTCGGAGTAGCAGAGCTCGTAGTACGCCCGGTTGTTCTGCCAGTTGGCGACGCGTTGGCCCGGGGTGCCCGAACCGGTGGTCTGCAGGCAGGCCGCCTTCGTCGAGTAGCCGAGCGCCAGGAACACCATCGCGATGATGAACATCACGCGCAACGGCGTCATGAACCGCGCCCGCCCGATCACCGCATGCCGGCCGACCGGGCCGCCGAACGGATACGACAGCGCACGACTCAGGACGTCATTGCGGCTGGGTAGGTCGCGGTCGTCCGCCTCTCGGGTGTCCCCCGCGAGCGGCGCCGGCGAAACGAATTCCCGTTCCGTCACGGAGGCGGCATGGGCGCGCCGGGACCACCGGGGACAACCGGCTCAGCCGGCTGCGCCGGTGCGATCGGCACGGTCGTCGGGGGGCCGACCGGGATCGTGATGCCCGGTGCCACTTCGATGGTCGGCTGGATCACGGTCTCCGACGGCATCGTCGGATTGGGCCCCAGCGGTCCGTTCCCGTTTTGCCCCGGTGGCGGGGGCGGCGGCGCCTGCGGCACACCGGCGTAGCCGCCGATCTCCGTCGGCTTCGGGAACGACTCGTTGTCGGTGCCCTGCAGGGCACCGTCCATGGTCGACTTCCAGATGTCCGACGGCAGGCCGGAGCCGTACACGGGCGAACCCCACTGATTCACCAGCGGTTTGACGCCTTCGGTGGTACCGACCCAGACCGCCGTGGACAGCGACGGCGTGTAGCCGACCATCCACGCGTCCCGGTTGGCCCCGGAGTCGCCGAGCTGGACGGTGCCCGTCTTGGCAGCCGAGGAACGTCCGCCCGCGAGGTTGTGCCCGCGCGAGTATCCGGCGATGGGCTGCATCGCCGAGGTGACATTGTCGGCTACTGCCTTGTCGATGCGCTGGTCCCCGTTGTCCTGCTGTGAGGCGTCGAACAGCACCTGGCCTGAGGAGTTGACGACCTTCTGCACGAAGTGCGGCTTGTGGTAGACGCCCGACGCGGCCAGCGTGGCATACGCCGAGGCCATGTCGAGCACCCGCGACTGGTACTGACCCAGCACGACGCCGTTGTTGGGCGGGCCGCCCTTGCCGTCCTCGGACAGCGTGTGCTCGACCCCGGGGAAGCTCTCGGCGACACCCGCATCGTGCGCGGCCTTGGCGACATCTTCCGGCCCGTTCTTGAGCTTCAGCATGAGCCGGTAGTAGCTGGTGTTGAGCGAACGCTTGAGCGCCTCGGCGATGGAGCAGACGCCGCAGCCCTCGCCCTCGACGTTGGTGATCTTGATGCCGTTGACGGTCACCGGCGAGCTGTCCACCTGATAGCCCAGGCCGATGCCCTGCTGCAGTGCGGCGACCAGCGCGAACACCTTGAACGACGAACCGGTCGGCAACCCCGCCTGGGCGAAGTCGAACCCGTTGGCGTCCGAACCGCCGTAGTAGGCCTTGATGGCGCCGTCATGCGGGTCGACCGACACCACCGCGGCCCGCATGTCCGGATCCTGCCCGTCCATGTACTTGGTGACGGCCTTCTCGGCGGCCTGCTGCGCCTGCGGGTCGATCGTCGTGGTGATCTGCAGGCCTTCGGTGTTCAGGGTCTGCTCGCTGACGTCGAAGAGGCCCATCAGCTCCTTCATGACCTGCCGCTCGATCAGACCGTTGGGCCCGGTGGTCTGGTTCTGCTGCGTGGCCTGGTCCCGCGACACCGTCGGCGGGAACACCTGCTTGGCCCGGTCGTCGCGAGACAACGCGCCCATGTCGACCATGCCATCGAGCACCCAGTTCCAGCGCTCGGCGGCGCCTTCGGGGTCAACTGCGGGATCAAGCGTCGAGGGCCGCTGGATCAGGGCCGCGAGCAGCGCACCCTCGGCCACGTCGAGCTGTTCCACGGGCTTGTTGAAGTACGCCTTGGACGCCGCGGAGATCCCGTAGGCCCCGCGACCGAAATAGATCATGTTCAGATACGCCTGCATCACGGCGTCCTTGGACCATTCGCTGGACATCTTCGTGGAGATGACCAACTCCTTGGCCTTGCGCACGAGACCGCCCAGCCCGGAGCGCTCGTCACCCACCAGCGCGTTCTTCACGTACTGCTGGGTGATGGTCGACCCGCCCTGCAGTTCGCCGCCGAACAGGTTGTTCTTGATGGCGCGCAGGAAGCCGGTGAACGAGAACCCGGGGTTGGTGTAGAAGTCGCGGTCCTCGGCGGCCATCACCGCGTTGCGGACGTGCACCGGGATCTGATCGATGTTGACGTCGACGCGGTTGCCTTCCGGCGGCACGATCTTGGCGATCTCGGAGCCGTCGCTGGCGAGGATGGTCGACACCTGGTTGGTGCGGATGTCGCCCGGCTGCGGGACGTCGACGATCATGTAGGCCATACCGAAGGTCACCAGCGGCAGCAGCACCATCACCGCCACGGCCGCGACCAGCCCGCGCCGCACCCACTTCCAGTTGATCCGGAACTGCTTGCGCGGCTGCGGCGGTCCCGCCGGAGGCTCGGACGGCCCTCCCGGACCGCGCCCACCCGGCGGCGGGGGCGGAGGTGGCGGCGACTTGGGTGGCGGTGTGCGGTCCATAGCCGCGCGCACGACGTCGATCGGGGCCGGACCACCGTCGCGGACCGGGGGCAGCACAGTGGTCAGCCGATCATCCGGCGGCACCGCCGAGCGTGACCGATGGGCGCCCCGAGGTCCGCGTGCACCAAGGCGGCCAGCCGCGTTCTGGACGTCGTCGGCTGACCGGTGCTGGCCCTCTTCGCTATTCACTGGCCGTACGCGCGGGCTTGCGCGTGGTGGAAGTTCGTCGTGGCTTGCGCGCCGCCGGTGGACGGGGCGTACCGAGCACATACGACTTGACCAGATGGTTCCAACTGCAGGTCCGGCATACCTCCACCACGTGTACTGCGAACTCGTCGTAGCGCGTCGCCAAAAGGACAAGCTCCTCTGCCGTGCGCGCGGAACCCGACACCGGGCCCAGATGTTCTCCGAATACCCACGACACCAGCGTCAGCTGTTCCTTACGGCAGATCGGGCACATCACCGAACTGGTCTTTCCGTGGAACTTCGCGGCGCGCAGCAAGTACGGATTGGCGTCGCAGACCTCGGAGACGCCGGTGCGCCCCGAGTAGACCTCAGCCAGCAGGGACCGCCGCCGAAGCGCGTAATCCACCACCTGTCTCTGCAATCGCACGTTGACCAGAGTACGTCGGCCCTCCCACCACCGAGGCGCGACCGTGGCTGCAGCTCCTACGATCATCGGCGTGGCAACAAGGCAATCCTCCCCGCGAAGCGCCATGACGCGGGCCAAGGACAGCGACCGCAACGACACCTGCAAAGTGCTCGACAGCGCCTTGGAGGAAGGTCAGCTGTCGATGGAGGAGCACCGCCAGCGGGTCAGCGCGGCCACCAACGCGACCACGCTCGGGCAGCTGGCCACCCTCGTGGAGGATCTGCAGAACTCCAACGCCCCGGTACAGCTGCCGACGCTGAAGGAACCGCAGGTGCGCCGGCTGCCGGGAACGGCCCGCGCCGGCTGGGGTCTGCGCGTCGCGATGGCCGTCGTGCTGGTGCTGTTGGGTATCGGTATCGGCTGGGGTCTCTACGGCAACACCACGTCCCCGCTGAGCTTCACCACCGATCCGGGCGCCAAATCCGACGGCGTCCCCGCCAAGGTGCTCACCTCGCCACGTCAGTTGCTCTCCCTCGGCGGGTTCAACGGGCTCTTCGAGCAGATGCGCAAGAAGTTCGGCGACACCACCGGCTACGAGTTGGAAATCCGCGAGGACTGGGCGTCGCTGTACCGCACCGACCCCAACGACAACCGCCGCAAGATCGAATACGACTACCGCGGCGGCTGGGGCGACCCCAGCTCGTCGCCGCCCAGCGCGCTGAGTGACGGGGACCGCCTCGTCGACCTGGCCAAGTTCAACTTCGACGCGATCATCGGCATGCTGCGCGGCGCCCCGGAATCCCTCAACGTGCCGCGGGCCGACGTGAAGTACACCTGGGTGGAGATCACGCCGTCGAAGGATCCTGCGACGCCGGATGCGCTGAACATCACCATTCGCGTCAGTGGTGATTTCGGTGGTGGCTACATGGTTCTGGCACCCGACGGCACACCCAAAGAGGTCTACCCCAAGAGCTGATCGACCGCCGCTGACCGGGGCTGAGCGAAGTCCCGCGTCGAAACCCCAGGTCGGGCCCGATCGAACTGACAAACGTCGAACTTTGGCAATCCGTTTGTCACGCAATATATCGGCGCGATACAGTTGCACGAGGTGTTGATCCGTCGTAGCGATCGACACATGTCCTGTCGAGGGGGTGATTTCGGTGCTGGAGCTCGCCATCCTGGGTCTTCTGCTCGAATCTCCCATGCACGGCTACGAGCTGCGTAAACGCTTGACGGGTCTACTTGGCGCCTTCCGGGCCTTCTCGTACGGTTCGCTCTACCCGGCACTGCGACGCATGCAGACCGACGGGCTGATCGTCGAGGATGCGGCGCCGCTCGGGTCGACCAAGGTACGCCGCGCGCGCCGGGTTTATCAGCTCACCGACGCCGGTAAGGAACGGTTCACGGAGCTGGTCGCTGATACCGGCCCACAGAACTATTCCGACGACGGGTTCGGGGTACACCTCGCCTTCTTCAACCGCACCCCGGCAGAGGCCAGGATGCGGATTCTGGAGGGGCGCCGTCGTCAGGTAGAGGAACGCCGGGAAGGTCTGCGCGAAGCCGTGGCGCGGGCCAGCAGCTCGTTCGACCGCTACACCCGTCAGCTCCACCAGTTGGGGCTGGAGTCCAGCGAGCGCGAAGTGAAATGGCTCAACGAATTGATCGCGGCTGAACGACTGGGTCAAAGCCGCCCAGACAACCCGTAGGCGCAGCCCTTATAGCCGAGCAGTACCGAATTGAGTAAGGAGACCGTCCATGTCTGAGCACGCAGGAGATATCCGGGTCGCCATTGTCGGCGTCGGTAACTGCGCGTCGTCCCTGGTGCAGGGCGTGCAGTACTACCAGAACGCCGACGAGAACACGACCGTGCCCGGGCTGATGCACGTGAAGTTCGGCCCGTACCACGTCCGCGACGTGAAGTTCGTCGCCGCGTTCGACGTGGACGCCAAGAAGGTCGGTTTCGACCTGGCCGAGGCGATCTTCGCCTCCGAGAACAACACCATCAAGATCGCCGACGTGCCGCCGAGTGACGTCATCGTGCAGCGCGGCCCGACCCTCGACGGCATCGGCAAGTACTACGCCGACACCATCGAGGTGTCCGATGCCGATCCGGTCGACGTCGTCAAGACGCTCAAGGACGCCAAGGTCGACGTGCTGGTGTCCTACCTGCCCGTGGGCTCTGAAGAAGCCGACAAGTTCTACGCCCAGTGCGCCATCGACGCGGGTGTCGCGTTCGTCAACGCGCTGCCGGTGTTCATCGCCTCGGATCCCGTGTGGGCCAAGAAGTTCGCCGACGCCGGTGTCCCGATCATCGGCGACGACATCAAGAGCCAGGTCGGTGCCACCATCACCCACCGCGTGATGGCCAAGCTGTTCGAGGATCGTGGCGTGCAGCTCGACCGCACGATGCAGCTCAACGTCGGCGGCAACATGGACTTCCTGAACATGCTCGAGCGTGAGCGCCTGGAGTCCAAGAAGATCTCCAAGACCCAGGCCGTCACCAGCAACCTGCAGCGCGAGTTCAAGACCAAGGACGTGCACATCGGCCCGTCCGACCACGTCGGCTGGCTCGACGACCGCAAGTGGGCCTACGTGCGCCTGGAGGGCCGCGCCTTCGGTGACGTGCCGCTGAACCTGGAGTACAAGCTCGAGGTGTGGGACTCGCCGAACTCGGCAGGCGTCATCATCGACGCGGTGCGTGCCGCCAAGATCGCGAAGGACCGCGGCATCGGTGGCCCCGTCGAGGCGGCCTCGGCCTACCTGATGAAGAGCCCGCCCAAGCAGCTGCCGGACGATGTCGCCCGCGCGCAGCTGGAGACCTTCATCGAAGGCTGATTCTCGTTGACTCTGCGCCCAGGGCGTGTGCCTCTCGCACATCTACGCCCTGGGCGCAGAGTCGTTTTCACGTAGAGAGCTGTTAGGGCACCGGCCCGCCCGAATCGTTAACGTGAAGCGATGACCTCACCCATTCGTATCGGCGTCCAGCTGCAGCCGCAGCACTCCCCCACCTACGACTACATCCGCGACGCGGTCCGTCGCTGCGAGGACATCGGCATCGACATCGCGTTCAACTGGGATCACTTCTTCCCGCTCTACGGCGATCCCGACGGTGCGCACTACGAATGCTGGACGATGCTCGGCGCGTGGGCCGAGCAGACCTCGCGCATCGAGATCGGCGCACTGGTGAGCTGCAACTCGTATCGCAACCCCGAACTGCTCGCCGACATGGCGCGCACCGTCGACCACATCAGCGCCGGACGGCTGATCCTCGGCATCGGATCAGGTTGGAAGCAAAAGGATTACGACGAGTACGGCTACGACTTCGGCACGGCGGGCAGCCGCCTCGACGATCTGACTGCCGCACTCCCGCGGATCCGGGCCCGCCTGGCCAAGCTCAACCCGGCCCCCACGCGCGACATCCCGATCCTGATCGGCGGGCAGGGCGAGCGCAAGACCCTGCGCCTGGTCGCCGAGCATGCCGACATGTGGCACGCGTTCGTCGACCGCACCACCTATCCGGGCAAGGCGCAGGTGCTCGGCGAGCACTGCGCGAGCGTCGGGCGCGATCCCGAAACCATCGTGCGGTCGGCCGGCGTGCAGGACGACGGCGGGATCGACGCCATGCTCGCCGAGGCCGATGCACTCGCCGACCTCGGCGTCACGATCGTGACCATCGGCGTCAACGGCCCTGATTACGATCTGAGCTCGGCCGAGGCGTTGGTTCGCTGGCGGGACGGCCGCAACGGCGGCTGATACGAATTCCGTCGTCCATAGGTACGACAAATATCGCTGTGCCGCCCATCGCATGCGACACTCTGCGCATCGGTGTCACAGAAGGGGGCTCACCGGGTGCCGAAGAAGTACGGGGTGAAGGAAAAAGACCAGGTGGTGACCCACATCATCAACCTGGTGATGACCGGCAAGTTGCGCACCGGCGACCGGATCGACCGCAACGAAATCGTGCGTGATCTCGGCCTGAGCCGCGTCCCCATCCAGGAAGCCGTCGTGCAACTGGAGCACGACGGCATCCTGTCCACGCGGTATCACCGCGGCGCCTTCGTATCCCGGTTCGACGAGGCCACCGTGGCCGAGCACCACGAGCTGTACGGCATCCTCAACGGCATCGCCTCGGCGCGCTGCGCCACCAACCCCACCCCGCGGATCCTTGCGCAGCTCGACGACACCCTGCGCATCATGCGTACAGCCAAGGACACCCGGGCGTTTCAGGAAGCCTGCTGGCTCTACCGCGACGCGATCAACGACGAGTACGCCGGGCCGCGGCTGCAGGCCGCCATCCGCGCAGGCAAAAGCTTTGCGCCCATCGAGTTCTGGGTGGGCTACCCGCGGGCCAAGACCGACTTCCTGGAGAGCTACGAGAACGAAACCGCGGCCATCCACGCCCGGGATCCGCAGGCCGCCCAGACCGCCTGCGTGCAGCGGGCCAACCAGATGGCGCAGATCATGATCTCCGAGTTGACCCGCCGCGGGGTGTTCGGCGACTTGCGGTCGCCTTGAGCAGAACCCAGCACTGCTGCGGGCGTGACCACTAGGTTGCAACGATGAGCATCAGACGGCTACCGGCGCTGATGGCATCGATCCTGATGGTCATGGGGTTGACGCTGGCAGGTCCGGCCCGCGCCGACACCGACCAGTGCGCGCCGCCCGGAATCAACAGTGCCAGTGCGCTGCCGACCAACTTGGCGGCCGCCGCAACGGGTCCGGGCGCCGACAAATACACGACCCCGACGGTGCAGCCGCTCGACACCGTCAAACTGGACAGTCTCGGGTTGGGCACGCCCGGCGTGCTGACCGTCGGCACCCTCTCGGACGCCCCGCCCAGCATCTGCATCAATGCCAGCGGCCAGTTCACCGGTTTCGACAACGAACTGCTGCGGGCCGTGGCCGACAAGCTGGGCCTGAAGATCAACTTCGTCGGCACCGAGTTCTCGGGGCTGCTGGCGCAGACCACGGCGCGCCGGTTCGACGTGGCGTCATCCTCGATCACCACGACCGACGCCCGCAGGCGCACTGTCGGATTCACCAACGGGTACGACTTCGGCTACTTCTCGCTCGTGGTGCCGACGGGCTCGCCGATCACCGGGTTCGGCAAGCTCGCAGCGGGACAGCGCATCGGCGTCGTGCAGGGCACCGTGCAGGAGGCCTACGTCGTCGACACCCTGCACCTGGAACCGGTGAAGTTCCCCGATTACGCGACCGTCTACGCGAGCCTCAAAACCCGCCAGATCGACGCCTGGGTCGCGCCGTCCCAACAGGCCTCAGGCACCGTCCAGCCCGGCGACCCCGCCAAGATCGTCGAAAACACCTTCAGCTTGGACAATTTCGTCGCGTGGGCGGTGGCCAAGGAGAACCGGCCACTGATCGACGCACTGAACTCCGGGCTCGACGCGGTGATCGCCGACGGCACCTGGGCCCGGCTGTATTCGGACTGGGTGCCGCGTGCGCTGCCGCCAGGGTGGAAGCCCGGCTCGAAGGCCGCGCCGGTGCCGCAACTGCCCGACTTCAGCGCGATCGCCGCCGCCCGCGAGAAACCCGCCGACAACGGTGCCGTGGCACCGAAATCCACGCTGTCACAGCTGGCTGACTCATTCCTGGACTGGGACCTCTACAAGCACGCGATCCCCATCCTGTTCAAGACCGGCCTGCCCAACACCGTCATCCTCACGATCTGCGCCAGCATCATCGGGCTGGTACTCGGAATGGGTCTGGCGGTCGCAGGCATCTCACGATCACGATGGCTGCGCTGGCCGGCCCGCGTCTACACCGACATCTTCCGCGGGCTGCCCGAAGTGGTGATCATCCTGCTGATCGGCCTGGGCATCGGGCCGGTGGTCGGCTCACTCACCGGCAACAACCCCTACCCGCTAGGCATCGCCGCACTCGGCTTGATGGCCGCGGCCTATATCGGGGAGATCTTCCGGTCGGGCATCCAGAGCGTAGAAGCCGGACAGCTGGAAGCCTCTCGCGCACTGGGCTTCAGCTACACCGCGTCGATGCGGCTCGTGGTGATCCCGCAGGGTGTGCGGCGCGTGTTGCCCGCGCTGATGAACCAGTTCATCTCCCTGCTGAAAGCCTCGTCGCTGGTGTACTTCCTGGGTCTGGTGGCCAGCCAGCGCGAGCTGTTCCAGGTGGGCCGCGACCTCAACGCGCAGACCGGCAACCTGTCCCCGCTGGTGGCGGCCGGGTTGTTCTACCTGCTGCTGACCATCCCACTGACCCACCTGGTCAACTACGTCGACAACCGGCTGCGTCGCGGCAGGCCAGTGACCGAGGAAGACCCCGTGGCGGCCGTCCCGCAGGAGATGATCTGATGCCGGCTTCTGAACCAGTCTCGTTGACCGCCAAGGGAATCAAACTTTCCTTCGGCCCGAACGCGGTGCTGCGCGGGGTGGACCTGGATGTGCCTGCCGGTACCACCACCGCCATCATCGGGCCGTCCGGCTCCGGCAAATCCACGTTGCTGCGCACCCTGAACCGGCTCTACGAGCCCGACGCGGGCGACATCCTGCTCGACGGGCGTTCCGTACTGACCGACAATCCCGACCAGCTGCGCCAACGTATCGGCATGGTGTTCCAACAGTTCAACCTGTTCCCACACCGCAGCGTCCTCGACAACGTGACACTGGGTCCGCGCAAGCTCAAGGGCCTCGACACCGACGCGGCCCGCGAGCTGGGGCTGGCCCAGCTGGACCGAGTCGGCTTGCGGCACAAGGCCGATGTCCGGCCCGCCACGCTCTCGGGCGGTCAGCAACAGCGCGTAGCCATCGCGCGGGCGCTGGCCATGGCGCCGCAGGTGATGTTCTTCGACGAGGCCACCTCGGCGCTGGATCCTGAACTGGTCAAGGGCATCCTGGCCTTGATGGCGGACCTGGCCTCCGACGGCATGACCATCGTGGCGGTCACCCACGAGATGGGTTTCGCCCGGTCGACGGCGGACACCGTGGTGTTCATGGATCACGGCGCGGTCGTCGAGTCGGGCGGCCCTGAACACATCTTCGAAGCGGCCGAGACCGACCGGTTGCGACGGTTTCTGTCCCAGGTGCTGTGAGGGGCAGAAGCGGCACCTGTGAATTGACGCGCGAGTTTGGCAAACCTCGCAAGCTGGCGTCGCGTCAGGACCAGACAGGTTAGACTAGCGAACTATGGTGGAGACCGAATCCCAGGTCACCGAGCTGGCAGGGGAACTGCAGCGGGTGCTCTCCAAGGTTTTCTCGGTGCTGCGCCGCGGAGACACGCACAAGGGCACGGCCGGTGAGCTCACGCTGGCTCAGCTGTCCATCCTGCTGACCCTGCTGGATCAGGGCCCGATCCGCATGACCGAACTCGCCGCCCGCGAGCGGGTGCGCACCCCCACCACGACCGTCGCCATCCGCCGACTGGAGAAACTCGGCCTGGTCAAACGCTCGCGCGACCCGTCGGACCTGCGGGCCGTTCTCGTCGACGTCACGCCGCGCGGCCTCGTGCAGCACCGGGAATCCCTCGCGGCGCGCCGCGCGGACCTCGCGACCCGGCTCGCCCGGCTCAGCAGTGAGGATCTGGAAACCCTGGCCAAGGCACTCGCTCCGCTGGAGCGGCTGGCCGGACAGGACCCCGAGGACCAGGGCGGCTCGCATACCGCCGAGCTCACCGACAACGCCGACACCGCAGCAAATTCGGACTGCCCCGGCTGCGGCTGAGCCCGCTCAGCCCAACCAGTCGAGCACCGCCGCCGCGGTCCACGACTGTTGCATGCTGCCCAACGGCTCCCCGGTGAAAGGCTCGTAGTACTCGGCGAACGTGCCGTCGCTGGCCTGCCGCAGCCCCTCCCGGCGCAGCGCCGCTGCCCGCTCGGCCCATCCCCGCCGGGCGAAACACCACGAGAACAGCCACGTCACCAGCGGCCACACCGGCCCGCGCCAATATTCCCTGGGCCGGAAGTCGCGCGACACGGGCGACGTCGACGGGATCAACGCGTAACGCAGGTCCGGATGCCCGCAGAAGCGCGGCCCTTCCAGTAGTCGCAGCAGCGCCCGCTCCCGCTGATGCGGCAGCCCCCCGCACAGCAGCGGCGCGAACTGCGCGACGGTTTCGGTGGCCACCCACTTCTTGGTCCGTAGGTCGTAATCCCTTGCCGCACCGGTGCGTTCGTCGGTGGTCTCCACCACGCCGGCACGGAACCGGTCGGCCCACGCGTAGAGATCGCGCACGTCGGCGTTGGGACGCTTGTAGTCTTCACCGATCTCGGCGAGCACTTGACACGCCACCGAGAAGATTGCCGAGACGAACACATCCTCGACCGCGAAGCTCATCACCTTGGGCAGCAGATGGTCTTCGTAGCGCACCGATTTCATCTCCTCGAGCAGCCACAGATAGCGGTCGTACTCGAGGTCCGACGGCCGTTGGCTGGCGTCGGTGACGATCGTGTTGTCCTCACGCTGGTACTCCGGCACGGTGCCGGGAACCACGTTGGCGTAGGCGCTGTCCCACCGCGGCGAGTTGTCCATCCCGGACTCCCAGCCGTGGTACAGCGTGATCCGGCCACGTCCGTTCTGGTCGCGGCACTCGGCCAACCAGCGGTGCCAGCGCACCAGGTCGTCCCAACGCCGGTCCAGGAACGACGCCGCCAGCGCCCGGGTCGACCGGCCGCGGGTGCGGGCGTTGTCCAGGATGCGCTGCACCGCGATGGCGTGCACGGGCGGCTGGGTGATCCCGGACGTATGGCGGGTGCGGGGCGCATTGGCCGCCAGCGCCGACGTGGCCCACCGCGCCGGGCCCGGGAAGTAACCGTCGACGCCGTTGGCGAAGACGATGTGCGGGATCATCCCGTTGTGCCACTGCGCCGAGAGCAGGGTGTCCAGTTCCACCACGGCTCGCTCGACGCTCAACGGGGCCAGCCCGATCGCGACGAAAGCAGCATCCCAGCTCCACATGTGCGGATACAGCAGGGGTGCAGCCGTGGTCATCACGCCGAGGTCGTTGCCGCGCAGCAGATAGGCGGCGCGGGCGGCGAGCTGCGTGGGGGCGAAGCTGGGATCCGGTGGCATCCGTACCATCATGCGACGCGCGCGCGAAACTCGCAGGCTCGGTGCTCCCCGGGTGGTCTCAGTAGAGTTGCGAACGTGCCCACCGCGTTGATCACCGGGGCCGGCGGCGGCATCGGCTCAGCCATCGCCGCTGCTCTCGCACCCACCCATACCCTGCTGCTGGCCGGCCGGCCGTCAGCCCGGCTCGATGCACTGGCCGAGCGCCTCGGCGCGCCTACCTGGCCCCTGGACCTGACCGACCAGGATTCGATCGAGGCCAGCTCCGAAGTGCTCGACGAGCTCGATGTGCTGGTGCACAACGCCGGCGTGCTCTATCCCGGCCGGGTCGGCGAGTCATCGGCCGAGGAGTGGCGGGCCAGCTTCGAGATCAACGTCACCGGCGCCGTGGCGCTGACGCTCGCGCTGCTGCCCGCCCTGCGGGCGGCCCGCGGACACGTGGTGTTCATCAATTCCGGTGCTGGACAAAAGGTTTCGCCCGGCATGGCATCGTACTCGGCGAGCAAGTTCGCGCTGCGCGCGTTCGCCGACTCGCTGCGCGATGACGAGCCGACCCTGCGCGTGACGTCGATCTTCCCCGGGCGGACCGACTCCGACATGCAACGCGATCTCGTCGCATACGAGGAACGCGAGTATCACCCCGACCACTTTCTGCGCCCGGAAACCGTCGCGGGCCTCGTCGCCACGGCCGTCACCACCCCACCCGACGGACATGTGCACGAAATCGTGGTGCGGCCCGGGTGATGCCGCGATACCCGAGCGTCCACGCGCTGGCCCGCGCGGAACGGTCGGAGTTCGTGGCTCTGCTCCAGGATTTGACCCCGCAGCAGTGGGACGCCCCGAGCCTGTGTCGGGGCTGGACGGTGCGTGACGTCGTCGCGCACACCGTCGCCTACCTCGGCCAGAGCCGAATCGAACTGGCCGCCAAGATGATCCGTGCCCGCGGGGACATCGACAGGCTCAACGCGTGCGGACTTGCCAAGCACGCCGACGCCACGCCTGAGGAGCTGATGAGGCAGATGCGCGCCGGCGTCGAGCCGTCCGGAGCTGCCGCCCTGTACCGCGGTCGCGTGGCCCTCATCGAATGCCTGATCCACCAGCAGGACATCCGCCGACCCCTCGGCCTGCCGCGGATCATCCCGGCCGACCGCTTGCGCGCGGCGCTGAGCTACGCGCGGATCAGCCCCGTCATCGGCGGAGCACAGCGCACCCGCGGGCTGCGCCTGATCGCGACCGATACCGACTGGTCAGCCGGCGTCGGTGCCGAACTCCGCGGACCCGGCGAAGCGCTGCTGCTGGCGATGACCGGCCGGGCCGGCGCGGTGGCCGACGAGCTCACCGGCCCGGGCTGCGCAGAGCTCAGACGACGAGGTTGACCAGCCGCCCGGGCACGACGATGACCTTCTTGGGTGTCTTGCCGTCGAGGAACGCCTGCACCTTCTCATCGGCCAGGGCCGCAGCCTCCAGCGCCGCCTTGTCCGCGTCGGCCGCGACGGTGACCTTGCCACGCACCTTGCCGTTGACCTGAACGGGCATCTCGACGGTGTCGTCGACCAGGTAGGCCGGGTCGGCGACCGGGAACGGTCCGTGGGCCAGCGAGGTGTCGTGCCCCAGCCGCTTCCACAGCTCCTCGGCCAGGTGCGGCGCCAGTGGCGCAAGCATCAACACCAGCGGCTCGAGCGCATCGCGGGACGACACGCCCTCCTTGGTGAGGTGGTTGGTGTACTCGATCAGCTTGGCGACGGCGGTGTTGTTGCGCAGTGCCGCATAGTCTTCCGTCACCCCGGCGATGGTCCGATGCAGGATCCGCAGCGTCGCGTCGTCCAGCGCCTCATGCTCGGCGGCACGTTCGGTGCCGGTGGTCTCGTCGATCACCGCACGCCAGACCCGCTGCAGGAAGCGATGGGAACCGACGACATCCTTGGTGGCCCACGGCCGCGACGCCTCCAGCGGACCCATCGACATCTCGTACACGCGCAGGGTATCCGCGCCGTACTCGTCGCAGATCTCGTCCGGCGAGACCGAGTTCTTCAGGCTCTTGCCGATCTTGCCGAACTCCTGATTGACCTCGTTGTCCTCGTAGTAGAACTTGCCGTCCCGCTCGACGACCTCGGCGGCAGGCACGTAGCTGCCCCGGGAGTCGGTGTAGGCGAACGCCTGGATGTAGCCCTGGTTGACCAGACGCCGATACGGCTCGCGCGACGTCACGTAGCCCAAGTCGTAGAGCACCTTGTGCCAGAACCGCGAGTACAGCAGGTGCAGCACCGCATGCTCGACACCGCCTACGTACAGATCCACCCCACCGGGATCGTCGGGGCCGTGCAGCTCGGGACGCGGACCCATCCAGTAGGCCTCGTTGACCTTGTCGCAGAACTCTTCCGAGTTGTGCGGGTCGGCGTAGCGCAGCTCGTACCACGAGCTGCCTGCCCACTGCGGCATCACGTTGGTGTCGCGCGTGTAGCTCTGCAGGCCGTCGCCGAGATCCAGCTCGACATGCACCCACTCGGTCGCCTTGTTCAACGGCGGGGACGGCTCACTGCTCGCGTCGTCCGGGTCGAACAGCACCGGCGAATAGTCGGGTACATCCGGAAGTTCCACCGGCAGAGCGGATTCCGGCAGCGGGTGGGCCTGACCGTCAGCGTCGTAGACGATCGGGAACGGCTCGCCCCAGTACCGCTGCCGGGCGAACAGCCAGTCCCGCAACTTGTATTCGATGCGGCGCTGCCCGCGGCCCGCGGCCTCGAGGTGCTCGATGATGGTGGCCTTGGCCGCCTCGATGTCCAACCCGTCGAGGTAGTCGGAGTTCACCATCGTGCCATCGCCGGTGTAGGCGGACACCGAAATATCGCCTCCGGCAACCACTTCCACGATGGGCAGACCGAACTCGGTGGCGAAGTCCCAGTCGCGCTGATCGCCGCCGGGCACCGCCATGATGGCCCCGGTGCCGTAGCCGATCAGCACGTAGTCGGCGATGAAGATCGGGATCTTGTGATCGTTGACCGGGTTGGTGGCGTAAGCACCAAGGAACACACCGGTTTTGGTCTTGTTCTCCTGGCGTTCGAGATCCGACTTCGCCGCGATCGCCGCGCGGTACTCGGCGACGGCTGCCGCCGGGGTTTCGGCCCCGTAGGTCCACCGGCGATCGACGCCGTCAGGCCAGGATGCCGCGGTCAGCTTTTCGACCAGCGGATGCTCAGGCGCCAACACCAGATAGGTGGCGCCGAACAGGGTGTCCGGACGGGTGGTGAACACCTCGACGTCACCCGCGTCGGTCGCGAAGTGCACCTGCGCGCCGGTGGAGCGACCGATCCAGTTGCGCTGCATGGTCTTGACCTTGTCCGGCCAATCCAGCACCTCGAGATCCTCGAGCAACCGGTCGGAGTACGCGGTGATCCGCATCATCCACTGCCGCAACCGCTTACGGAACACCGGGAAATTGCCGCGGTCACTGCGGCCGTCGGAGGTGACCTCCTCGTTGGCCAGCACAGTGCCGAGGCCCGGGCACCAGTTGACCATCGAATCGGCGCGGTACACCAGGCGATACGAATCGATGACCGTGGCGCGCTCGGCCCCGGTCAGCTGTGCCCACTGCCGGCCGTCGTCGAGAACACGTGCACCCGAGGCAAACTCGGCCTCCAGCTCCGCGATGGGCCGGGCCTTGTTCTGCTCCGGGTCGAACCAGGCGTTGTAGATCTGCAGGAAGATCCACTGGGTCCACTTGTAGAAGTCGACGTCGGTGGTGGCGAAGCTGCGGCGGGTGTCATGGCCCAGGCCCAGCCGGCCCAGCTGACGCCGGAAGTTGACGATATTGGCCTCGGTGCGGGTCCGCGGGTGCGTGCCCGTCTGCACCGCATACTGCTCGGCCGGCAACCCGAACGCGTCGAAGCCCAACGCATGCAGAACGTTACGACCCGTCATCCGGTAGTACCTGGCGTAGACGTCGGTGGCGATGTAGCCCAGCGGATGGCCGACGTGCAGACCCTCACCCGACGGATACGGGAACATGTCCTGCACGAACATCTTGTCGACGGGGACGGCCGAGCCGTCCGTCGGCGCCAGCGTGCCGACCGGGTTGGCGACATTAAAGGTACCCAGCTCCGTCCAGCTCTGCTGCCACGATTGCTCGATCTCCCCGGCCAGTTCCGCGGTGTAGCGGTGCCCCGGGGTATCGCCCGCACGTGAGGAGGACAAGTCGCCGCCCGCACGCGAGGAGGACAAGTCGCCGCCCGCACGCGAGGAGGACAAGTCGCCGCCCGCACGCGAGGAGGACAAATCGCCTTCGCCTGGGCGCGCGGTATCCGCGCCTGGCTGGGTGGTTGCGGGTTCGGTCACGCCCAACAGGGTATAAGGCGACCGCTGCGGGACCGAAATGCCAGCTCACCAGCCATCCGTGCACGCCTGAGGGCACAGCTTGGTATCGGTTCCGTCGCAGCCGTGTCAGGGGTTGATTCCAGGTCGGTTGAGTGCCTGGTGGCAAAGCGTCCCCGGTGGATACAGTCGGCGCCTACGCAGGGAAGGGCAGCATCCGCCCCACCTTTGGAAGGACCGAGGAATGATCGAGATTACCCGCCGTTGGCGGGTTCTGGCAGCTGGACTGGCCGTGGGGATGGCCGGTGTCATCGGCGTGGCGGGTCAGACTGCCTCTGCCGAGCCACTCCTCCCGCTACCTCCCGCTCCAGGCCCGGCCCTGTCTCTTATACACATCTCCGAGCCCACGAGACTACGCTGCATCGCGGATTGCGTCTTCTGGGTGAAAAAAAAAAGGGGGGGGGGGGGGGGGGG
>NZ_LZTB01000053.1 GCF_001665685.1 Mycobacterium sp. 852013-50091_SCH5140682
CACACCGTTGTAGGTGACCTCGGCCATCGACGGGTCGAAGAACAGGGTCAGCCACACACCGGTGATCAGCAGCACGATGAAGCTGTACAGGGCGATCTCACCCAGCAGGAACGACCAGTGGGTGGGGAACACCTTGTTCAGCTGACGGCGTACCGCCGCCGACGGGTGATACCGCGAGTCGATCGCATTGCCTTGCGCGGCAGCCATCTTGGCAAGGTCAGGGCTCATGATTTGCGCTCCCAGAATGCCGGTCCGACGGGCTCGATGAAGTTGCCGTTGGCAACCAGGTAGCCGTCTTTGTCAATGGTGATGGGCAGCTGCGCCAACGCGCGCGCAGCCGGACCGAAGATGGGCTTGGCGAAGTGCAACGCGTCGAACTGCGACTGGTGGCACGGGCACAGGATGCGGTAGGTCTGCTGCTCGTACAGCGACGAGGGGCAGCCCAGGTGCGAGCACACCTTGGTGAAGGCGAACAGCTCACCGAAGTTGAAGCTCTCCTGACCCTTGCGCTTGACCACGCGGTGCATGTCCGCCGGCTTGATGCGGATCAGCATGACGGGGTTGCGCACGCCCATGGCGATCTCGGTCAGCTTGTGGTTGGACTCGACCGTGGTGCCGTCGCCGTCCTCTTCGCGCCAAGGGAACACGGTTTCCATACCGCCCGCGTCCAGGTCCTCAGGCCGCATCTTGACGAATGGCGAGGAGCCGGGAACGCCGGTGGCGCGAGCGAGGTAGATCGTTTCGCCGTGGAACCGCGGCGTCCAGCCCGAGGTCCACAGCACGGCTTCCTTGCCGTTGGCGGTGGGAACGACCGGCTTCCACGGGTTCTTGATCAGACCACCGATGAACGCCACCAGGGTGCCTGCGCCGAACGCACCGAGACCGATACCCATCGACAGACCGATGAGCTTGCGCCGCTTGATGGTCGAGCCCTCAAGAGCGTCGGTCAGGTTGGCAGCGACGGTCTTGCGGGCCACCTCGGTGGACTGCCCGTCGTGGCGGTCCTGGATCGAGATTTCCTCGGGGATGAACCTCTTCTGGAACAGCACGGCGCCGACGCCGATGGCCAGGACCGACAGACCGAAGGTCAGGCCGTACAGCGGGGTTGCCAGCGAGTACAGGAACTGGCCCTCGGAACCGAAGGGCTTGTACTCCCACGGCCAGAAGATGAACACCAGCAGCAGGGCCAGGCCCGAAAGTCCGCCCAGCAGAAGCCAGTACGCGACCAGACGCTCAGAGCGCTTCTCGGCCTTGGTCCCCGGAACCGGCCAGCGCGGCTCCTTGAAGATGGTCTCGACGCCGTCGATCTTGCCGCCGAGTTCGACGAGCTCCTCACGCGTCATCGACGCCAGTTCGGCGTCGGTCGGCGTGCCTTCTGGGGTATTGGCGCTCATGCGCGTGCTCCGATCCACATCGCGATGCCGATGGCCGCGACGATTCCGATGATCCACATCGCCATGCCTTCGGGCGCGGGGCCGAAGCCGCCGAGGCCGTACCCGCCGTAGCTCGGGGTCTCGGCCGACTCGCGGACGTAAGCCACGATGTCGCGCTTCTCCTCGGGCGAGAGCTGGCGGTCGGAGAACTTGGGCATGTTCTGCGGACCGGTCAGCATCGCGGTGTAGATCTGGGCCGGGTTGGCCTCGCCGAGATCCGGTGCGTACTTACCGGAGGACAGCGCGCCGCCCTTGCCGGTGAAGTTGTGGCACGACGCGCAGTTGAGGCGGAACAGATCGCCACCGCGGGCGACGTTCGGACCGATCAGCGACTCCTGGGCAACCCCACCGTTGGCGTCGCGGACGACGGTCGGGCCGCCGCCGTTGGCCTGCACGTAGGCACCCAACGCGTCGATCTGGGACTCGTCGAAGTGCTCGGGCTTACGCGGGGCCTGGGCCTCGCCGCGCATGGCGGGCATGCGGCCGGTGGACACCTGGAAGTACACGGCGGCCTCGCCGGTACCGATCAGGCTGGGCCCACGGTCGGGAACGCCCTGCAGGTTGGCGCCATGGCAAGACACGCAGGACGTGTCAAACAGCTGCTTGCCGGTGCGCAGCAGGGCCGACTGTGATTCATCAGCGACCGCTACCTGCGGTGTCGGCGTCAGCGTTGCCGCCACACCCCCCGCGACTGCCAGACCGATCAACAGCAGTAGGCCTGCTGACAATCGCCGGCGCAGCCGACGGCGCGACTTGCTGGTCATCGAACTCCTTCTCATCGGACTCATCGGCCGTCCGACTAGCGGACGAAGTAGATGGTGGCGAACAGTGCGATCCACACGATGTCGACGAAGTGCCAGTAGTACGAGACGACGATCGCCGCGGTGGCCTGCGCGGGAGTGAACTTACTCATCTTGGTGCGCGCGAGCAGGAAGATGAACGCAACCAGACCGCCGATCACGTGCATGCCGTGGAAACCGGTCGCCAGGTAGAACACCGAGCCGTAGGCGCTGCTGGGGATCGTGGTGCCCTCGTGGACGAGCATGAAGTACTCGTACGCCTGGCCACCGACGAAGAATGCGCCCATGAAGAACGTCAGGACGTACCACCGGCGCAGGCCGAACACGTCACCGCGCTCGGCGGCGAACACGCCCATCTGGCAGGTGAACGACGACGCGATCAGCACCAGCGTCACCGGCACTGCCTCGGCGAGGTTCAGGTGCGTGGGTGGTGGTGGCCACACGCCATCTGCCTGGGCGCGGGCCGTGAAGTACATCGCAAACAGCCCAGCAAAGAACATCAACTCACTGGAAAGCCATACTATGGTGCCAACACTCACCATATTCGGGCGGTTCAGCGAATGAACACGCGAGGTGATGGCGGTTCCCGAGGTGCCTACAGCGCTCGTCACCCCGCAAGTATGACGCTTTGTAGTTGTCGAACTCCACCCGGGTCGAGCAATTGGTCGGATTCGTGTCGCGCAGTGCGGGCTGATCCGGGCGGATCGTCGGGTGCGATCAGGCCGGGCGATAACATTCGGCAGTGGTCACCGCATCTTCACAGCCGTCCTCGTCCCCGTCTCGCCCCGCCGGAGCGCCGACGTGGTCGCACGTTCTGGGGCGGCTGACCACAGGGCAGAGCCTGCCCAACGGGCATGCGACATGGGCGATGGACCAGATCATGACGGGCGCGGCGACTCCCGCGCAGATCGCCGGTTTCGCGGTCGCCATGAAGATGAAACGGCCGACCTCTGCAGAAGTGGGCGAGCTGGCCGACAACATGCTGTCTCACGCCCGCCTGGTGCCCACCGACCGGATCGGCACCGAGACCGTCGACATCGTCGGTACCGGCGGCGACGGAGCAAACACCGTGAACCTCTCCACGATGGCGGCCATCGTGGTGGCCGCGTGCGGCGTCCCGGTCGTCAAACACGGCAACCGCGCGGCATCGTCGCTGTCCGGCGGGGCGGACACGCTCGAAGCGCTCGGCGTCAAGATCGACCTGGGCGCCGACGATCTGGCCCGCAGCGTCGACGAGGTGGGCATCGGCTTCGCGTTCGCGCCGCAGTTCCACCCGTCCTACCGGCACGCGTCGGTGGTGCGCCGCGAGATCGGTGTGCCGACGGTCTTCAATCTGCTTGGGCCGCTGACCAACCCGGCCCGGCCACGGGCCGGCCTGATCGGTTGCGCATGGGCTGACCTGGCCGAGGTGATGGCAGGCGTCTTCGCGGCCCGCGGCTCCAGCGTGCTCGTGGTCCACGGCGACGACGGCCTTGACGAGCTCACCACCACGACCACCAGCACCATTTGGCGCGTGCAGGCGGGCACCGTGGAACGCCTGACGTTCGACCCCGCCGCCTTCGGCTTCGCCCGCGCGGAGATCACCGAACTCGTCGGCGGTGACGCCGCCACCAACGCCGCCGAGGCGCGAGCCGTCCTGGGCGGGGCCAAGGGCCCGGTGCGCGACGCGGTGGTGCTCAACGCGGCGGGGGCGATGGTGGCCCACGCCGGGCTAGCCAGCGATGCCAAGTGGGTTCCTGCGTGGGAGTCCGGTTTGGCTCGAGCCGCCGAGGCCATCGACTCGGGCGCGGCCGAACAACTGCTCGCGCGATGGGTGCGGTTCGGTCAGCAACTCTGAGGCCAGATCTTTCTGGGCCGCCAGCCGGGCCGACCTCGCCGTCGCCGCCCACTGTGCGTAGCGGCCCGCCGACTCCCGCGGCGTCGCGTAACCCACGTCGGCCCGAACGATCCGAACCCCGGGCTGCGCAAGCCAGCGGGCGATGAGCGCCGTTTCCTCGACGAGCGCACCGCCGAGCGGCCCGCTGCCCGGTAGCACCACCTGAGCCGCCGCGCACAGCGCGTCCACGACCGGCATCGGCGGAACCCCGCGGGCGGCATTACCCGCCGCGGCCAGCTGACCGGACCGGATGACCGTCAGCTGCCAGCCGCCGTTGCCGTCGCTGCGCGCTGCGATCAGCTCCGGCACGGCGACCAGGGCCCGCAGCCGCTGACCCCGCCACAGTGTCTCGATGGCCGCTGCGGCGTGGTCACGCATCCGGGCCGCGGTCTCGTAACGGTTGGCTGCGGCGAGCTCGTCGATATGGGCCAGCACGGCCGCCAGTGGCGCGCTTGCGGTCCCGTCGATCAGCGCGCCGGCGCGCTCGGGAGCGGCGGCATAGGCGGCCGCGTCGACGCCCTGGGGTGCCGGACACGGTGACAGCTCGCGTTCCGGGCACCGGTGCGCAGCCGCGGCGCCGAAACGGGCGGTGCACGTACGAATCCCGGTGAACCGGGCCAACAGGTCGCCGGTCAGCGCGGCGTCGGCGCGGGCGGAGAACGGCCCGACGGCGGTGCGCTGCCCCGGGTTTCGCACGACCGAGAAGCGCGGGAACGCCTCATCGGTGAGCGCCAGCCACCACCAGCGCTGCGGAAACTTGGACCGCCGGTTGTAGGGCGGCGCGTGGGCGGCCAACAGCCGCAGCTCGCGTACCCCGGCCTCCAGCTCGTGTGCGCACTCGACGTGGTCGACCGCGCGGGCCAACGACGTCATCTCCTTCATCCTGGCCCGGGGGTCGGCGCCGGTGAAGTACTGGCGGACCCGGCGGCGCAGGTCAACGGCGGTGCCGACATAGAGGACCTCGTCGGACGGCCCGCGGAACAGATACACCCCGGGCCGGTTCGGCAGCCGGTCGGCCAATGCCCGGTTGCGGCGCTGCGCAGGCGTGGTGTTGGGCAGGTACGACCGCAGATCGGCGTAGGTGTGGATGCCCTGATTGCCGACCCGCTCGATCAGCCCATGCAGAACGTCGACGGTGGCCCGGGCATCGTCGAGGGCGCGGTGCGTCGGCGTGGTGGATGCGCCGAACAGCTGGGCCAGCGCCCCGAGCCGAACGCTCGGCGCTTCGTCGCGCGTGAGGACACGGCGGGCCAGCTTCACCGTGCACAGCACCGGCGGGCGCGGCCACGGCAGCTGAGCCCGTTGCGCTGCCGCGCGCAGGAAGCCGATGTCGAACCCGGCGTTGTGCGCCACCAGCACCGCGCCCCGGGAGAACTCGAGGAACGCGGGCAGGACGCTGTCGATTCGGGGTGCGTCGCGCACCATGGCCGTTGTGATGCCGGTCAATTGGACGATCTGCGGCGGAATGGCCCGGCCGGGGTCGATCAGGGTGGCCAGCTCACCGAGCACCTCTCCGCCGCGCACCTTGACTGCACCGATCTCGGTGATGGCGTCGTAGCCGCCGCCCGCCTGCGTCGCAGTGGCCCGCCCGCCCGTGGTCTCCAGGTCGACCACCACGAAAGTCGTGTCCGCGAGGCTGACCGCCTCCAACTCGTTCTCGAAGTCCAACGGCAGCTGCCCGATGTCGGCAACGCGGCGCTGGCCCATGGCACAAGACGCTAGGCACAACCACCGACAACGCGCGGCCGCCGCGCCGGTCGCTCCAATCCGCTCCGCTACTTGTCGGGTTCATCGCTCCAATCCGCTCCGCTACTTGTCGGGTTCATCGCTCCAATCCGCTCCGCTACTTGTCGGTGGCCCCCGTTAGCGTGCGCTTAACACCGATCGAGAGGACGGTCAAGATGACATCTGCGCACCAGCCCGGCAGGCCCGCGCCTGACATCGGCAGCGTGACCATCGACTGCGACGACTGCGCGGTCCGCGGTCCCGGCTGTCAGGACTGCGTTGTCAGCGTATTGCTCGGCGTGCCTGAAACGTTGCTGGACGACGAGCGCCGGGCGCTGGAAGTGCTGGCAGATGCGGGATTGGCCCCGCGATTGAGGCTCGTGCCGATTCACCGCAACGGCACACCCGGGGTCGCCTGACGACACGCATCGCCGGTTGCACAGGAAAATATTCCTCTGAGGCTGTTAGATTTGCATCTCCCGTCGGAGATTTCCATCTCCTGTTGGACAAGACCGATGCCGTTTCGTAACCTATCTGAGACCTAAGAGCAGTTCGAGGCGGCTCGCTAACGCCAGTTGTGAGGACGAAAACTTGAGGCACGACCGCGCGCACGGGCCCACAAGTCGTGTCAAGCGACCCATTGCAGGTGCAATCGCGGGCTTGACCGTAATGGCCGGACTTCTTGCCGGCGCTGCGCAGGCGGACCCTGCGCAGGACGCTCTGGCAAAGCTCAATGAGTTATCTCGGCAGGCCGAGCAGACTACCGAGGCGATGCACTCGGCACAAATCGACCTGAACAAAAAGCTTGTGGCACAAGAGGTTGCGGACAAGAAGCATGCCGATGACATCGCGGCTGTCGACACGGCCAAGGCTCAGCTGGCAACCTTTCAGACTGCTGTCGACAAGGTAGCCGCGGCGCAGTATATGGGTGGCCGGACGTCGGGCTTCGACGCGATGCTGACCGCCGACTCGCCGCAGCAGCTGATCGATCAACTCGCCGTCCAGCGCGTGATGGCCGCCGAGATGGCCGGGCAGATGCAGAACTACCGCGAGATCGGCAAGAAGGCCGCTGACGCCGAGGCGGAGTCGGCCAAGTCCGCTGCCGATGCGAAGACCGCGGCCGAACAGGCCGCCGCAGTGCGCGCGGATCTGCAATCCAAGCAAAGCCAGCTGCAGGTGCAGATCGCCATCGTCAAGTCGCAGTACCAGGCCCTCACCCCGGGGCAGCGCGAAGCGCTCGCGGCAACGCCGCCCGCGCCGGTCGCCCCGCCGCCACCAGCTCCGGAGGCGTTGCCACCGGCACAGGATCCCAGCATCCAGGCCTCTGCACCCGACGGCATCCCGCCCGGCGACGTCGCACCGCCGGAGGCCGCGACGCCCGGTGGTAGCGGGCATTCGGCAACGGTCATCCAGGCCGCGCTGAGCCGTATCGGCTCGCCGTACTCCTGGGGTGCGGCAGGCCCGGGCTCGTTCGACTGCTCGGGTCTGGTGATGTGGTCCTTCCAGCAGGCAGGCATCTCGCTGCCGCACTCCAGCCAGGCCTTGGCCGCGGGTGGACAGCCGGTCTCCATGGACCAGATCCAGCCTGGCGACCTCGTGACGTACTACTCGGATGCCTCGCATGTCGGCATCTACATCGGCGACGGAATGATGGTGCACGCGTCGACCTATGGCGTCCCCGTTCGGGTCGCACCGGTCAACAATGCGCCGATCTACGACATCCGTCGGTACTGATCCGTCCTTCTCTCGGCCGGTTCTGGGCACCGCTTTACTGGCTGAGCTGATCGTGGCGGCCGCAGTGCTGTGGCCCGCCGCTGCGCCGGCACAATCGCCGGCACCCACGCCGTCGGCACTGCCCGCGGTCGGCATGGTTCCCGCCGTCAGCGACCCGGATCCCGTGATGTCGGTGGTCCTGCCCGGCGGCCGCACGGCGCAGCTGCTCGGGTTGGGTGGTGAACGCACCGCGGCTCTGCTGGGCCGCCTCGACACCGAACTGGGTACGGCCGCGACAGTCGTCACCGGCTTCTGGGGCCCCGATTGGCCCCACGAGATCAACCTGGTCGTCGCTGGATCAGACAACCAATTCCGGGTGCTGGCCGGCGGCGCAGAGGACATCGCCGCGACCACGACGGCGCAGCGCATCATGTTCGCCCCGGGGGCTGCCGACATGAGCAGGCCCGCGCTGCGAATCGTGCTGCGCCACGAACTGTTCCACTACGCGGCGAGGGCGCGTACCGCGCCGGACGCGCCCCGCTGGCTCACCGAGGGCGTCGCCGACTACGTCGGGCGCCCCGCCGAACCGCTCCCGGGCCCGACGCGCGCCGCCGAGCTGGCCCAGTTGCCCACCGATGCCGACCTGGACGCGATCGGTGCCGCGAGATCGCTCGCCTATGACCGGGCCTGGTGGTTCAGTCGCTACGTGGCCGACCGATACGGCCCGCGTGCGTTGCGTGAGCTGTATCTGCGTGCCTGCGGATTCGGTCATCCCGACGTGGGCACCGCGGTGCACGATGTGCTGGGGGTCGATCTTGATCAGGTACTCGCCGGTTGGCGGCAGTGGCTCAGCCGCCCAGCTTGATTGGTGCTCCTCACGTGCGCGGCCTGACCGTGCTCCTCACGTGCGCGGCCTGATCGCCGATGTGTAAGGTGAGGGCACAATGACGCGGGTTCTGTTGGTCACCAACGATTTTCCGCCGCGTCGTGGGGGCATCCAGTCATATCTCGAGGCGTTCGTCGGGCAGTTGACGAGTTCGGGTGAGCACCGCTTGACGGTCTACGCGCCGAAATGGAAAGGCGCCGAGGCCTATGACGAGGCCGCCTCGTCCGCCTACCAGGTGGTCCGGCACCCGACCACGCTGATGATCCCGGAGCCGACGGTCGCGACGCGGATGTGCCGACTCATCGGGGAACACGGCATCGACACGGTCTGGTTCGGTGCGGCCGCACCACTGGCCCTGCTGGGACCGTTGGCGCGGCGGGCCGGGGCGAGCCGGGTGGTCGCAAGCACTCACGGGCACGAGGTGGGCTGGTCGATGCTGCCGCTGGCCCGCAGCGCGCTGCGCCGCATCGGCGACGACGCTGACGTCGTGACGTTCGTCAGCCACTACACCCGGGGACGGTTCGCCTCGGCGTTCGGACCCCGCGCCGCTCTCGAACACCTGCCGCCCGGCGTCGACACCGATCGGTTCCAGCCTGATCCGGCAGCCCGCGCCGATATGCGCAAGCGCTACGGCCTTGGCGGCAGCCCCGTGGTGGTGTGCCTGTCGCGACTGGTACCGCGTAAGGGGCAGGACATGCTCATCCGGGCGCTGCCTGCGATCCGGCGGCGAGTGCCCGGCACCATTCTGGTCGTCGTCGGCGGTGGGCCGTATCTCGACAAGCTCAAGCAGTTGGCACGCGAGTGCGACGTCGCCGAGCATGTGGTGTTCACCGGCGGCGTGCCGAGCGACGAACTGCCCGCCCATCACGCCATGGCGGACGTGTTCGCGATGCCGTGCCGCACGCGGGGCGCCGGGTTGGACGTCGAGGGTCTTGGCATCGTCTACCTGGAGGCCTCGGCCAGTGGCGTGCCGGTGGTCGCCGGAACCTCCGGTGGGGCACCCGAAACCGTGCTCGACGGGGAAACCGGCACCGTCGTTGACGGCACCGACGTCACCGCGATCGTGACCGCGGTCGGCGACCTGTTGGACGATCCGGGACGGGCCGCCGCCATGGGCGTCGCAGGCAGGCACTGGGCGGTGGACAACTGGCAGTGGCGGGCCAAGGGCGCCCGCCTCGCCGAGTTGCTGTCCGGCTGAGCCGATTACCGCCCGCGGCGCTCAGTTGTAGAGCGCCGCGATGTCGTCGGCGAACTTCTCCGCGACGACCTTGCGCTTGACCTTCAGCGTCGGCGTCAGCTCGCCGGTCTCCTCGGTGAAGTCCACGGGCAGGATGCGGAACTTGCGGATCGCCTCGGCCTTGGACACCGCCTCGTCGGCCTCCTTGACCGCCAGGTCGATCTCGGAAACCAGATCCGGATCGTCGGCCAGGTCGGCCACGGTGGCCGCGGCATCCTTGCCATTGCGCTGCTTCCAGCCCTCGAACGCCTCCGGGTCGATGGTGATCAGCGCGGCGATGAAGGGCTGCTGGTCGCCGACGCACATGGCCTGGCTGATCAGCGGGTGCGCCCGCAGCCGGTCTTCCAGGATGGCGGGGGCGACGTTCTTGCCGCCCGCGGTGACGATGATCTCCTTCTTGCGGCCCACGATGGTCAGGAAGCCGTCGTCGTCGATGGCGCCGAGATCGCCCGTGTGGAACCAGCCGTCTTCGATGGCCTCGGCCGTGGCCTGTTCGTTGTGCCAGTAGCCGTTGAACACCACGCCGCCCTTGACCAGCAGCTCACCGTCATCGGCGAGCCGCATGCTGTTGCCGGGCAACAACTTTCCGACCGAGCCGACCTTGAGTGCGCCGATCTGGTTGACGGTGATGGCCGCGCTGGTCTCGGTCAGCCCGTAGCCCTCGTAGATGGTCAGGCCGACGCCGCGGTAGAAGTGCCCGAGCCGTGCGCCCAGCGGTGCACCACCCGAGATCGACGCGCGGCAGTCCCCGCCGAGTGCCGCCCGCAGCTTGCCGTACACCAGCTTGTCGAACAGCGCGTGCTTGAGCTTGAGCACCACGCCCGCACCACCGGTGTCCAGCGCCTGGCTGTACTCGATCGCGGTGGCAACGGCCTGGTCGAAGATCCAGCCCTTGCCGTCGTTCCGGGCATTCTGCTCGGCGGTGTTGTACACCTTCTCGAAGACCCGGGGCACCGACACCACCAGCGTGGGCTTGAACACCCCGAACATCGGGACCAGGTTCTTGATGTCGCTGCTGAACCCGAGTGCCACCTTGTTGGTGAACGCGGCCACGGTGATCGCCCGCGACAGCACGTGCGCCAGGGGCAGGAACACCAGCATCCGCTGGCCCTTGGTCAGCAGCGCCGGGAACGCGGCCTTGGCGCCGTGGATCTCCGAGAGCAGATTGGCGTGGGTGAGCTGGCAGCCCTTGGGCAGACCGGTGGTGCCCGAGGTGTAGATCAGGGTGGCCGGATCGGAGGACTTGACCGCGGCCAGCCGGGTTTCCAGCTCGGCGGGGTCGGTTGACGAGCCCGCCTCGGCCAGTGCGTCCAGCGCGGCGGGGCCGGTGCCGTCGACGCGCAGCACCTTGCGGATAGTGGGCAGCTGATCGCGCAGCTTTTCGACCCGTTCGGCATGGGCGTCGGTCTCGGCGACCACCAGCACGGCCGAGGAGTTGTCCAGCACGTGGCGGATCTGCTCGGGCGCCGAGGTCTCGTAGATCGGCACCGTGACTGCGCCGACGGACAAAATGGCGAAATCGATGATCGGCCATTCGTAGCGGGTGGCCGACAGGATCGCGACCCGGTCGCCGGGCTGTACGCCTTCGGCAATCAAACCCAAAGCGGTCGAACGGATCTGTGCTGCGACCTCCGCACAGGTGACGTCGGTCCAGGCCCCGTTGACGAGCCGCTGGAAGATGACGTAGTCGGGATCCTCGCGCTCATGGGTGTATACGGCGTCGACAACCGTGTCGTGTTCGCCGATCTGAAACGTTGCCGGAACGCTGTACTCACGCACGATCTTGGGCCCCTTAGTCGCCGGTGGCAGAACTTCCGCGCGACAAGCCTAGTCGGCCGCGTCGATCACTCCGCAGCGCATATGTGAAGCTAGGTGCTCATGAACAGCGTCCAGATCGCGGATGAGACCTTCGTCTGCGCAGATCCCGCCGACGTCGGGCGTGCCGTTGCCGATTCCGCCAACTGGCGGCGCTGGTGGCCGGACCTGCGGCTCACCGTCATCGAGGACCGCGCCGAGAAGGGGCAGCGCTGGACCGTTGCCGGTGCCCTCACCGGCACCATGGAGGTCTGGCTCGAAGAGGCGCTCGACGGGGTGATCCTGCATTACTTCCTGCACGCCGAACCCGCAGGTGCCGCGGCATGGGAACTGGCCAAGATGGATCTGGCCAAGCTGAATCACCAGCGCCGGGTGGCGGGCAAGGCGATGGCATTCGAGATCAAGCAGCGGCTGGAGGCATCCCGACCTATCGGGGTTTCCCGCCTCGTCTGACAATGCCCCGCACGTGATGCGGGAGAGTAGATTTCTCCGCGAAGGCGGTGGCAACTCCGCGTGGTGGGGAGAAGGGCGTGCAGTGGCCGACAAGACGGCGCAGACCATCTATATCGAGGCCGACCCGTCGACGGTGATGGATGTCATCGCCGACATCGACTCTTATCCGGAGTGGGTGGCCGAGTACAAGGAGGCCGAGGTACTCGACGTCGACGAGAACGGCCTGCCGAAAAAGGCCCGGCTGGTCCTCGACGCGGCGGTGCTCAAGGACACCATGGTGCTGTCCTACGTATGGCCCGCTGACCGCACGTCGGTCAGCTGGACGTTGGAGTCGAGTTCGTTGCTGCGGGCGCTGGAGGGGACATATCGCTTGGCGCCCAAGGGATCCGGCACGGACGTGACCTATGAACTATCGGTCGATCTGATGATCCCGATGATCGGGCTGCTCAAGCGCAAGGCCGAACGGCGGCTCACCGACACCGCGCTCAAAGACCTCAAGAAGCGAGTCGAGGTGCACTGACCTGAGCGGTGATGGGGCGCGGATCAGCCTGTTCGTCGGCAAGGGCGGGGTGGGCAAGTCGACGCTGGCAACCGCGACCGCGGTGCGTGACGCCCGGGCCGGGCTGCGGGTGCTCATCGTGTCCACCGACCAGGCGCATTCGACGGGTGATGTCCTCGGCACTGTGCTGCCCCCGACCGGGCAACGGGCACCCACCAGGGTCCTGGCCGACGACGCTGATGCCGGCGGCGGTTTTCTCGACGCCCTGGCACTGGACACCCTGGCTCTGCTGGAGGCCCGCTGGGTCGAGGTGGCGACGCCGCTGTCCGAACGGTTCACCGAATCGGATCTGGGAAACGTTGCGCCCGAGGAGCTTTCGGCGCTACCGGGGATTCAGGAAGTGCTGGGCCTGCACGAGGTGGGTGAGCTCGCCGCATCGGGTCGGTGGGACCACGTCGTGGTGGACTGCGCCTCGACCGCCGATGCCTTGCGGATGCTGACCCTGCCTGCCACGTTCGGGCTGTATCTGGAGCGCGCGTGGCCTCGGCATCGCCGATTGTCGGGCGGAGCCGAGAACGCGGCCATCGTCGAGGTGCTCGAGCGCATCGATGCGGGCATCTCGCGGCTCAGTTCCCTGATCACCGACAGCGAGCAGGTGAGCGCCTATCTGGTGCTCACGGCCGAGCGGGTGGTGGCAGCCGAGGCGATCCGCACGCTGGGTTCACTGGCCTTGATGGGCGTGGGTGTGGCCGAGCTGATCGTCAATCAGGTTTTGGTGCAGGATGATTCGTTCGAGTATTCGAACCTTCCTGCGCATCCGGCGTTCGACTGGTACTCCGAACGGATCGCCGAGCAGCGAACCGTGCTGGACCAACTCGCCGCGTCCATCGGCGATGTGCAGCTGGTCATGGTGCCGCACCTGGCCGGGGAACCGATCGGTCCCAAGGCGCTGGGGGAGCTGCTCGAGTGCGCCCGCCGCCGCGACGGCACGCCACCGCCGGGGCCGCTTCGTCCGGTTGTGGACCGGGAATCGGGGTCTGGGCTCGAGGCGGTCTACCGGTTGCGGCTAGAGTTGCCGCAGGTCGACTCATCCGCGCTGACGCTTGGCCGGGTCGGCGACGACTTGATCATCGGTGTTTCAGGTGTGCGACGCCGGGTTCGGTTGGCGTCTGTGCTGCGGCGATGCATCGTGACGGACGCCCAGTTACGAGGCAGTGAGCTGACGGTGCGTTTTCGACCGGATCCGGAGGTATGGCCGGCATGAGTGGGTCTCATCCCGACCTGGGCCCGGAGCTACGAGAGTTGGCACAGGCCATCCTCGACCGGCTCGACCCTGCGGTGCGGCTCGCGGCGGCCGGTTTGGCGGCCAGCGCGGCCGGGGCGCCGGGCAAATGCCAGCAGGTGTGGTGCCCGGTGTGCGCGCTGGCGGCGCTCATCAACGGTGAACAGCATCCACTGCTCGGCGTGATCGCCGAGCACAGTGTGGCGCTGCTGACGGTGATCCGCGCGGTGCTCGACAACGATTCGCACACCCCGGAACCTTCGGGACCTGACGGAGGACCTGATTCTCCGTCGCCCGACGATTCACCCCCGGCAGGGCCCGGCCGCTACCAGCACATTCCCGTCACCGTGGAAGAGTGAGACCGGTCTCGCAGACGGGCGGTCCGGTGGTAGCCGCCACAACCCCTGAGTACAGTTGTCCCAGAGCATTCCGATGGGGAGGGTCCATGTGGTACTGGCTTTTCAAGTTCATCTTCATGGGACCCGTGCTGTCCTTGCTCGGTCGACCGAAAGTCACTGGGCTTGAACATGTTCCGGCGTCCGGTGCGGTGATCCTCGCCAGTAACCACTTGGCGGTGGCAGACAGTTTCTATCTGCCACTGGTGGTGAGCCGCCGGATCACCTTCCTCGCCAAGGCCGAATACTTCACCGGTACCGGGATCAAGGGCTGGTTCACCCGGTGGTTCTACACGGTGGCCGGACAGGTACCGATCGACCGGACCGATGCCGATTCGGCGCAGAGCGCGTTGAGCACCGCCGAGCGCATCCTCAGCGAGGGCAAGTTGCTCGGCATGTACCCCGAGGGCACCCGCTCCCCGGACGGACGGCTCTACAAGGGCAAGACGGGCCTGGCCCGGCTGGCTCTGCAGACCGGCGTACCGGTGATTCCGGTCGCGATGGTCGGAACCAATGTGGTGAACCCGCCCGGGAGCAAGATGTGGAAGTTCGGCCGCGTCGAGGTGCGGTTCGGCAAGCCGATGGATTTCAGTCGTTTCGACGGCCTGGCCGGTAACCGATTCATCGAGCGTGCGGTGATCGACGAGGTGATGTACGAGCTGATGGGCCTGTCCGGTCAGGAGTACGTCGACCTGTACGCCGCGGACGTGAAGGGCAACCCTGCCGGCGCTACGGCGGGGAATCCCGCGGCGCGCCTTCCGCAGGCAGCCGCCGGCTGAGCCGGCGTCAGCGGTACGACGTTTACCGGTACGACGCGACGGCTGCGTGGCTGGTCCGGTCGCCTGCGTGCGTCGTCGACGTCAGCCCGGTCGCCAGGATGACGGCCAGCGCCCACCACACATAGGAGCAGCCGACCAGCTGCCGCCACAGTGACGCGGCGGTCTCGTGGTGCGGTGACATCAGGGTGATGGGCGTCCAGATCGTCAACGCCACCCCGGCCACCGTCACCGCGGTCAGTGCGGCGTTGCGCAGGCGATAAGCGGTGATCCCCGTCACCAGCAGCGTCGGGAGCGTCCACACCCAGTGGTGTGACCACGACACCGGGGAGACGACGAGCCCGAACATCGCCACGCAGATCAACGCCAGCATCGATGATGCGTCGGACATGTCCGGATCGACCGCTGCGATGCGCAGCG
Organism: Mycobacterium sp. 852013-50091_SCH5140682; assembly: GCF_001665685.1. Classification (GTDB taxonomy): domain Bacteria; phylum Actinomycetota; class Actinomycetes; order Mycobacteriales; family Mycobacteriaceae; genus Mycobacterium. The sequence goes on from NZ_LZTB01000053.1 coordinate 15,311, forward strand.
CGCGGTGCGCGGCCCACCCGGTCAGCACCAACACCGCCAGGCAGCACAGCACCCACAGCACGAACCGGGGGCCCTCGCTGAGGCCCAGGCGAGCCAGCACACCCGCGATGTTCTGGTTGGTGTTCAGCGTCGCGGTGCCGATCCGGTCGGTGTTGCGGACGGTTTCGGTCCAGTACTCGACCGAATCCCGAGCGGCCAGTGCGAAGCCTGCGAGTGTCGCGACGACGGTCGAGCCCGCGGTCCACAGCAGGGTCCGGATGTCGCGGCGCAACAAGAAGTACAGCAGGAACACGGCGGGGGTGAGCTTCACCGCGATGGCCAGGCCCAGCAGGATACCGCGCGGCCACGGGGTGCGCCGCGGCACGCAGTCGGCGATCACCAGGGTCATCAGCACGACGTTGATCTGGCCGAACTCGAAGTTGGACCGGATCGGCTCGAGGTAGACCACCGCAGGGGCGACCACAGCGGCTGCCAGCCAGCAGCGCCGCAGCCAGGCCGGTTCGGACGTGATCGTCGTCTGCGGCCAGACGTTCAGTCGCGTCAGCACCATCACGGTCGAGGCGATCAGCAACACCAGCGTGGTCAGCGTGATCGCGGCGCTGGCGGCAGGCAGGGACAGCCACGCGAACGGGGCAAACGAGATGGCGGCCAGCGGGGGATAGGTGAACGGCAGGTCCAGCCCGCCCTGGGTGTGGAAGATGGCACCGTCGGAGTACAGCGGCTTACCGTCCAGCCAGGCCCGTCCGCCCATCCGGTAGACGTCGATGTCGATCCGATACGGCGTGTGTCCGAGCAGTTTGTATCCCGCCCAGGCCAGCGCCGCCAAAGTCAGCAGCTGGAAAATTCGCCATGCGATGGTCGGTGCCCAACCAGCCCAGCCGGGCGCCTTCCGCTTACTCATGTCCTCAACAGACTATCGGTGGCCACCTGGCACAGGTGAATCCACGGCCCCGGCGCGCTCTGCTCGGCGTAAGTTTTCTCAGCGTGCACGTGACCGCCCACCTCTACCTCGTGACTCGCGATCGCCTGCCCTTGCTGTGTTGCCTGGTGGCGTTCATCCTCACGTTCTTCGTGACCCGGACCGTGGTGCGTTACATCCGTCGGCACGCCAACAGCGACAAGCCGCCCAAGTGGTGGCAACCCCGCAACATCTCGGTTTCGCAGGGCGGCGGCATGCACATTCACCACATGGTGATCGGAATCATCCTGGTGATGCTCTCGGGAATCACGATGGTGACGCTGTCGGTCAGCGGCGGGGTTCCCGAGTTCGCCGTGGCCTCGACGTTCTTCGGCATCGGTGCGGCGCTGGTGCTCGACGAGTTCGCGCTGGTGCTTCACCTGTCCGACGTGTACTGGGAGGAGGACGGCCGGACCTCGGTGGATGCGGTGTTCGCCGCGGTGGCCGTGGCGGGGCTGCTGATCCTGGGTTTCAATCCGCTGTCGTTTTTCGATATCAATATCTGGCGTGAGGATCAGACCGTGTTCGCCCGGGCGGTCGTGGTGGTGGTCGCGGTGATCACCCTGCTGCTCGCGGTCGTGGTGTTGCTCAAAGGCAAGGTGTGGACCGGATTGGTGGGTATGTTCATCACCCCGTTGTTGTTCGTCGGCGCCATCAGGCTGTCGCGGCCGCATGCGCCGTGGGCGCGGTGGCGGTACACCACCCGGCCCCGCAAGATGCGCCGCGCCCTGGAGCGTGAGCGCTGGTTGCGTCGTCCCGTGGTGCAGGCCAAGTTGTGGGTCCAGGACGCGATCGCCGGGACGCCGAAGTTTCCCGACGACGCTGCGGTCGACAAGGAGCTGGATCGGGAGATCCACGCGGCGCCTGCGCCAGGGCAGGTGGCCTGATGCGGTACTTCTATGACACCGAGTTCATCGACGACGGCCGCACCATCGACCTGATCTCGATCGGCGTGGTGGCCGAAGACGGGCGCGAGTATTACGCGATATCAACGGAATTCGATCCGGACCGGGCGGGCCGCTGGGTCCGTAAGCACGTGTTGCCCAAGTTGCCGTCGCCGTCGTCGAAGCTGTGGCGGTCCCGCCGCCAGATTCGCGAGGAGCTCGAGGAGTTCTTCGGCATCGACGGTGACGAGCCGATCGAACTGTGGGCCTGGGTGGGTGCCTACGACCACGTGGTGTTGTGTCAGCTGTGGGGCCCGATGACCGAGCTGCCGCAGGCCATCCCACGGTTCACGCGGGAGCTGCGCCAGTTCTGGGAGGACCGCGGTTCGCCGCGGATGCCGCCGCGGTCGCGCGATGCGCACGACGCTCTCGTCGACGCGCGGCAGAACCTGGAGCGGTTCCGCTTGATCAGCGGAACAGGTTCCGCGCCGCACGGTGACTCCGCTCAGGCCGCAGAAACAGGTGTTGACCGGCGGCTACCATGAACGGGTGAACTGGACCGTCGACATTCCCATCGAGCAGCTGCCGCCGTTGCCCCCGTTGACCGACGAGCTGCGGCAGCGTCTGGACGCCGCCCTGGCCCGGCCGGCCGCACAGCAGCCCAACTGGGACGCCGATGCCGCCAAGGCCATGCGGACGGTTCTGGAGAGCGTCCCGCCGGTCACCGTGCCGTCGGAGATCGAGAAGCTCAAGGGTCAGCTCGCGGAGGTCGCGCTCGGCAAGGCGTTCCTGCTGCAGGGCGGCGACTGCGCCGAGACGTTCGTCGACAACACCGAGCCGCACATCAGGGCCAACATCCGCACGTTGTTGCAGATGGCCGTCGTGCTGACGTACGGCGCGAGCATGCCGGTGGTGAAGGTGGCCCGGATCGCCGGGCAGTACGCCAAGCCGCGTTCGACCGACATCGATGCGCTGGGCCTGGAGTCCTACCGTGGCGACATGGTCAACGGGTTCGCCCCCGACGCCGCGGTCCGCGCCCACGACCCGTCGCGGTTGGTGCGCGCCTACGCCAACGCCAGCGCCGCGATGAACATGGTGCGCGCGTTGACCTCGTCGGGCCTGGCCTCGCTGCACCTGGTGCACGACTGGAACCGGGAGTTCGTCCGGACCTCGCCCGCGGGAGCCCGGTACGAGGCGCTCGCCGGTGAGATCGACCGCGGGTTGCGGTTCATGTCGGCCTGCGGTGTGGCCGACCGCAACTTGCAGACCGCTGAGATCTTCGCCAGCCACGAGGCCCTCGTGCTGGATTACGAGCGTGCGATGCTGCGACTGTCCGACGAACTGGACGGCACGCCCCGGCTGTACAACCAGTCGGCGCATTACCTGTGGATCGGTGAGCGCACCCGTCAGCTCGACGGCGCGCACATCGCGTTCGCCGAGGTGGTCGCCAACCCGATCGGGGTGAAGCTGGGGCCGACGACGTCGCCGGAGCTCGCCGTCGAGTACGTCGAGCGGCTCGACCCGCACAACGAACCCGGCAGGCTGACGCTGGTGACCCGCATGGGCAACAACAAGGTGCGCGATCTGCTGCCTCCCATCATCGAGAAGGTGCAGGCCACCGGCCACCAAGTGGTCTGGCAGTGCGACCCGATGCACGGCAACACCCACGAGTCGTCGACCGGCTACAAGACTCGGCACTTCGACCGCATCGTCGACGAGGTGCAGGGCTTCTTCGAGGTGCACCACGCCCTCGGCACTCATCCGGGTGGCATCCACGTCGAGATCACCGGTGAGAACGTCACCGAGTGTCTCGGTGGGGCCCAGGACATTTCGGACTCGGATCTGGCCGGCCGCTACGAGACGGCGTGCGATCCGCGACTGAACACCCAGCAGAGCCTTGAGCTGGCGTTCCTCGTCGCGGAGATGTTGCGCGACTGAGGCATTCGGCCGCGGCGGTCAGATGAGCGCAGCGATGTTGCTGCCCAGCGTCCACGCCGCCGCGGCCACAAGCCCGGTGAACGTCAGCACTGCGATCACCCAGAACGCCAGGGCACGTTTGGCGCGCTGTTGCGCCCAGTAGAACTCACTCATCTCGATACCGGCGAATCGCGTTGCCGCAGCTGGATATTCGGGGTAGTCGCCCGAGTTGTCCGGGATCGGTGCCCAGTCCTGGTCGCGGGTCAGTTCGCGCGTGAGTTGCCGCGGTGGCACCGGCGGCTGCGCGGGTTGCGCCGGTTGCGGCGCGGGCGGTGACGTCATCTCGGCAGGCGGGGCCTGCCGGCTGTGGACCCTCGTCGCCGCCAGGTGCTGCGCAGAGTTGCGTGGTGCCGGGACCCGGAAGGCGGGCAGCCCGAGTTCCTCGACGATGTCGTGCAGGTCGTCGCTCATCTCGTCAGCATCGGCGTAGCGGTCCGCGGGGTCACGGGCCGTGGCCCGGCGTACCAGCGCGTCGAATTCCGGTGGCACACCGGCGATTACAGTGCTGGGTGGCCGTACGTCGTGGTCCATCCGCTGATAAGCGACGGAGAGCGCGGAGTCGCCGGTGAACGGCGTCACGCCCGAGAGCAGTTCGTACGTCAGGATGCCCACCGCGTAGACGTCACTGCGGGGGTCGGCGTCCCCGGTGCTGACCTGTTCGGGCGACAGGTAAGCCGCCGTACCGAGAATCACGCTGGTGGACGTGATCTTGGCTTCGGCGACCGCGCGCACGAGCCCGAAATCGGCGATTTTCACGTCGCCGCCGTCGGAGATCAGCACGTTCTCCGGTTTGATGTCGCGGTGCACAAGGCCCGCTCGGTGCGCGACGGCGAGGCCGCCCAGCACGGGGGTCAGGACGGCGGCCACCGCGTGCGGCGGCATCGGGCCGCGCTCGGTCAGCAGCTCGCGCAGCGTGCCGCCCTCGATGAGCTCCATCACGAGAAACGGCGGTTGATGAGCAGCGCCTCCGCCGCCCTGGTCATAGACCGCAACCAGCCCGGGATGGCTCAGCCGGGCCACCGCGCGGGCCTCGCGCTGGAACCTTGCGAGAAAGTGGGCGTCGCCTGCGTACCGCGAATCCATGACCTTGATGGCGACCGGACGGTCGAGTCGGGTGTCGAGCCCGCGATAGACCGTCGACATCCCACCGGTGGCGATCGGAGTCTGAACTTCATACCGCCGATCCAGCACGGTGCCGACGAGCGGGTCCGATTGCTGGTGCGCCTCCACCGAACACATGTTACGAGCCGCCCGGGTAGTCCTAGAATCAGTGCGGTGAGCAGCATTCCGGCCGCCGATGACGTTCTGGATCCCGGCGAGGCCGTCTACGACCTTCCTACTGTCGCCGACATGCTCGGCATATCCGTCACCAAGGTGCACCAACAATTGCGTGAAGGTCACCTCATCGCGGTGCGCCGCGACGGGGTGCTCGTGGTGCCCAAGATCTTCTTCGATTCCTCAGGGCATGTGGTGAAGTCCCTGCCGGGATTGCTCGTGGTGCTCAATGACGGTGGCTATCGCAGCACCGAGATCGTGCGCTGGTTGTTCACGCCCGATGAGTCGCTGACCATCAGCCGTGACGGCTCGACCGACCGGCAGGCCAACGCGCGCCCGGTCGACGCGCTGCATTCACACCAGGCCCGTGAGGTGGTCCGCCGGGCCCAGGCGATGGCGTACTGACCCCGTTGCACTGCCAGCGCGCGTGTCGAGGGACAGACACGCGCGCTCGGCCAAACTAGGCAGCGGCAGGTTCGGGTTCGTCGGCCGTTGCGGCGTCGGGTTCGGGCGCCCGGTACAGCGAATACCAGGCCACGGCAGCGCACGCCGTGGTGAGAAGCACGTGCGCCCATTGGTACATGCCGTGGGCGCCGTCGGGCTTCCACATCACCATGATCCAGGTCGAGAACCCGGCGACCGCCGCTATCGCGGGCCGGGTCTGGATCAACGCGGCGGCCACGGCCAGCGGCCAGGTGTAGTACCAGGGCAGTGCCGCGGGCACGAACAACACCACGACGACCATCGCCAGGGCGATACCGGTGAGGGCTTCGCGGTCGGTGTGCCGATACCGCCACCACAGCAACGGCAACGCCACCACGATCACCACGATGCCGATGATCCGGGCGACCTCGAGCACCGCGTAGAAGTTGACCGGGAAGAGCAGGCCGCCAACGGCGTTGATGAGGTTGGATGCCGCGGTCGGAATGGTCAGCCAGTTGATGATCTTGACCGAGCCTGCCAGCGCGGTCAGCCAACCCAGCCCGACACCGGCCGCCAGTGACAACACGGCGAACACCGCGACGAAGATCAGCGCGGATGCCGCCGTGGCGATCGCGAACGCGCGTACCGGGCGTAGGTTGCGGCGTTCTTGCAGCTGCCGCATCCACACCCAGACCAGGAATGGAAGGGCAAGTCCGGCCGTGGCTTTCACAGCGACGGCGACTGCGATGAGGCTGACACCCCACACCGGGCGGCCCGCGAACGTCAGCGCGATCGCGGCCATCATCAGCCCGACCATCAGCATCTCGTTGTGCACGCCGCCCATCAGGTGAATGATCACCAGCGGGTTCAGTACGCAGATCCACAGCGCCGCAGCACCGTTGGCTCCGACGTGGCGGGCGACGCGCGGCGACGCCCAGATCAGCAACACCAAACCGGGCAGCATGCACAGCCGCAACAACATGGTGCCCGAGACGATGTCGTTGCCGACCAGCATGGTGACGAACTTCGCGACGAGGATGAAGGCCGGCCCGTACGGCGCGGTGGTCGTGGTCCAGATCGGGCTGACGTCGTCCAACAAGGAGTTCGGGTTGTCCACCGGGCCAACCACATACGGGTCGAGCCCGTCACGCAGCAGGGCGCCCTGCGCCAGATACGAATAGGTATCCCGGCTGAACAGCGGCACGCTCAGCAGCAGCGGAGCCAGCCAGAATCCGGTGGTGGCCACCATGGTGTATTCGGTTGCGGTGCGGTCGATCACCCGTCGACCCAGCCACAGCCAGGCCATCAGCATCAAGGCAACGCCGACCCACAACAGCACCGACGAGAGCACCAGGCCGTGGCCGAACCGCAACCAGGACAGGTGCAGTGACTCCAGCAGGGGATCGTGCAGCCGGGTACTGCCCGCGCCGAGCCCGCCGATGGTCAGCAGCACCGCGCCGAGGAAACCCAGCCTCGCTTGGGCCCCCTGCGGGGACATGGCGAACCCGACGAGGCGCGAAATATGGTGCATCAAACCGCTGTTCGAGGTCTGAGGGGCGGTCTGTGCGGTCATGCCGACCGGTTGGCGGCGAGCCGCGCGAGTTCGGCCAGGCCGGCCTTGGCCGGGGCGTGCACGGGGGCCGCGGTCAGCACCTCGAGCGCACGCCTGGTGAGCATCCCGATGTGCTCCTCAACGGCAGCCAGTGCTCCGACCGATTCGATGGCAAGGCGCAGCTCGCGGACCTGGACATCGGTCAAGTCGGTGCCGACGGCGGTGCGCAGCAGTTTGGCCGCGACGGGATCGGTCTTGTCGGCCAGCTCGAGCGCTTCGGCGAGCAGTACCGTGCGCTTGCCTGACCTCAGGTCGTCGCCGGAGGGTTTACCGGTCACCGCGGGGTCCCCGAACACGCCGAGCACATCGTCGCGCAGCTGGAACGCCACGCCGAGGTCATTGCCGATGCGGTGAAAGATCTCCTGCACATCGGGCCGGTCGGCGGCAGCGGCGGCGCCCAGTTGCAGGGGCCGGGCCACGGTGTAGGACGCCGTCTTGTAGGTGTTGACGTTCATCGCGGAGGCCACGGTTTCGGCGCCGCTGGATTCCGCGACGATGTCGAGATATTGGCCGCCGAGTACCTCGGTGCGGATGTGTGCCCACACCTGCTGGACGCGCAGCCGCGCGTCGGCGGGCAGCTCGGCAGTGGCCACGATGTCGTCGGCCCATGCCAGCGCGAGGTCGCCGAGCAGGATCGCGGCCGACAGGCCGAACTGTTCGGAGGATCCGCGCCAGTGCCGTTCGCGGTGCCGCTCGGTGAAGATGCGGTGCACGGTGGGTAGGCCGCGCCGGGTCGCCGAATCGTCGATCACGTCGTCGTGCACCAGCGCACACGCCTGCAGTAGTTCCAGGGCCGCGAAAAGACGCAGGACACCGGCGTCGGCCGGGGTGTCCGGGGTATCGGCGACGGCGCGCCAACCCCAATAGGCGAACGCGGGCCGCACCCGCTTGCCGCCGCGCAGCACGAATTCTTCGAGGGCCGCGGTCAGCTCCGCGTAATCGGTGCCGATGTAGGCGCAGTCCTGCCGGCGTTCGTGCAGGTACTCGCGCAACTGTTCGGTGACGGCGCCGGCCAACTCCGCAGCCGATGGTGCCGCTGCATCCACGCTCAGCGCCCTACCCCTTTCGTTGTGTGATCGCGCCCCCCGCGGTGCCTTCAGCGTAGAGCCTGCTGCGGTCTTTTCAGGAACGGTTCGTCAGTCGCGCGTGGTCACGGGCTCGCCTGGTTTGGGCGTGCGGTCCCGGCTCTGCCAGGCGAGCGCCCCGATGACACCGGCGACCACGAACGCGCCCACCGCGAGCCAGATGGCGGCGGTGGTGAACGAGCGGGCGCTGGGATCGGTGTAGCGGGCCTGCGCGTTCATCGTGCTCACCACGCCCGGCCGCAGTTTCCACTCGACGATCGACGAGCTCACCCGCGAGCCGTTGGTGGAGGTGACCTCGCCGGGGAACGACACGGTCAGCAACACGTCGGCCTGCGGGTCGTTGAGCGTGGTGAGGTCGACGCGTCCTTCGAGGATGACGAGCTCACCGGCGCGTCGCAGGGAGATGTCCACGCCCGCGGAATCGCGGTTCATCCCGGCCAGCTGCGGTAGTTCGGAGAAGCTGAGGTCGGAGAACACCGCTTGCGAGCCCACGTAGTCGTCGCGGCTGTACGGGCTGACGGCGACCTTGGTGGCGAACGGCAGGTTGTTCAGCAGCTGCGGGCCCTTGTCGTTCGCGTCACGGGGTTTGGCAGCGGCGATGATCTGGCCCGAAACGCGGTCGTCGGGCGAGACCGTCAGCGACGTGCGCACGCGGACGCAACCCACCGCCATCGGCAACACCAGCAACACCAAGATCAGCAGTGCCGGTAGTCGGTTCTTGCGCACCTGGTCATCGTGCCAGATGGGGCGAGGATCACAGCGGCAGGGCGCGGCCGAGGATGGCGAAGGCACGTGGGTCTCCGGCGAAGTGGTAACCGCGGATGACGTCGGTGAATCCCAATCGGCGGTACAACCGCCACGCGCGGTTGGCCTCCCCGTTGATCTCCGGCGTCGACAACAACACGTGGGATTCTCCGCGCCCGGCGAGCAGGCGCCTGGTGAGGGCTTCGCCGAGCCCACGGCCCTGGGCGCGGGGCTCGATGTGCAGTTCGGTGAGCTCGAAATAGCTGCTCATCAGCTCGGCGATGTGTGCAGGGTCGGCGCCGACCTGACGCAGGCCTGCCACCACCTGCTGCTGCCACCACTGGTCGGGCGCGCCGCAGTAGCCGTAGGCGATGCCCAGCAGTGGGGCAGTGGCCAGTTCGTCGGTGCTGGGCGTGACGTCGGGCCCGAGCGCTGAATCGTCGACCTCGACGGCTGCCACGCCCTTCCATCCGAGCCGTCGGGTGTGTTCGAGCCACAGCGACGCGCGCTGCTCCTCGGTGCCGCGGGGGTATCGCATGGCGTCGACGTATACGCGCAGCGCATCGGGAAGCCGGCGCTGCATGTCGTCCGGCGACAGATCGATGAGATACATCGCCAATTCGGTAGCCTCCCGGCGGCTGTCGTTACGTCGATTATCGAAGTCATTATCCGGGCGGCGAGGTGCCCGGTCCCCGGTGTGCCCAACGACATACAATCGACGGCGAACTAGGTGGTACGGCTCGGATCGACCTCGTATCATCATTGTTAGGTGTCCGTGATGAACGGGCATCGAAGAATTTGGACAGACTACTTCGGACAATGCGACGGCGGCGTCGGCAAGGAGGGACGAATGCCACTCTCCGATCATGAGCAGCGCATGCTCGATCAGATCGAGAGCGCGCTCTATGCCGAGGACCCCAAGTTCGCGTCGAGCGTTCGTGGTGGGACTCTACGCGCGCCCTCGGCGCGCCGCAGGCTGCAGGGTGCTCTCCTTTTCGTCCTCGGTTTGGCGATGCTTGTCGTCGGTGTCGCCGTCAAGGCGACCATGATTGGCGGCTTCCCGGTGCTGTCGGTCCTCGGTTTCGTGGTGATGTTCGCCGGCGTGGTGTTCGCCATCACGGGCCCGCGTGTCACGGGCGGGCGTGATCGCTCGGCTGCGGCACCTGGAGCGCCGCGGCAGCGCCGTCAGCGTGGTGGTTCGTTCACCAACCGGATGGAAGACCGTTTCCGCAGGCGTTTCGACGAGTAAGCCGGGACTGGTTCCAGGGGTAGCCCACATGGGCTACCCCTTTTTTGTGTCTCTGGCCGGTCCGCGACACGCCAGCACGGGGTCATGCGTGGGCATTTCCCCCACTGCGCCCCACTTCTGCCGCATGCTTATCGACCTGCGGATTTTCTGCCGGTTGATGGATGACGGCGGGTGATGCGCGCGAAACCACCAGCACTTTGCAGCCGAGTGTGGGGCGTTGCAACCAACTCATGCCATCAATTGGAGCAAAGTGGGGGATTGTGGGGTAAAGTGGCGGCCAGCGGGGAAACCGGAACCCCGTGTGGGAGGTGGCCAGATGTTTCTGGGCACCTACACGCCCAAGCTCGATGACAAGGGGCGGCTGACGCTGCCCGCCAAGTTCCGCGACGCGCTGGCAGGAGGACTGATGGTCACCAAAAGCCAAGATCACAGCCTCGCCGTCTACCCGCGCGACGAGTTCGAAAAGCTGGCCCGACGCGCTTCACAGGCCTCCCGGAGCAATCCGGAAGCTCGTGCGTTCCTGCGTAACCTGGCCGCCGCAACCGATGAGCAGCACCCCGACGCGCAGGGCCGGATCACCCTGTCGGCAGATCACCGTCGCTACGCCAACCTCTCCAAGGATTGCGTTGTGATCGGCTCCGTCGACTATTTGGAGATCTGGGACGCCCAAGCCTGGCAGGAGTACCAGCAGATCCACGAAGAGAACTTCTCCGCGGCCACTGATGAAACTCTGCGCGACATCATTTGATTCGGATGCTGACCCGAACGAGGCCCGTGCGGCGTGGCCTCTGCCCGAGCCGGCCCTGGCGTACTTCCCCAACGCCAGGTCCAAGGGTTCGGACAGAGACCTCGTCGCAGGGGCAGGCCATAGCGGAGGTGTTGGTGTGGACGCGAACGTGGGTGACCACGGTCATATCCCAGTCCTGCTGGACCGCTGTGTCGAACTGCTCAGCCCCGCGCTGACCCGTCGTCACACAGATGGATCCGAGGCGGTGCTCATCGACGGCACCCTGGGTGCAGGCGGGCACTCCGAACGTTTTCTCACCCAGTTTCCGGGTCTGCGGCTGATCGCGCTGGACCGAGACCCTAACGCCCTGGCCATCGCCGGTGCGCGGCTGGCGCCGTTCGCCGACCGGGTGACGTTTGTGCGCACGCGCTACGACGGCATACCCGCAGCCATGGCCGAGGCCGGGGTGGACCGGGTCGACGGTGTGTTGTTCGACCTGGGCGTGTCATCGATGCAACTCGACCAGAAGCAGCGGGGCTTCTCTTACTCGGTTGATGCGCCACTGGACATGCGGATGGATCCCGATGCGCGCCTCACCGCCGCCGAAATCCTCAACACGTACGACGCCAAGGACCTGGCGCGCCTGCTGCGGGACTTCGGCGAGGAGCGATTCGCTGGCAGGATCGCCGACAAGATTGTCCGGCGGCGTGCCCAGAAGCCTTTCGAGACCACGGCCGAACTGGTCGAGCTGCTCTACGAAGCCATCCCGGCCCCGGCGCGACGGACCGGCGGACACCCGGCCAAACGCACGTTTCAAGCCCTGCGCATCGCCGTCAACGGTGAGCTCGAATCGTTACGCGCCGCGGTGCCTGCCGCGTTGGCGGCGTTGCGGCCCGGGGGGCGCATCGTGGTGATGGCCTACCAGTCGTTGGAGGACCGGATCGTCAAGAACGCGTTCGCCACCGCGACGGCGTCGCGGACGCCGCCTGGCCTGCCGATCGAATTGCCTGGGCACGAACCGGAATTCGTGACTCTGACCCGAGGCGCCGAGCGGGCCCGCGCAGATGAGATCGAACGTAATCCACGTAGTGCCCCGGTGCGGCTGCGAGCACTCGAAAAGGTTGGGGGAAGGGGCAACTCATGAAGACGAAGCGACCTGCACCGGCGTCTGAGAGCAAGCGTCGACGCGACGCACGCAAGCCGGGCCGGGCCGTGGCCCGACGCGCTACCGAGGCGCCGCCCCGCGCCCGCACCCGCAGGCCCGATGTCGACCAGCGGCGCGCCCGTTCGGCGCCGGCCACCGGTCCGATCCCGCGGCCCAAGACCCAGCCGGCGCGTCCCAAGAGTGCCAGCCAGGCCAAGGCGCGAGCAAAGGCCCGGAAAGCCAAGGCGCCCAAGGTCGTTCGCCCGCCACTGCGAGAGCGGTTGCTGGTCAGGCTGGCTTCGATCGAACTGAACCCACGCGAGCTGATCTCCAGGGTTCCGTTCGTCGCCCTCGTGATCGCAGCGCTGGGCTTCGGGCTGGGCGTCACGCTGTGGCTGTCCACCGGCTCGGCCGAGCGGTCCTACCAGCTGGGCCACGCCCGGCAGACGACGCAGGGCCTGCAGCAGCAGAAAGAGGCGCTGGAACGGGATGTACTCGAAGCGCAGGCCGCTCCCGCGCTGGCTGAGGCCGCCCGCAACCTGGGCATGATTCCGTCGCGCGACACCGCGCACCTGGTGCAGGACCCCACCGGCAGTTGGACCGTGGTGGGCACACCCAAGCCTGCCGAAGGCGTACCGCCGCCTCCGATGAACGTTCCGCTGCCCGACCCGACCACGCCGCCACCCGCACCTCCCGCGCCGCGAGTGGTCGATCCCCGCGAGGTGACCGTGCACATGCCCGCCACCGGCCAGGTGCTGCCCGGCCAGCCGGTTCAACTACCCGGTCAACCGGTTCCCGGGCAACTACCCGGTCAGCCGCTGGCCGCACCGGCGGCGCCCGGCGCCGTTCCGGCCCCGCTTCCCGCGTCCGCGCCGCAGGTCGCCGCACCGCCCGCGGCGCCGCCGGCCGAGGTGCCCGCACCTGTGCCTGCAGCACCGGTGCCCGCACTGGCGCCCCCTCCCGAGGCCCCATCGGTCGCGGCCGCACCCGCGCCCGTGCCTGCGGCGCCGGTGCCAGGGGTGCCGTTGCCCGCGGGCCCGGTCCCAGGTGCCGAACAGGCCGTTGCGGCCCCCGTTCCCGTCCCCGCACCGGCGGCATGAGGGGGCGGCAGCAGCCGCCCAAGAAGGCGGACCCGACCGGCCAGGGGCGTCCGGCGCGAGCCCGGCGTGTCCGAGTCGCCACGGAAAGTGGTTCGGGCAGTGCATCATTCATGTTCCGTCACCGGACCGGCAACATTGTCATCTTCTCTGTGCTGGCCATTGCGGTGGCACAGCTGTTCAGCCTTCAGGTTCCGCGCGCGGCGGGGCTGCGGGCCGAGGCGGCCAGCCAGCTCAAGGTCACCGATGTCGAACCGGCGCTGCGCGGCAGCATCATCGACCGCAACGGCGACAAGCTGGCCTTCACCATCGAGGCCAAGGCGCTGACCTTCCAGCCGGTCCGGGTCCGCAAGCAACTGGCCGAGGCCAAGGCCAAGTCACCGAAGGCGCCCGATCCCGATCGCAGGCTCTCCGACATCGCCAACGAGGTCGCGGCCCGGCTGAACAACAAGCCCGACGCGAAGACCGTGCTGCGCAAGCTCAAGAGTGACGACACGTTCGTGTATCTGGCACGTGCGGTCGATCCCGCGGTCGCCAGCGCCATCATGGACAAGTTCCCCGAAGTCGGCGCGGAACGTCAGGACCTGCGTCAGTACCCCGGTGGGGCGCTGGCCGCCAACATCGTCGGCGGTATCGACTGGGACGGTCACGGACTGCTCGGTATGGAGGATTCGCTCGACGCCGAGTTGTCCGGTTCGGACGGCTCGCTCACCTACGACCGCGGTTCCGACGGTGTGGTGATTCCTGGCAGCTACCGCAACCGCCACGACGCGGTCAACGGTTCCACTGTGCAGCTGACCCTCGACGACGACATCCAGTACTACGTGCAGCAGCAAGTACAGATGGCCAAGGACGCTTCCGGCGCCAAGAACGTGTCCGCGGTGGTGCTGGACTCGAAAACCGGTGAGGTGCTGGCGATGTCGAACGACAACACGTTCGACCCGTCGCAGGACATCGGCAGGCAGGGCGATCGGCAGATGGGCAACCTGCCGGTGTCCTCGCCGTTCGAGCCGGGTTCGGTCAACAAGATCATCACGGCGTCCACGGCAATCGAGCTTGGCCTGACCAATCCCGATGAGGTGCTGCAGGTTCCGGGTTCGATCAACATGGGCGGGGTCACCGTGCGGGACGCCTGGAATCACGGCGTGATGCCGTACACGACCACCGGGGTGTTCGGTAAGTCGTCGAACGTCGGCACGCTGATGCTGGCCCAGCGGATCGGGCCGGACAAGTTCTACGACATGGTCCGCAAGTTCGGGCTGGGGCAGCGCACCAACGTCGGCCTGCCCGGTGAAAGCTCCGGGCTGGTGCCGCCCATCGACCAGTGGTCGGGCAGCTCGTTCGCGAACCTGCCTATCGGCCAGGGCCTTTCGATGACGCTGCTGCAGATGACCTCGATGTACCAGACCATCGCCAACGACGGCGTCCGGATCCCGCCGCGGATCATCAAGTCGACCGTCAGCTCGGACGGCAGCGTCAAGGACGAGCCGCGTCCCGACGGCGTGCGGGTGGTGTCGCCGGAAACCGCACGGACGGTCCGCAACATGTTCCGGGCGATCGTGCAGCGCGATCCCATGGGTTACCAGCAGGGCACGGGTCCGCAGGCAGCCGTGGAGGGCTACCAGATCGCGGGCAAGACGGGCACCGCCCAGCAGATCAACCCGGCCTGCGGCTGCTACTTCGACAACGTCTACTGGATCACCTTCGCAGGCATGGCTCCTGCGGATGATCCGCGTTATGTGGTGGGCATCATGATGGACGCGCCGCAGCGCGCGGCCGACGGCGCGCCGGGTTCGTCGGCGGCGCCGCTGTTCCACAACATCGCGTCGTGGCTGCTGCAGCGCCACAATGTGCCGCTGTCGGCGGATCCCGGTCCACGGTTGACGCTGCAGGCGACCTGACGGCTCGCCGGATCGGCGGTAGGTACTGTGGCAGGGCCATGAAGCCGCGTCCCAGTCATTCCGCCGGCGAACTTCTCGCGTCGCTCGCCGCACAGATCCAGGCTGTTCCCTCAGGTGCGTCCGGATTACCCGAGCTCCGGGTGACCGGAGTGACGCTGCGCGGCCAGGATGCCCGGCCCGGCGACCTGTTCGCGGCGTTGCCGGGTTCGGCCGCCCACGGCGCGCGTTACGCGGCCGACGCGGTGGCGCGCGGCGCGGTGGCGGTGCTGACCGACGCGAGTGGGGTCGCCGAACTCGCCGACCCGCCCGGCGTGCCGGTACTGATCCATCCGGACCCGAGGTCTGTGCTCGGCGACCTGGCGGCCGTTGTGTACGGCAATCCGGCCGACCGGTTGCGGGTCATCGGTGTCACCGGGACCTCGGGCAAGACGACAACTACATACCTCGTGGAGGCGGGTCTGCGGGCTGCGGGCCGGGTGGCGGGCCTGATCGGCACAGTCGGAGTCCGCATCGACGGCAACGACCTGCCCAGCGCGTTGACCACGCCGGAGGCACCCGATCTGCAGGCGCTGCTGGCCGTCATGGTCGAGCAGGGAGTGGACACCGTGGTGATGGAGGTGTCCAGCCACGCGTTGGTGCTCGGGCGGGTGGACGGGCTGCGGTTCGCCGTCGGCGGGTTCACCAACCTCTCACGCGATCATCTGGATTTCCATCCGACGATGCAGGACTACTTCGAGGCCAAGGCCCGGTTGTTCGATCCCACCTCGCCGAATCACGCGGCCGCGGCCGTGATCTGCGTCGACGACGAGGCCGGACAGGCCATGGCCGAGCGGGCCGAGAACCCGGTGACGGTCAGTGCGACCGGTCGTCCCGCCGATTGGGCCGTGCAAGCGGTCGCGGCGACGGGCGCCGGCGCTCAGGAATTCACCGTGGCCGACCCCGCCGGTGTGCACCACGAACTCGGCATCGGACTGCCCGGCGGCTACAACGTGGCCAACGCCGCGTTGGCCCTGGCCCTGCTCGACGCGGTCGGGGTTTCGCCTGAGCAGGCGGCTCCCGGGCTGCGCAACGCGGCTGTCCCGGGCCGGCTGCAGGCCATCGACCGAGGGCAACCGTTCCTGGCGCTCGTGGATTACGCCCACAAGCCGGGTGCGCTTGAGGCGGTGCTGCAGACGCTTCGGGCGAGCGCAGCGACGGGGGAAATGGCTCGGGCGAGCGCAGCGACGGCTCGGCTGGCCGTGGTGTTCGGGGCGGGCGGCAACCGGGACGCAGGCAAGCGTGAGCCGATGGGTCGGGTGGCGGCCGAGTTGGCCGATCTGGTGGTCGTTACCGATGACAACCCGCGCGACGAGGATCCCGCGACGATTCGGGCCGCCATCATGGCCGGCGCGGTCGCCGGAGACGCCCAGGTGGTCGAGGTGGGCGACCGGCGGGCGGCCATCGAGCACGCCGTGGCTTGGGCGCGGCCCGGCGACATCGTGTTGATCGCGGGCAAGGGCCATGAGTCCGGGCAGACCAGCGGTGGCCAGACCCGCCCGTTCGACGATCGTGACGAGCTGGCGGCGGCACTGGAGAAGTTGAAGACAGGGGCACAGCGGGTCGGGGAGCCAGGGGAGTCGGGCGCATGATCGAGATGACTGTCGCCAGGATCGCCGAGATCGTGGGCGGGGAGCTGGCCGACATCACCGCCGAGCAGGCGGAACAGACGCGGGTCACCGGCACCGTGGAGTTCGATTCGCGTGCGGTCGGACCAGGTGGGTTGTTTCTGGCGCTGCCGGGCGCGCGGTCGGATGGCCACGACTTCGCGGCGACCGCGGTGGCGTCAGGTGCCGTCGCAGTGCTCGCCGCGCGGCCGGTGGGCGTACCCGCCATCGTCGTGCGGCCTGAACCCGGCACGGCCGACGCGGCCTCGGGTGCGCTCGAACACGACACCGACGGTTCGGGGGCGGCGGTGCTGGCGGCGTTGGCTCGGCTGGCTGCCGCGGTGGCCGCCGAGTTGGTCGAGGGCGGGCTGCAGATCATCGGGGTCACCGGGTCGTCGGGTAAGACCTCCACCAAGGATCTGCTGGCGGCGGTGCTGTCCCCGTTGGGGGAGGTGGTCGCTCCGCCGGGGTCGTTCAACAACGAGCTCGGCCATCCGTGGACGGTGTTGCGCGCCACGAGGGACACCGATTACCTGATCCTGGAGATGTCGGCGCGGCACCCCGGCAACATCGCGGCGCTGGCCGCGATCGCTCGGCCGTCGATCGCCGTGGTGCTCAATGTCGGCACCGCGCATCTGGGTGAGTTCGGCTCACGAGAGGTCATCGCGCAGACGAAAGGTGAACTGCCGCAATCGGTTCCGAGTTCCGGCGTGGTGGTGCTCAATGCCGACGACACCGCGGTGGCGGCGATGGCCGCGCTGACTGACGCGCGGGTGGTGCGGGTGTCGCGCGAGCCGGGCACGACGGTGGACGTGTGGGCAGGCCCCGTCGCCCTCGACGAGTTGGCCCGTCCGCGGTTCACGCTGCATACCGCCGGCGGACAGGTGGATGTCGCCTTGGCCGTGCACGGTGACCATCAGGTCTCCAATGCGCTGAGCGCGGCGGCGGTGGCCCTCGAGTGCGGGGCGACGCTGGAGCAGGTCGCCGAGGCGCTGGCGGGCGCCGGGCCGGTGTCGCGGCACCGCATGCAGGTGAGCACCCGGGCAGACGGCGTGACGGTGATCAACGACGCATACAACGCCAACCCGGATTCGATGCGGGCCGGGCTGAAGGCACTGGCCTGGATGGCCAGTGACAAACCCGGGGAAGGCGGCACCGGGCGGCGGCGCAGTTGGGCGGTGCTCGGTGAGATGGCCGAGTTGGGCGAGGACGCGATATCCGAGCACGATCGCATCGGCCGGCTGGCTGTGCGCTTAGATGTTTCTCGACTCGTCGTCGTCGGAACCGGGAGGTCGTTGGGCGCCATGCACCACGGGGCGGTTATGGAGGGTTCGTGGGGTTCGGAGTCGACGATCGTCGCCGACGCGGATGCCGCACTGGAGCTTTTGCGCGCCGAGTTGCAGCCGGGTGACGTGGTGCTGGTGAAGGCGTCCAATTCGGCGGGGCTCGGTGCGCTGGCCGAGGCCATCGCTGTTGACACTGGTGACGCCGGGGGCAGCCGATGAAGCTGATCCTCATCGCCGTCGGCATCGCGTTGACGGTCTCGATTCTGCTGACGCCTGCGTTGATCCGGTTGTTCACCAAGCGCGGGCTGGGCCACGAGATCAGGGAAGACGGCCCGGCCAGCCACGCCAAGAAGCGTGGCACTCCCTCGATGGGCGGGGTGGCCATCGTCGCAGGCATCTGGGCGGGGTATCTGGGCACGCACCTGGTGGGCATGGCCATGGGCGGCGATGGTCCGTCGGCATCGGGCCTACTCGTGCTCGGCCTGGCCACCATGCTCGGCGGTGTCGGTTTCCTCGACGATCTGATCAAGCTGCGGCGGTCGCGCAACCTCGGGCTGAACAAGACCGCCAAGACGGTCGGTCAACTGCTGGCCGCGGTGTTGTTCGGCGTGCTGGCCCTGCAGTTCCGCAACACCGACGGGCTGACGCCGGCCAGCCCCGAACTGTCCTATGTGCGCGAGATCGCGACGGTCACGCTGGCTTCGTGGGTGTTCGTGCTGTTCTGCGTGGTGATCGTCAGTGCGTGGTCGAATGCGGTGAACTTCACCGACGGTCTGGACGGCCTGGCCGCCGGTGCGATGGCGATGGTCTGTGCGGCCTATGTGCTGATCACGTTCTGGCAGTTCCGCAATGCGTGTGCCACCGCGCCCGGACTGGGCTGCTACAACGTGCGTGACCCACTGGACCTGGCGCTGATCGCGGCGGCGTCGGCGGGGGCCTGCATCGGTTTTCTGTGGTGGAACGCCGCGCCGGCCAAGATCTTCATGGGTGACACCGGTTCGCTGGCCCTGGGTGGCATCATCGCCGGCCTGTCGGTAATGAGCCGCACCGAGATCCTCGCAGTGGTCCTCGGCGCGCTGTTCGTCGCGGAGGTCACCTCGGTCGTGGTGCAGATTCTCGCGTTCCGCACGACGGGCCGCAGGGTGTTCCGGATGGCGCCGTTCCATCATCACTTCGAGCTGGTCGGATGGGCTGAGACGACGGTGATCATCCGGTTCTGGCTGCTGACGGCGATCGCCTGTGGACTCGGCGTTGCGCTGTTCTACAGCGAATGGCTGACCGCTGTCGGGGCCTGACGTGCCTGACGTGCCGGCCTGGCCCGGACGCGAGGAGGACACAAGACGCCCCGCACGCGAGGAGGACAGAGAACTTCCCGCGCCGTTGACCGCGGGGGCGCCGGTGCTGGTCACCGGCGCCGGTATCACCGGCCGGGCCGTGCTGGCCGTGCTGGCACCGCTCGGCGTCGCCGCCACGCTGTGCGATGACAACGTCGAGGCGTTGCGGACGTACGCGGACGAGGGTGTCGCGGTGGTGGATCCGGCCGGGGCCGTCGCCGCGATCGCTGACTACGCGCTGGTGGTGACCAGCCCGGGCTTCCCACCGAGTGCGCCGGTGCTGGCGGCCGCGGCGGCCGCGGGCGTGCCCATCTGGGGTGACGTCGAGCTGGCCTGGCGGCTGGATGCCGCGGGATGCTTCGGCCCGCCGCGACGCTGGCTGGTGGTGACGGGGACCAACGGCAAGACCACGACAACGTCGATGCTGCACGAGATGCTCGTGGCCGCGGGGCGACGCAGCGTGTTGTGCGGCAACATCGGTGACCCGGTGCTGGCGGTACTCGATCAGCCCGCCGAGGTGCTGGCCGTCGAGTTGTCGAGCTTCCAGCTGCACTGGGCGCCTTCTCTGCGGCCCGAGGCCGGTGTGGTGCTCAACGTGGCCGAGGATCATCTCGACTGGCACGGTTCGATGGATGCCTATGCGCGGGACAAGTCCCGCGTGCTCGACGGTCGGGTGGCGGTCGTGGGGCTCGACGACCCGGTTGCCGCCGGGCTGATCGGTTCCGCCGCCGCCCCTGTTCGGGTGGGTTTTCGGCTCGCCGAGCCTGCGCCGGGGGAGCTCGGCGTACGGGCCGGCAAGCTCGTCGACCGGGCCTTCGGCGACGACGTCGAGTTGGCTGACGCGGCGACCATAGGGGTCGCAGGTCCGGTCGGTGTGCTCGACGCGCTCGCGGCGGCGGCGCTGGCGCGCGCCGTCGACGTACCGCCCGAGGCCATCGCGGCAGCACTCGCGTCCTTCCGGGTCGGCCGGCATCGGGCCGAGGTGGTCGGGACCGTCGACGGGGTGCGCTATGTCGACGATTCGAAGGCCACCAACCCGCACGCCGCGCAGGCGTCGATCACTGCCTACCCGAGGGTGGTGTGGATCGCAGGCGGTCTGTTGAAGGGCGCTTCGGTCGATGAGCTGGTACGACACGTCGCGAGCCGGCTCGCAGGCGCGATTGTGCTCGGGCGCGACCGCCGAACGGTTGCCGAGGCGTTATCGCGACACGCACCCGATGTCCCCGTCGTCGAGCTTGTGACGGGGGAGGATTCTGGGGTGCTTGAGACTAGTGGGTCTATTGGTAATCATGTGACTCGTGTGATCGATGTGGCGGAGCGGCCGGTCTCCGAAGCTGTCATGGCGGCCGCCGTCGACGCTGCCCGCCGGCTGGCGGGCCCCGGCGACACGGTGTTGCTGGCCCCGGCCGGAGCATCCTTCGATCAGTTCAGCGGCTACGGCCAGCGTGGCGACATGTTCGCTGCAGCCGTGCGTGCTGTCACGGGGTAACTGCTGTGGGCAACATCCTCAACCGGTTGCGCCGGGGCAAGGAGAGTGACATCGCGCCCGCCGCCGACCCGGCTGCGGGGAGCTCCG
Organism: Mycobacterium sp. 852013-50091_SCH5140682; assembly: GCF_001665685.1. Classification (GTDB taxonomy): domain Bacteria; phylum Actinomycetota; class Actinomycetes; order Mycobacteriales; family Mycobacteriaceae; genus Mycobacterium. Next base: position 36,226 of record NZ_LZTB01000053.1, read on the forward strand.
AATCGGCAGCGACGGTGAAAGAACCGCGCACGCGGTTCGGGGCCTGGCTGGGCCGGCCGATGACGTCGTTCCACCTCATCATCGCGATCACGGCGTTGCTGACGACACTCGGCCTGATCATGGTGCTCTCGGCGTCGGGCGTCTACTCCTACGACATGGACGGCTCGCCGTGGGCGGTGTTCGGCCGCCAGGTGATGTGGACCATCGTCGGTTTCATCGCGTTCTATGTCGTCTTGCGGGTGCCGATCAAGACGATGCGCCGCTTCGCGTTCCCGGTGTTCGCCCTGACGATCGTGGCGTTGGTGCTGGTGTTGATCCCCGGGATCGGCACGTACTCCAACGGGTCCCGCGGCTGGTTCGTGGTCGCGGGCTTCTCGATGCAGCCCTCCGAGCTGGCCAAGATCGCGTTCGCGATCTGGGGTGCGCACCTGCTGGCCGCGCGCCGGCTCGAACACGCATCGCTGCGCGAGATGCTGATCCCGCTGGTGCCGGGCGCGGTGGTCGCGCTCGCGCTCATCGTGGCCCAGCCGGACCTCGGCCAGACGGTGTCGATGGGCATCATCCTGCTCGGTCTGCTCTGGTACGCGGGCCTTCCGCTGCGGGTGTTCGTGACGTCTCTGATGGCGGCGGTCGCGGCTGCCGCGGTCCTCGCAGTGTCCGCCGGTTACCGGTCGGATCGCGTGCAGTCCTGGCTGAACCCCACGGCGGACGGCCAGGGTTCGGGTTATCAGTCGCGCCAAGCGCGGTTCGCGTTGGCCAATGGCGGCGTGTTCGGTGACGGGCTCGGGCAGGGCACCGCCAAGTGGAACTATCTGCCCAACGCCCACAACGACTTCATCTTCGCGATCATCGGGGAGGAGCTCGGCCTGGTCGGTGCGGTCGGCCTGCTCGCCCTGTTCGGGCTGTTCGCCTACACCGGTATGCGGATCGCGCGGCGCTCGGCCGATCCGTTCCTGCGGTTGCTCACCGCGACCACCACGCTGTGGCTGGTCGGCCAGATGTTCATCAACGTCGGGTACGTGGTGGGCCTGCTGCCGATCACCGGCCTGCAGCTGCCACTGATATCGGCGGGTGGATCAGCCCAGGCCACAACGCTTTTGATGATGGGCCTGATCACCAACGCGGCCCGGCACGAACCAGAGGCGGTCGCCGCGCTGCGCGCAGGCCGCGACGACCGGGTGAACCGGCTGCTGCGGCTGCCGATGCCCGAGCCATATGTCCCGACCCGGCTGGAATCGGCCCGCGACCGGTTGCGCACCCGCAAGGCCACCGCGTTGCCCGCCAAGGCCAAGACCAAGGCCAAGGCCAAGCCGGCGCAAAAGGCCGACCGCAAACCGGAGCGCAGGCCTGAGCGCAAAACGGACCGGAGAGTGGACCGGCGCCCCGACCGCAAGGCGGTGGCCAACCGGCGCAAGCCGCAGCCGGGCGATCGATCGGCGCGCCGGTCTGATCGCACCCGCGCCGACCAGCCGGTTGGGGCGGCATCCTCATCGGTCCGCTATGGTTCGGGCCAGCGGAACCAGGGCCGTCGGGCCCGAGCACTGGAAGGTCAGCGTTACGGGTGAGCGAGGCTTCTCGGGGGATGTCGGAACCTAGCGAGCAGGCGATTTCCGTCGTCCTGGCCGGTGGCGGCACTGCCGGCCACGTCGAGCCGGCGATGGCGGTGGCCGACGCGCTTCGCGCCATCGACCCGAACGTCCGGATCACCGCGCTGGGGACCGCACGCGGTCTGGAAACCCGGTTGGTGCCGGAGCGGGGCTATGACCTGGAGCTGATCACCCCCGTGCCGCTGCCCCGTAAACCGTCGGGCGATCTGGCCCGGCTGCCGATGCGGGTCCGCACGGCGATCCGTCAGACCCGCGCCGTGCTGGCCGACGTCGACGCCGACGTGGTGGTGGGCTTCGGCGGCTATGTCGCGCTGCCCGCCTACCTGGCGGCCCGCGGCAGCAAGCTGACCGGGCGCAGGCGGGTGCCGGTGGTGATCCACGAGGCCAATGCGAGCGCCGGGCTGGCCAACCGGGTGGGTGCCCTTTCGGCGCGCCGGGTGCTCTCGGCTGTGCCCGATCCCGGCTTGCGCCGCGTCGAGGTGGTCGGGATGCCCGTCCGCGAGGCAATCACGTCACTGGACCGGGCGGCGCTGCGCCAGACCGCACGCGCCCATTTCGGCTTCGCCGAGGACGCCAGGGTGCTGCTGGTGTTCGGCGGTTCCCAAGGGGCCCAGTCGATCAACCGGGCAGTGGCGGGCGCGGCCGGTCAACTGGGTGCGGCAGGCATCTCGGTACTGCACGCGCACGGTCCCAAGAACACCCTCGATCTCCCGGAATCGCCTGGCGGGCAACGGCCGCCGTATCGGGCGGTGCCCTATCTCGACCGCATGGACCTGGCGTACGCGGCGGCCGACCTGGCCATCTGCCGCTCGGGCGCGATGACGGTGGCCGAGGTGACGGCCGTCGGTCTGCCCGCGGTGTACGTCCCACTGCCGATCGGCAACGGTGAACAGCGCCTCAATGCGCAACCGGTGGTGGCCGCCGGTGGCGGCATGCTCATCGACGATGCCGAACTGAGCCCGCAGTTCGTCGCCGACACCGTCGTCGGCCTGTTGACCGACGACGCCCGGCTGGCCGAGATGACGGCGGCCGCCTCGCTGTCGGGACATCGCGATGCCGCGCGCAAGGTGGCCCAGGTCGCCCTCGATGTGGCCCGCGACGGACGAAAGAAGCTGCAGTGAACGGCAATTCGCTGCCCGCCGAGCTGCAGCGGGTGCACATGGTCGGCATCGGCGGAGCCGGCATGTCCGGTGTGGCCAGGATCCTGCTGGATCGCGGTGCCATGGTGTCGGGGTCGGACGCCAAGGAATCGCGCGGCGTGGTGGCGCTGCGGGCTCGCGGCGCGCAGATCCGGATCGGCCACGACGCGTCGTCGCTGGATCTGCTGCCGGGTGGCGCCACCGCGGTGGTCACGACCCACGCGGCGATCCCCAAGACCAATCCCGAGCTGGTGGAGGCCCGCCGCCGCGGCATCCCGGTGATCCTGCGGCCGGTGGTGCTGGCCAAGCTCATGGCCGGGTACACCACGCTGATGGTCACCGGTACCCACGGCAAGACCACGACCACGTCGATGCTCATCGTGGCGTTGCAGCACAGCGGTTTCGACCCGTCGTTCGCCGTGGGTGGGGAGCTGGGTGAGGCCGGCACCAATGCGCATCACGGCAGTGGTCGCTGCTTTGTCGCCGAGGCTGACGAGAGCGACGGCTCACTGCTCGAATACACCCCGGATGTGGCCGTGGTGACCAATATCGAGGCCGATCACCTGGACTTCTTCGGCACCGAGGAGGCCTACGTCGCGGTGTTCGACTCGTTCGTCGAGCGGATCGCGCCGGGCGGGTCCCTGGTGGTGTGCACCGACGATCCGGGCGCGGCCGCGCTCGCCGACCGCACGGACGCACTCGGTATCAAAGTGTTGCGGTACGGCAGCGCCGGTGACGACCTGGCCGGCACGCTGCTCAGCTGGGATCAGCAGGGGACCGGCGCGGTGGCCCACATCCAGCTGGCCGGCGAGCCGCATCCGCGGGCGATCCGGCTCGCGGTGCCCGGCAGGCACATGGCGCTCAACGCACTGGCAGCGGTGCTGGCCGCGGTGGCCGTCGGCGCACCCGCCGAAGCGGTCCTCGACGGGCTGGCCGGGTTCGAGGGTGTGCGCCGACGCTTCGAGCTGGTCGGCAGCACCGACGGCGTTCGGGTCTTCGACGACTACGCGCACCATCCCACCGAGGTACGCGCCACGCTGGCGGCGGCCCGCTCCGTCGTGACGGCGACAGGCGGTCGGCTGATCGTCGCCTTCCAGCCCCATTTGTATTCGCGCACAGCGACTTTCGCGGGCGATTTCGGCGCCGCCCTTGACGCGGCCGATCAGGTGTTCGTCCTCGACGTCTACGGCGCCCGGGAACAGCCCATCGCCGGGGTCAGTGGCGCCACGGTCGCGGGACGCGTCAGCGTGCCGGTGACCTACATCCCGGATTTCTCGGCGGTGGCCGCCGAGGTCGCGGCCTCGGCCCGGCCCGGTGACGTGGTGATCACCATGGGCGCCGGGGATGTGACCATGCTGGGCAGCGAGATTCTCACCGAGTTGCAGATCAGGTTGAACCGCAGCACTCCCCGCACGCGAGGAGGATCGGAATCCCCCCGCGGGCTTGGCGGACAGGAAACGTCGTGACCGGACCTGATCCGGAAATGGCCGGTGCCGTCGAGGAACAGGGACCCGCGCAGGCGGGACCGGATGACGGCGAGCCGACGCCTGCGGCGCCTGGGTCCGACTTGCCGCCTGCGGCAGCTGGGTCCGACTTGCCGCCTGCGGCAGCGGAAGACTACGAGGGTCCCCGCCGCCGCGCACGGCGCGAGCGCGAGGAGCGCCGCGCGGCCCGCGATCGCGCGATAGCCATCGAGCAGGCCCGCAGGGAAGCCAAACGCCGGGTGGTCGGGTCCGCCGGTGAATCGGTGAAAGTGCCTGCCTCGGGCGCGATTCGGGGCCTCAAGGTGTTGTTGTGGTCGGCGCTGGCGAGCGTGGTCGCGGTGGCGATCGGGCTCTTGCTGTACTTCACGCCCATCATGTCGGCCCGCAATGTGGTGGTGGCCGGGCTCTCGACGGTGAGCCGCGAAGAGGTGGTTGCCGCCGCGAAAGTCCCGTCCGGGACCCCGCTGTTGCAGGTCAACACCGACGCCGTCGCCGAGCGGGTGGCTGCGATCCGGCGGGTCGCCACCGCCAGGGTGCAGCGGGAGTATCCGTCGACGCTGCGAATCACCGTGGTCGAGCGGGTTCCGGTGGTGGTCAAGGATTATCCGGACGGCCCCCACCTGTTCGACCGGGACGGGGTCGATTTCGCGACCGGGCCCGCTCCGCTGTCGCTGCCGTACCTCGACACCGACAACCCGGGGCCCAGCGATCTGCCGACCCTGGCCGCACTCAAGGTGATGCTGGCCCTGCCGCCCGACGTGGCCGGGCAGGTCGGCCGCATCGCCGCGCCGTCCGTGGCGTCGATCACGTTGACGCTCACCGACGGTCGGATCGTGGTGTGGGGCACCAACGACCGGACCGACGAAAAGGCCTTGAAGCTGGCCGCTTTGTTGACTCAGCCCGGTCACACCTACGACGTCTCGAGCCCCGATCTTCCGACGGTCAAGTAGAAATTGCCGCGCGGCGCGTCGGCGCGCCTGACGCGTTCGCGCGGGTTGGCCCCCTACCGTTCTGTTTGCGCGGAACTACTTGACATAACTCTAAGCCTATGGTTGAGGTTGAGGGTTTGCAGGAGAGGGGTTCGGCGTCACGAACACCCCAACCAGGGAGGAAGACGATCCATGACCCCCCCGCATAACTACCTGGCAGTGATCAAGGTGGTTGGCATCGGCGGCGGCGGCGTCAACGCCGTCAACCGGATGATCGAGCAGGGCCTCAAGGGCGTTGAGTTCATCGCGATCAACACCGACGCCCAGGCGCTGTTGATGAGCGATGCCGACGTCAAGCTCGATGTCGGCCGCGATTCCACCCGTGGGCTCGGCGCAGGCGCGGACCCCGAAGTGGGTCGCAAGGCCGCCGAGGACGCCAAAGATGACATCGAAGAACTGCTGCGCGGCGCCGACATGGTGTTCGTCACCGCGGGCGAGGGCGGTGGCACCGGCACCGGCGGCGCGCCCGTCGTGGCGACCATCGCGCGCAAGCTCGGTGCGTTGACGGTCGGCGTGGTGACGCGGCCGTTCTCCTTCGAGGGCAAGCGCCGCAGCAATCAGGCCGAAGCCGGCATCACCGCACTGCGCGAGAGCTGCGACACCCTGATCGTGATCCCCAACGACCGGCTGCTGCAGATGGGCGATGCCGCGGTATCGCTCATGGACGCGTTCCGCAGCGCCGACGAGGTGCTGCTCAACGGCGTTCAAGGCATCACCGATCTGATCACCACCCCGGGTCTGATCAACGTCGACTTTGCCGACGTCAAGGGTGTGATGAGCGGTGCAGGCACGGCGCTGATGGGCATCGGTTCGGCCCGCGGTGACGGCCGCGCGCTCAAGGCCGCCGAGATCGCCATCAATTCGCCGTTGCTGGAAGCCTCGATGGAGGGTGCGCAGGGCGTGCTGCTGTCCGTCGCGGGTGGCAGCGACCTGGGGCTGTTCGAGATCAACGAGGCCGCCTCCCTGGTGCAGGATTCGGCCCATCCCGAGGCCAACATCATCTTCGGCACGGTGATCGACGACTCGCTCGGCGACGAGGTCCGGGTCACGGTCATCGCGGCCGGGTTCGACATGGCCGGTCCCAGTCGCAAGCCGGTGACCAGCCCCAGCCAGGCCCCGACTCAGCCGATCGCGACGGCCCGCTCCGGGAAGATGACCACGTCGCTGTTCGAGCCGACGGATGCCGTGAGCGTCCCCGCGCACACCAACGGGGCCACGGTCAGCATCGGCGGGGACGGCGGTATCGCTGACGACGATGTCGACGTCCCGCCGTTCATGCGGCACTGAGTCGGGCCCGCGACTGCGGACTTCGGATACTGGGATTGTGAGTGTTCGCATACGTCGGGTGACCACCACCCGTGCCGGTGGTGTCTCGGCCCCGCCTTTCGACTCCTTCAATCTCGGCGACCACGTCGGCGATGATCCCGCCGCCGTGTCGGCCAACCGCCGCAGGCTGGCCAAGGCCATCGGGGCCGACGCCGTGGTCTGGATGAACCAGGTGCACGGGGACCGCGTCGTCACGGTCACTGCCGCGCCTGAATCGGGTGCCGCGGTCGATAATGCCGACGCTTTGGTGACCACCACCCCCGGTTTGGCATTGGCGGTCGTGACGGCAGATTGCGTTCCGGTATTAATGGCCGACGCGCGCGCGGGCGTCATCGGCGCGGCCCATGCCGGTCGGGTGGGCGCACAGCTGGGTGTCGTGGTGCGCACCCTGGAAGCGATGGTGGCCGGTGGTGCGCACGTCCAGGACGTGTCCGTGCTGCTCGGCCCCGCGGTCAGCGGCCGCAACTACGAGGTGCCTGCCGAGATGGCCGCCGAGGTGGAGGCGGCCCTGCCGGGCAGCCGCACCACGACGGGGCGGGGTACCCCGGGATTGGACTTGCGGGCCGGAATAGCCCGGCAGTTAAAGGATTTGGGCGTCCGCGCGGTCGACGTGGATCCGCGCTGTACGGTCGATGACCCGATGTTGTTCAGTCATCGCCGGGATGCTCCGACGGGACGCCTTGCGTCGCTGGTGTGGATGGAGTCGAGCCGCCGATGAGCACCGAGCAGCAGTCGCGCGACGCCGATCGAGTCGGTGAACTGACCACCGCGCTGGGCGCCGCGCGGGCCCGGCTTGCGCGGGCCGCCGAATCGGCCGGACGAAATGTCAATGAGATCGAATTACTTCCCATTACAAAATTCTTTCCGGCCACCGATATTCTCATTTTGCACCGATTAGGTTGTCACGCATTCGGTGAATCCCGCGAACAGGAAGCGGCCGCGAAAGTCGCTACGGTGCGCGAGGAATTGCCCGGCGAGCCGATTCGCTGGCACATGGTGGGCAGCATCCAGCGCAACAAGGCTCGCGCCGTTGCCGCTTGGGCCTACGCCGCGCACTCCGTCGACAGCGTCCGGCTCGTGGGCGCGCTCGACCGCGGGGCGATCGCCGCGCTGGACAGCGGTGCGCGCACCGAGCCGCTGCGGGTCTACCTGCAGATCAGCCTCGACGGGGACACCGAACGTGGCGGCGTCGACGTCGGCCGGCCCGCTCTGGTCGATGAACTCTGCGCGGCGGCCCAGGCCGCGCAAGGGCTGGAGTTCGTCGGGTTGATGGGGATACCGCCGCTGGGTGTCGACCCCGATGAGGCCTTCGCGCGGCTGGCAGGGGAGTTGGAGCGGGTGCAGCGGGACTATCCGCAGCGCCTGGGTCTGTCTGCGGGGATGTCGAACGACCTGGAGGTCGCCGTGAGACACGGTTCGACGTGTGTGCGTGTCGGTACCGCGCTTATGGGACAGCGGCCGCTAACGTCACCACCAGTAGTCACACCAGTCACATCTTCATCACAGACACCACAACTCCCACGGTCAGCAGAAGGGTCGCCGAGATGAGCACACTGCACAAGGTCAAGGCCTACTTCGGCATGGCGCCGATGGATGACTACGACGACGAGTACTACGAGGACGACGACCGTGGCGCCGCCCGTAGCTATGCCCGGCGCCCGCGTGAAGAGCGCTTCGAGGACGAGGGCTACGGCTACGAGGGCCGGGAGTTCGACGAAGGTCCTGCCTACCGCGGCGGCTATCCGGGCGGTGGCTACGCGGAGGAGCCCCGGTTCGAATCGCGCATGCGTACCCCGCGTGAGTTCGAGCGTCCCGCACAGCGTTTGGGCACACTGGCCGGCTCCACCCGCGGCGCGCTGGCCATGGACCCCCGGCGCATGGCCGAGCTGTTCGAGGCGGGCAGCCCGCTGTCGAAGATCACCACGCTGCGCCCCAAGGACTACAGCGAGGCCCGCACCATCGGCGAGCGGTTCCGCGACGGCACGCCGGTGATCATGGACCTGGTGTCGATGGACAACGCCGACGCCAAGCGACTCGTCGACTTCGCCGCCGGGCTTGCCTTCGCGCTGCGGGGGTCGTTCGACAAGGTGGCGACCAAGGTCTTCCTGCTGTCGCCCGCCGACGTCGACGTCAGCGCCGAGCAGCGCCGCCGGATCGCCGAGGCCGGCTTCTACGCCTACCAGTAGTTCCCCGAGCCGCCGGCGTCCTGGCGTGCGCAGCTCCTCGCGTGCGCAGGACCTATCCGGCGGCCGGGTAGGCTGGCGGCGTCGCACAATCGGCCGGTTCTACCGCTGAGGCGACCTGTATCGAATGTCATACATCTGCCTGAGTGAGGTCGGCCCAGTTGTCGCTGCTCTTCGAGATCCTGTTCTTCGCGCTGTTCATCTTCTGGCTGTTGCTCATCGCGCGGGTCGTTGTCGAGTTCATCCGGTCGTTCAGTCGTGACTGGCACCCCAAGGGTCTGACGGTGGTGATCCTGGAGGTCATCCTGACGCTCACCGATCCGCCGGTGAAGCTCCTGCGCCGGATCATCCCGCAACTGACCATCGGCGCCGTGCGGCTGGATCTGTCGATCATGGTGCTGCTGCTCGTCGTGTTCATCGGCATGCAACTGGCGCTCGGGGCGGCAGGCTGACCCGGCCGGTCACGGCGCTCCACCTGCGCCGAGATCGTTTGCCGGAGTGGCCGAAAACGCGTGAGAAGATTGAAATTCGTTCTTAAAAATTGGCCTCGACTGCAACCTCCGGTTCTGGTGTGACAGGATGGACGCCAGTTGCGTCCAAACAAGGCTCTACACAACAGGCTCTACACTTCGAGATCGATTGACGGTCCAAGACTCCAAGGGGGCAGACAATGCCGCTCACACCGGCGGACGTCCACAACGTCGCGTTCAGCAAGCCGCCCATCGGCAAGCGCGGGTACAACGAGGATGAGGTCGACGCCTTTCTCGATCTGGTTGAGAATGAGCTGACCCGACTCATCGAAGAGAACGCCGATCTCCGGCAGCGCGTCTCCGAGCTCGACTCCGAGCTGGCGTCCGCGCGCTCCGGTGGTGGCGCTGCTCAGCCGACCAAGTCGATCCCGCTCTACGAGCCTGAGCCCGAGCCGGAGCCGGCCCCCGCGCCGAAGCCCGTCTACGAGGCACCGGCTGCGCCGGTAGCCCCGACGGCGACCAACGAGGACACCGCGGCCCGTGCCGCGCGCGTGCTCAGCCTGGCGCAGGACACGGCTGACCGGCTCACCGGTTCGGCCAAGGCCGAGTCGGAGAAGATGCTCGCCGACGCACGGGCACAGGCCGACGCCATGGTCAGTGATGCCCGCAAGACGGCGGAGACGACGGTCACCGAGGCTCGGCAGCGCGCCGACGCCATGCTGGCCGACGCGCAGACCCGCTCGGAGACCCAGCTGCGTCAGGCCCAGGAGAAGGCCGACGCACTGCAGGCCGACGCCGAGCGCAAGCACTCCGAGATCATGGGAACCATCAACCAGCAGCGCACGGTGCTGGAAGGCCGGCTGGAGCAGCTGCGGACGTTCGAACGCGAATACCGCACGCGGCTGAAGACCTACCTGGAATCTCAGCTCGAAGAGCTCGGTCAGCGCGGCTCCGCGGCGCCGGTCGATTCCAGCGCCAACAGCGACGCCAGTGGTTTCGGCCAGTTCAACCGGGGCAACAACTAACCCCTGACCGGAACGCGACCGTTCGTCAGGCCACTACCTAGCTAGGGTTGATTGATGCTGATCATTGCGCTGGTGCTTGCCGTCATCGGTCTGGCCGCGCTGGTGACCGCCGTGGTGACCAGCAACGAGCTGATCGCCTGGGTGTGCATCGGTGCCAGCGTGCTCGGCGTGGTGCTGCTGATCGTCGATGCGCTGCGGGAACGTTCACGTGGGGCGGCTGAGAAGTCGGCCGACGAGACCCCGGCGGCTGCTGAGAGCACCGAGGACGCAGTCGAGGACTATCCCGACGAGCCGGCCGAGGCTGAGGCCGAGCCGGCTGCCGAGGCAGAACCTGCCGACGAAACCGCCGAGGAGAAATCGGCTGAACCGGCTGAATCGGGATCGGACGAAACCACCGAGTCCACCGAGAGCGCCGCGCACGACGTCGAGTCGACCGCCGAAGAAGCGGCAGAGGAACACAAGAGCTAGTCCGAGGCGCTCACGGTCGGTGTTGCCAACAGGGCACGCACTTCGTCATCCGTGACCTGGTGAAAGTCGGCGAACGCCTGGCCGACGGCCGAGAACTCCGTGGGCGTGCTCGCGCACACCACCTCGTCGGCTTCCCGGGCGAGTTCCCGACATGCCGACGCAGGCCCTACCGGTACCGCCACCACAAGCCTGCGCGCGGCCCGCACGGCCCGCACCGCGGCGAGCATGCTCGCACCGGTCGCGATGCCGTCGTCGACCAGAATCACCGTTCGGCCGGCCAGCTCCGTGGGCGGGCGGCCGCCTCGATACGCCTTCTCGCGCCGGGCCAGTTCGGCCGTTTCGCGCTCGATCGCGGCGTCGAGTTCCCGGCGACTGATGTCGAGCCGCTGCACAAGCTGCTCGTTGACCACGATTCCGCCACCGCTGGCCAGTGCGCCCATCGCCAACTCGGGCCACTGCGGCACACCCAGCTTGCGTACCAGGAACACATCCAACGGAGCCTGTAAGCCGGCCGCCACTTCCCAGCCGATCGGCACGCCGCCGCGGGCCAAGCCCAACACCACCACGTCAGACTGGCCGCGGTAGGACATCAACTCCTGGGCCAGGACCTGGCCCGCCTCGCGGCGGTCCCGGAACACCCGCCCGGCATCGTGCCGGGTAACGCTGCCCCACGCACACATGGCGAATCTGAACTTCCAGTGACCACCCTACGGCTGCGGAGTCGCGCCGACCACCCGCGTCAGGTAATTGCGTACCAACGCGCGGACGCGCTGCGCTGCGTCGTCACTGAGTTCTTTTGTCTCGACGCGCAATTCGTCGTGGGTCCGGCCGACCATGCCGGCATGGCCGTCGCGGTCGTCGGCCAGCCAGTACTCCAGCACGGTCTCATCGAGCTCGGGGTGGAACTGCAGGGCCAGCGCCCGGCCCAGCACGAACCCCTGGGATGCGTTGCCGTTGCGGGCGATCTCGGTGGCCCCCGGCGGCACCGTCCAGCGGTCGATATGCCACTCGAACCATGGACCGGGCGGGATCAGCTCGGGATCGTCGGTTTCGACCTCGTACCAGCCGATCTCGGGTGCATCGGACCTGCTGACCGACCCGCCGAACGTCTGTGCCAGCAACTGACCACCGAAGCACACACCGAACAGACCCACGCCCGCGTCGGCGGCCTCCGTCAGCTGGGTCATCAACGTTCCCATCCAACTGGCGCGCAGGTTTTCGTCGTACACCGACCAGCGTGCGCCCAGCACGACCACGACGTCATAGCGGGTCAGATCTGGGAACTGCACGTCGGCGACCGGGGAATCAAGACGGTCGGCAGGCACCACGTCGAATGTGTCGATCTCGAAACCACATTCGCTGAACGCCTCGCCCAGCATCGCCTCGGGTGCCGTGGGGTCGACGCGGATGAACAGTACTCTCGATGTCACGCCACACATTATCGCGCGGAGCCGCTGTGAACAGGGGCTGGGTCCATGACGGTGTACTCGGTGCTGGTCGCCCTCACCGTCGCGATTCACTTCGCCTTCATCGCCTATCTTCTGCTGGGCGGGTTCATCGCGTGCCGGTGGCCGCGCACGATCGCGCTGCACGTGGCGGCCGTCCTGTGGGGTCTTGGCAGCGTCGCACTCGATTTGCCCTGTCCGCTCACCGCGGCGGAACGGTGGGCGCGAGCTCGCGCGGGGATGCCGCCGCTGCCATCTGCGGGGTTCATCGCGCACTACATCACCGGGGTGCTGTATCCGGCGAGTTGGGTTTTGCCGGTCCAGGCGGCGGTGTTCGCGGTGGTGCTGACATCCTGGGCGCTGGTGTTGATCAGGTGGCGTCGAAGCGCACCGGCAGGACGGCCGGGCCGCTGACGCCGGTCAGCGGCTTCCACCGGACCGGACCATCGAGCCGGATGTTGCGCCACCGGCGGGTCAGTACGGTGAGGGCCTGGGTGAGTTCGAGCCTGGCCAGGTGTGAGCCCAGGCAATAGTGGGCCCCGCCGCCGAAGGTCAGCATTGCCGCCGGGTGCTCGCGCGTGACGTCGAAGCGGTCCGGATCCGGATAGACATCCGGGTCACGGTTGGCCGCAGCGGTATTGGCGACGACGACGGTTCCGGCAGGGATCGTCACGCCGCCGAGTTCGACATCTTCGCGGGCCATTCTGATGGTGCTCAACGCAATTGGCGTGTGCCGCATCAGTTCTTCGACGAAAACCGGTGCCAGTTCGGGATATTCGGCCAGGCGCTGCCACTCGGCAGGATGCTTGCACAGCACCTGTACCGCCGCGGCCAATTGGTTGCGGGTGGTGTCGGTGCCTGCCAGTAGCACGCCACCGGCGAGCATCAGCAGCTCGGCATGGGTGAGCCGGTCTCCGTCGACCTCCGCGCGGATCAGATCGGAGAGCAGATCGTCGGTGAGGGTGAACAGACGCCCGGCCACCATCGCTTCGATGTACTCGTCGAATTCGCAGCCCGCCTGCTCGATGACGGCCCCGTTGCCGCCGACATTCCAACTGAACATCTTGAAGATGTCGTCGGCCCATCCCGAAATCAGGTCCCAGTCGCTCGGCGGCGCACCCAGCAGAGCGCAGATCACCGGGATCGGATAGCGACGTGCGACGTCGGCCACCACATCACAGGCGCCGATCGGCGCCCACTGGTCCGTCAGCTCGGTGATGACCTCGACACAGGTGCCACGCAGCCGCTCGGCGGCCCTGGGGGTGAAGGCCTTGGCCACCAACCGGCGCAGCCGGTGATGCGCGGGGCCGTTCAGGCTGAGCAGGTTGGCCGCCGCACGGTCCCACAGCGGTCCCGATGTGACGCCCTGCGCGGCGAGAAACAATCCCTTGGGTGGGACGAAGCGTTCATCGCGCAGCACGGCGCGCACCAGCGGGTAGCTGAGGATCTCCGGACCGTGCGGTCCGATCGCGATCGGGGCCTGCCCGCGGGCCTGCGCGATGATCCGGTGCGCTTCCTCCGGGTCGGAGGCGTGCTCGTAGTTGACGGATGGCAGGCCCGCGTCGAACACGTCGGGGTAGGTGCGTCGCATAGTCGGCGCGGTCATCGTGGTCATCGCAGCCTTCCCTTGAACAACCCCCACTGCGATGGTGCCCCGGCAGAAATCCGCATGCGTGAGTAGCGCGCTACCTCAGTGTCGGTGGGGCCACCGCGCGGTAGCGTCGCTCCGGGCGCCCGGTGCCGTACTGCAGCCGCAGCTCCAGCGCCCCCGTACCGAGGAAGTACTCAAGGTAGCGGCGCGCGCTGACCCGCGAAATCCCCACGAGTTCAGCGCATTCAGCTGCCGAGACCTCCCCGGCGGCGCGTACGGCATCGAGTACCAGGCCGGCCGTCTCGGTGCCCAGACCCTTGGGCAGCGCGGCCTTGGGGGCGGCGGCGCCGCCGCCGAACAAGGCGTCGATCATCGACTGGTCGGCGCCGCCCTCGGCCGCCAGGGCGTCGGCACGCGCCGCGTACGCGAGCAGTTTGGCTCGCAGCTGGTCGAATTCGAACGGTTTGATCAGGTAGTCGGCGGCGCCGCCGTCCAGGGCGCCGCGCACGGTGTCGAGTTCGCGGGCCGCGGTGATCATGATGACTCCGACGCGGTTGCCCTCCGACCGCAACCGGTGCAGAACCTGCAGCCCGGTCATGTCGGGCAGATACACGTCGAGCAGCACCAGGTCGGGATTCAGCTCGGCCACCGCGGCCAGCGCGTCGGTTCCGGTTCGCGCGACGCCGGTGGTGCGGAATCCGTCGACCCGTTCGACGAATCGGCGATGGATCTCGGCGACCATGAAATCGTCGTCGACCACCAGGACGTCATACATGGGCGGCCTCCGGGATTCGGACCGTGAACATCGCACCGCCGCCGGGGTTGTCGGTGATCTCGACGGTGCCGCCGTGCTGGGCGGTCACCAACCGCACCAACGCAAGGCCGATTCCGCGGCCACCCGGGACATCGGGTTTCGAGGTGACACCGCGCGAGAAGATGGACTCCCGAAGGTGTTGGGGCACACCGGGACCCGAATCAGCCACGGTCAGCAGCAGCCCTTGGGCATCATCGATGTGGATGCGCACCTGTGCCGGCCCGGCCCCGACCGAGACGTCCACGGCATTGTCGACCAGGTTGCCGAGCAGCGTGATCACGTCGGTGGCAAGGGCCGGGTCGAGGGCCGCCAGGTGACTGTCGCCGGTCAGGATGAGGGTGACGCCGCTCTCGGCGGCCAGCGAGGTCTTGGCGATCAGCAGCGCAGCCACGGCTGGGTCGGAAATATGTTGGGTCACAGCATCATTGATCTCCGCGCGGCGTCGGGTGAGCGTGCCCACCAGATCGCGGACCGCGTCGAACTCCCCGAGTTGCGTCAGCCCCGAGATGGTGTGCAGCTGGTTGGCGAACTCGTGGGTCTGCGCCCGCAGCGTGTCGGTCACACTGCGGTGCGATGACAATTGCGCCTGCAGCGCGGCAAGTTCGGTGCTGTCGCGCATCGTGGTGACGGTACCGATGCGCTGACCCTGGCTGCTCGCCGCGCGCCGGTTCAGCGCAAGGACCCGTGTTCTGGTGGTGATGATCACGTCGTCCTCGTCGCGGCCCGCGGCCCCTTCCAGCAGGAACCCCGCGATCGTCGGGTCCAGGCCGACGTCGTCCACCCGGCGGCCGACCGCGCTGTCGTCGAGACCCAGCAATTCCTGCGCGCTGTCGTTGAGCACCGTGATGGCGCCGTCGGTGCTCACCGCCACGACGCCCTCGCGGATGCTGTGCAGCAACGCTTCCCGATGATCGGCCAGGCCGGCGATCTCGGCGACCTCCAGGCCGCGGGTGTGCCGTTTGATGCGTCGGGACAGCAGCCACGAGGCCACGAGACCGAGCGCGGCGCCGATGCCGAGGTAGATCAGCAGGCGCTCGCCGGCCCCGCCGAGCAGTTGCCACACCGACGGATACCGTTCGCTGACCGACACGATGGCGAGGACATCGCCGTCGGGCGCCAGGATCGGCACCTGGCCGACCAGGCTGTGGGCGCCGTCGATGTCGCTGTCGCCGAACCACGCCCGGCCTTCGTCGGCGCGGGTGGGCCCGAGGTCGATCCGCGTGCCCAGGCGCTGGGGATCCGACGACGCGCGCACCGTGCCGGTCGGATCGATGATCTCGGCCAGTTCGGCGCCCGAGAGGGCGACCGCCCGATCCACGTCGGGGGCCAGGATGGTCGCGGCGAACGGATCGCTGTAACGGTCCCGCACGATCGGTGTCGAGGCGATGTTCTCCGCCACCGCGATCATGCGTTGGCCCCGAACGTCGCGGAATTCACGCGTGGACTGCGTGACCGACACCGCCGCGACGGCGACCAGCACCACCGCGACCACCACCAGCTGGAAGGCCAGGAACTGGCCGGCGAGGCTCCGGCCCCGCAGCAGGCGCACTAGCGCCGAGCGTGAACTCAATGACCAATACTTCCTTTGCGAACTCATCAGTGACCTGGGTCACGTCACGATTCAGTATTGCTGAGCATCACAAGTGATTGGGGACGGGTTGATGACGTGTCGACGAGGACACCTGGCGACGGTGCTCGGGGTGATCCTGACGGTGGTCGCGGCGCTCGCGCTGACCGGGTGCGGGGTGACCCGCAACGACGACTCACGCGGGCTGCACCGGCTGCGCATGATGGTGCCGAACAGCCCGGGCGGCGGCTATGACCTGACCGCGCGTACCGCGGTGAAGATCATGGAAGACACCGACATCACCGGACGTGTCGAGGTGTTCAACGTGATCGGCGCGGGCGGCACGGTTGCCATGGCGCGGTTGATGAACGAAAAGGGCAACGACGACCTCATGATGACGATGGGTCTCGGTGTGGTCGGTGCCACCTACACCAACGGATCGCGGATAAAGGCTTCTGACGCAACCGCATTGGCGAAGCTGATCGAGGATCCCGGTGCGGTCTTCGTGCCCGCCGACTCGCCGTTGAAGACGATCGGCGATCTCGTCGCGGCGTGGAAGGCCGATCCGTCGAAGGTCACCATCGGAGGCGGCTCGTCACCCGGCGGCCCCGACCACCTGTTCCCGATGGAGCTGGCCAAGGCCGTTGGCGTCCAGCCGAAATCGGTCAACTTCGTCACTTACGACGGCGGCGGTGATCTGCTGACCGCGCTGCTCGGCAAGAAGATCACCGTCGGAACCTCCAGCCCGGGTGAACTCATCGACCAGATCGAGGCCGGACAACTGCGAGTGCTTGCGGTGTCCAGCCACGAGCGGATCAAGGGCGTCGACGCCCCGACGCTCAAAGAGTCGGGTATCGACCTGACCTTCGCGAACTGGCGCGGAGTCCTTGCGCCGCCGGGCATTTCCGATGACGCGAAGAAGGCCATGCTGAAGGCCCTCGAGGATTTGCACGCCACGCAGCAGTGGAAGGAGGCGCTGGTGAAGAACGGTTGGACCGATGCGTTCGTCACCGGTGAGCAGTTCGAACAGTTCTTGAAGGACCAGGACGAACGTGTTTCGTCGACACTCACCGAGTTGGGGCTGATATGACCGCCGCACCAGAACCGCAAGCTGATGAAGTCGCCAAACCGGTCGACAAGGCCCAGTACCTCGTCTGTGTGGTGATGGTCGCGGTCGGGGCTTACCTGATCTTCGACGCACTGTCGCTGACGGCGGGCTTCGCCAAGGTCGACCCCGTTGGCCCGAAATTCTTCCCGGTGGCCATCGGCGTCGTGCTGATCGTGCTGGCGATCATCCTGGCGATCGCGATACCCCGCGGGTCAGTCGGAGAAGCCGACGCCGGCGAGGACGTCGATCCCAATTCGCCGGGGGACTGGCGCACCGTCGGGCTGCTGGTGGGTTTGTTCGTGTTGCTGATCGTGCTGGTCAAGCCGTTGGGCTGGGCGATCGCCGGGGCACTGTTCTTCGGTGGAGCCGCGACCATCCTCGGTAATCGGCATTACGTCCGCAACATCGCGATCGGCGCGGTGCTGTCGGTGCTGAGTTTTTACGGGTTCTACTCCGGGCTCGGAATTCCGCTGCCCGCAGGCATTTTGGACGGGATTCTGTGATGGAGAACTTCGACTGGCTGCTGCAGGGGTTCGAGCAGGCCGCCACCCCGATGAATCTGTTGTACGCCTGCATCGGCGTGCTACTGGGCACCGCGGTCGGGGTTCTGCCGGGCATCGGCCCGGCCATGACCGTGGCGCTGCTGCTGCCGGTGACCTACAACGTCAGCCCCAGTGCGGCGTTCATCATGTTCGCGGGCATCTTCTACGGCGGCATGTACGGCGGGTCGACCACGTCGATCCTGCTGAACACTCCGGGCGAATCGTCGTCGGTGATCACCTCGATCGAGGGCAACAAGATGGCCAAGGCCGGCAGAGCCGCCCAGGCCCTGGCCACCGCGGCCATCGGATCATTCGTCGCGGGGGCGATCGGCACCGCGCTGCTGGCGGCGTTCGCCCCACCGATCTCGCGCTTCGCGGTCACGCTCGGCGCCCCGTCGTATCTCGCGATCATGCTGTTCGCCCTGGTCGCGGTGACCGCGGTGCTGGGTGCCTCGAAGCTGCGCGGCGCCATCTCCCTGTTCCTGGGCCTGGCGATCGGCGTCGTCGGTATCGATTTCCTCACCGGCCAGCCCCGCGCGACGTTCGGGCTGCCGCTGCTGTCCGACGGCATCGACATCGTGGTGATCGCGGTGGCGATCTTCGCGCTCGGCGAGGCCCTGTGGGTGGCCGCGCACCTGCGTCGGCGCCCGGCCGACGTGATCCCCGTGGGCAGGCCGTGGATGAGCAAGCAGGACTGGGGGCGGTCGTGGAAGCCGTGGCTGCGTGGCACCGCGTACGGGTTCCCGTTCGGTGCGCTGCCGGCAGGCGGTGCCGAACTTCCGACGTTCCTGTCCTACATCACCGAGAAGAAGCTCTCCAAGCATCCCGAGGAGTTCGGCAAGGGCGCGATCGAAGGCGTGGCGGGGCCCGAGGCGGCCAACAATGCCTCTGCCGCAGGCACATTGGTGCCGATGCTGTCGCTGGGCCTACCCACCAACGCCACCGCGGCGGTCATGCTGACGGCGTTCGTGTCGTACGGAATCCAGCCCGGGCCAACCCTTTTCGAGAAGGAACCGCTTCTGATCTGGACGCTCATCGCGAGCCTGTTCATCGGCAACTTCCTGCTGCTGGTGCTCAACCTGCCGTTGGCGCCGATCTGGGCGAAGCTGCTGCGCACGCCGCGGCCGTACCTGTACGCGGGCATTCTGTTCTTCGCGACCCTGGGAGCGTTGGCGGTCAACGTGCAACCGCTGGATCTCGCGCTGCTGTTGGTGTTCGGCCTGCTCGGCCTCATGATGCGCCGCTTCGGATTGCCGGTGCTGCCGTTGATCATCGGCGTCATCCTGGGCCCACGCATCGAACGGCAGCTGCGGCAGAGTCTGCAGCTCGGCGGCGGTGACTGGAGCAGTTTGTTCACCGAACCGGTCGCGATCGTCACCTATGTGCTCATGGCGATCCCCCTGCTGGTGCCGTTGGTGCTCAAGCTCATGCACCGTAGCGAGGAAACCCTGCTGATCGTCGAGGACGATGCGGATCAGAAAGAGAAGGCGGCCCACTCATGATTGTCGTCGGCTATAGCGCGGATCCGTTCGGCCGGGCAGCCCTCGAGCACGGCATCGCCGAAGCCAGACGGCGCGACACCGGATTGCTGGTGATCAATGCGACCTCCGGGGATGCCTACGTCGACACCCGGTTCGCCCGCTCCGGTGAGATCCATGACGTGGAGGAGCAGCTGCGGGCGAGCGGGGTGCAGTTCGAGCTGCAGCGTCCAGTCGGTGTCGATACCGTCGGCGAGCTGTTGAGGGCGATGGACCGCGCCGACGCCGATTTGCTGGTCATCGGTATCCGGCACCGCAGCCCGGTCGGCAAGCTGCTGCTGGGCAGCGTCGCGCAACGATTGCTGCTGGAATGCCCCAAACCGGTGCTTGCGGTCAAACCCGAAGGGGCTTGAGCGCCGGGCGATCTCCCGCTGAGCTGGGCAAACCATCCTCACCGCAGCGCCCCGGGCCCGGTGAGGACCAATTTTCGTCGCGATAACCTGCGGGGAAAGTTGCCGGAACAGCCGCAGCTGACCATGGCCGCATGGCAGATGGCACACCCACCCGAACTGCGTGTTCGTACTGCGGTGTCGGCTGCGGCATCGAGGTCACCACCAGGGTTGAAGGTGACCGCACGGTGATCGCCCGGGTGTCAGGGGACAAACTGCACCCGGCGAACTTCGGCCGGTTGTGCACCAAAGGCCTCATGCACGCCGAGATGATGGCCGTCGACGACGATCGGCTGCGGTCGGCGTTGCTGCGGTGCACCCGCGACGACGAACTGCTGCCCACCCCGGTCGACGACGCGATCGCCGAGGCCGGCCGCAGGCTGCGGGCCATCATCGACGAGCACGGTCCGGATGCCGTCGCGCTGTACGTGTCGGGCCAGCTGTCGCTGGAAGCCCAGTACCTGGCCACCAAGCTCGCCAAGGGGTATCTGCGTACCCGCCACCTGGAATCGAACTCCCGGTTGTGCATGGCCAGTGCCGGAACGGGTTTCAAGCAATCGCTCGGCTCCGACGGGCCCCCGGGCTCCTACGCCGACTTCGACTGTGCGGACCTGTTTTTCGTGATCGGCTCGAATATGGCCGATTGCCACCCGATTCTGTTCCTGCGGATGGCCGACCGGCTCAAGGCCGGGGCCAAGCTGATCGTGGTGGACCCGCGCCGCACCGCCACGGCCGAGAAGGCTGACCTGTTCCTGCAGATCACCCCGGGAACCGACGTGGCCCTGCTCAATGGTCTGCTGCATGTGCTCGTGACGGATGGCGCGATCGATCATGATTTCATCGCCGAGCACACCGAGGGCTGGGACGCGATGCCGCAGTTCCTGGCCGATTACCCGCCCACGCGCGTGGCCGAGATCACCGGCGTACCGGAAGCCGACATCCGGACCGCCGCAAGGATGATCGCCGAGGCGGGCGAGTGGATGAGCTGCTGGACCATGGGGCTCAACCAGAGCACGCACGGCACCTGGAACACCAATGCCATCTGTAATCTGCACCTGGCCACCGGCGCGATCTGCCGACCCGGCAGCGGCCCGATGTCGCTGACCGGTCAGCCCAATGCGATGGGCGGCCGCGAAATGGGTTATCTGGGGCCGGGTTTGCCCGGCCAGCGCGCGGTCTTCTCGGCACAGGACCGGGCCTTCGTCGAGGATCGGTGGGGACTGGAGCCGGGCACCATCCGTTCCGAGGTGGGGCCCGGCACGATCGGCATGTTCGAGGAGATGGCTGAGGGCCGGATCAAGGCCTGCTGGATCATCTGCACCAATCCGGTTGCCACCGTGGCCAACCGCAAGACCGTGATCAACGGTCTGGAGGCGGCCGAGTTGGTGATCGCGCAGGACGCCTACCGGTCGACCGCCACCAATCACTACGCCGACGTCGTGCTGCCCGCCGCGCTGTGGGCCGAATCCGAAGGCGTCGCAGTCAATTCCGAGCGCAATCTGACGCTGCTGTCCGCGTCGATCCCCCCGGTCGGAGATGCCCGGCCGGACTGGCAGCTGATCTGCGGGGTCGCCGCGCAGCTGGGATTCGCCGACCACTTCAGCTACGGCAGCGCCGAGGAGATCTTCGACGAGATCCGCGGGTTCGCCAACCCGAAGACCGGTTACGACCTGAGAGGAGCCAGCTACGCCCGGTTGCGACAGACGCCGCTGCAGTGGCCGTGCCCGCCGCTGGACGCCCCGACCGGTGGGGACGACCGGCATCCCATCAGGTACCTCAACGATGGCATCAGCCAGGACCTGTTCGTCGACGAGAACGGCCACCGCCCGCGGCTGGCATTCGCGACGGCGTCGCGGCGCGCGGTGTTTCACGCGCGCCCGCACCGCAATCCAGCGGAAATGCCCGGCCCCTCTTCTTCTGACTACCCGTTCGTGCTCAACACCGGCCGGTTGCAGCATCAGTGGCACACCATGACCAAAACCGGCAAGGTCGCCAAGCTCAACAAGCTCAATCCGGGTCCTTTCGTGGAAGTTCACCCCGTCGACGCGCAGGGGCTCGGCATTGTCGAAGGGGCATCGGTCGAGCTGTCCTCGCGACGGGGCCGGGCGGTGCTGCCCGCAGTGCTCACCGATCGGGTTCGCCCGGGCAATTGCTTTGTGCCGTTTCACTGGAACGACGAACACGGGGAGTACCTCACCATCAACGCCCTGACCAACGACGCCGTCGACCCGGACTCACTGCAGCCCGAGTTCAAAGCCTGTGCCGTGAGCCTGCGGCCGGTGCTCACCGTGGCCGGCGCTGCGCCCGCGCACCCCGTCGCCGCGGAGATGGGCCTGACCGTGATGGGCCGGCCGACCCTCTCAGATACCGAGAAGATCTATCTGTCAGGGTTTTTCACCGGACTGGCCGACGCCCCGGTCGGTGTGCCGGTGCTACCGGAGTCCGCGCCGGTCAGCCCGACGGTACGGCTGTGGGTCGACGGGATGTTGGCGGGACGCTACTCGCGGGCCGGTACGTCCGGCGCGGTGGTCGCGCTACCGTCGGGGCCGTTGGTGCTGTGGGCCTCCCAGACCGGCAACGCCGAGGAGTTCGCGGCGCAGTTGGCCCAGCGGTTGGCCGGCGCCGAACTGGTCGGCATGGACGATCTGGCGTTGGCCGATCTCGCGGGCGTCCGCGACGTGCTCGTGATCACCAGCACGTTCGGTGACGGCGGCCCGCCGGACAACGGCTCGGATTTCTGGAGCAGGCTGCAGGCTTCGGACGCGCCGAATCTCGCCGGCCTGCGCTACGCGGTGCTGGGTATCGGTGACCGTGCCTACGACAGCTTCTGTGGCCACGCCAAATCGCTGGACCAGCGGTTGTCCGATCTGGGCGCGACCCGGTTGCTCGACCGTACGGAGTGTGAGGCCTACGACGACGAGCCCATGCAGCGCTGGGCCGACACTGTGACTGCACTGATCGCCGGTGAGAGCGACGCGCCGGCGAGCGGTAGCGCCACCCGGGCTGCGGGCGGCACCCGCACCGCCATCCGTACCGAACCGGACGAATTCACCAGGGCCAAGCCGATTCTGGCGACGTTGGCGCGCAACACGCTGCTGACTGCCGCAACGTCGCGGAAAGAGGTGCGGCAGTTCGGTTTCGACATCTCCGACTACGACGTCAGTTATGCGGCAGGCGACTCGCTCGGCGTCTACGCCACCAACGACCCCGCGGTGGTGGACGCCTGGCTGGCGGCCACGGCGCTGAGTCCCGAGGCGACCGTCGAGGTCGACGGCACCGAGCAGTCGCTGCGCGACGCCTTGATCACGTCCTACGACATCTGCCGCGTCACGCCGAACCTGCTGGCATTCGTCGCGGAGGCGGCTGCTGATCGGTCGGCGGCCAAGGTACTCAAGGGTTCCCGCGACCGTCTCGACACCTGGCTGGGCAACCGCAACGGGCTCGACGTCGTCACCCAGTTCGCCACCCGCGCCACCCCCGAACAGTGGCAGGACGTCCTGGTGCGGCTCACGCCACGCAGCTATTCGATATCGTCGAGCCCGCTGGTCAGCCCGCACGAGGTGCAGCTGACGGTGTCGGTGGTCCGGTATCGCGGTGCCGACGGGACCGGCCGCAGCGGCGTGTGCTCGACCTTCCTGGCCGACCGGGCCGCTGCGGCCGCGGTTTTCCTGCAACGCTCGCCGCATTTCCGGCCGCCGCAGGAGGCCGACACCCCGATGATCATGGTGGGCCCGGGTACTGGCGTCGCACCGTTTCGCGGCTTCCTGCAGGAGCGCCGGGCACTGGGCCACCGCGGGCGCAACTGGCTGTTCTTCGGCGATCAGCATCGCCACGAGAACTATTACTACCGTGACGATTTCGAGGAGATGGTGCACGACGGCCTGCTCACCCGGCTCGACCTGGCGTTCTCCCGCGATCAAGCGCGGCGGGTCTATGTCCAGCACAAGATGCTCGAACACGGCGCCGACGTGTGGCGCTGGCTGCAGGACGGCGCCCACTTCTACGTGTGCGGGGACGCCACCCGGATGGCCAAGGACGTCGACACGGCGCTGGGCGCCATCATCCGGACCCACGGCGGCATGTCGGAGGAGGCCGCGCACGCTTACAAGCGGGAACTGGTCGCCGAGAAGCGCTATGTGCGTGACGTGTACTGAGCGCTACTGGCCCAGATCGCTCCACACGATCTTGGCGAGTTGATCGCGGTCGGCCACGCCGAGCTTGATGCAGGCGCGGTAGATATGGCCCTCGACCGTGCGTACCGATACCGTGAGCCGCTCGGCGATGTCGCGGTTGGACAGGCCTCCGGCGACCAGTCCGGCGATCTCGCGTTCCCGAGCGGTCACCGGCAACGGCCGGGCCGCCGACCGGATGGCAGGCGTGGCCGCACCGCCGCAGCGGGCAGCCAAATGCAGGGCGTGAGCCGCGGATTCGGTGCTGCGGCGGCGCTGGCCGGCCCGGTCGTGCAGCGGGACGGCTTGCGCGGCGGCATCGGCGGCCGACAGGTTCAGACCGGCCTGCTCGAATGCCTCCGACACCGCGTCGAGCTCGCGGGGATCAGCCGCGGCCACCGCGGCCGCATGCCGGGCGTAGAGCGCTGCGGGTGACCCGTCGATGCGACCGGCGAGGGCCTCCAAACGTCGGGTCACCGTGCGGTCGCCGAAGCGTGCGGCATGGTGCAGGGCCTCGGCCTCGACCGCGAACTGGCCCGACGAATGCGCGGCATCGGCGGCGGCGCGGGCCAGGTCGATCGCCGAGCGGTGCCCACCCTTGGCGGCGGCCACCCAGGCCTTGGCGATCGTCCACTGCGGATCGTGCAGTGCCATATGGGGACCCGAGTGCTCCGTCGCATCCTCGAGCACGCGTTCGGCCTGGTCGGGATTGCCGACCGCGGCATAGGCGCGGGCCAGCAGCAGCCGGCCGACCAGCTGCCACGGCAGCGACGATTCCGCATTCAACGCGGCCAGTGCTTGCTCCAGCACGGTGATCGCGTCCCGGAAATGGCCGCGGTAGGTGGCCACCAGACCGGTCATCATCTTCGCGATCGCCCAGCCGACAAACTGTCCGGCAGTGGAGAATTCGGCGTACTCGGCGGCCCGCTGCTCGGCGAGGTCCAGCTCGCCGAGGTGCGTCAACGCGAGTACGTCACCGTAGTGGACCATCAACCGGATCATGCCGTCGGTGGATTTACGCTCGGCCCGGCAGCGCGCCGCGATCGGTTCGAATGCGGTGCCGCGGCCCGCCACCGGCATGGCCAGCCCGGCCCCCAGCGCGGCGAAGTCCACGGCCTGTTTGGGGGCCGCCGGGTCGGCCAGCACCTGTTCGGCGGCGGCCAGCCCGGTGGTGATCTTGTTCTCGTGCACCGCCATTGCCGATCCGGTGGCCTCCACCACGAGCCGCAGGCTGGGGTGCGTGACGCGGGAGCGCAGCAGCTCGAGTAGCCGCTCGGCGCGGTTGACGTCGCCCATGGACCAGAACAGGATGGACAACCGGGGGATGCCCCACTGCACGAGTTGCAGCTCGTCGAGCTCGTCGGGGGAGAACCGGGCCAGCACGTTGTCGGCCTGGGCGGGATGGCCCTGCCACAGCAGCGCCCGGGACAGCAGCTCGGCCGCGGGCAGTCCGCCGCCCCGGTCGAACGCGGCGCGGGCCAGCCGTTCCCCGAGCGGAAGATTCGACAGGAACACCGCATCCTTGGCGGCGGTGATCAACAGGTCGGCGTCGGCGGACTGATCGCTGTCGACGCACAGCTGCGCCAGCCGGATTCTGCTTGCCGCCGAATCGAGTTCGCGCTGCCGCAGGATCCCGACGATGTTGCCGCGCAGCTTGCGGGCCGAGGCCGTGCCGACGCGCCTGCGGACCACCTCGCCGAACAGCGGATGGCTGAACCGGGCATTGACCTGCCGGTCGTCCTCGGTGATGCGGATCAGGCCGCGCATCTCGGCCCCGTCCACGGCGTCTTCGCCGGCCAGCTCGGACAGCGCGTCGATGTCCAGCGGTTCGCACAGCGACAGCAGTTTCAGCGCATGCAGCACATCGGTGCCGGCGTGGGCCAGGCGCTCGTCGAGCAGTTCGGCCAGGCCGGACGGGATGACGGTGGGGCCGCGGAACTGCCAGACCCCGTTGACCTCGGTGAGCGTCCCGGCATCCACCGCACCTTCGACCATGTTGCGCAGGAACAGTGGATTGCCGCCCGAGGACTCCCACATCACGTCGGCGCTGAGGCCCTCCAGCGTGCCGCCCAGCACGGTCTCGATGAGCGCGATGCTCTGTTCCTTGCTGAACGGGCGCAGTTCGAGGCGCTCCAGATAGCCGTCTTTCCACAGCGAGGTGACCGCGTCAGGAACCGGCTCGCCGGTGCGCACGGTGGCCACCACCCGGCCGGCGCGCTCGACGGCGATCTGGTGCAGCAGCGTCGCCGACAGCTGGTCCAGCAGATGCGCGTCGTCGATGCCGACGATGGTGTCGCCCTCGGCGACAAGGGATTCCCGCGCGGATCCCAGCAGCGCGATCGGGTCGCGGGAGGCCGACGGCCGCACCCAGGACGCGAAGGCGCCCAGCGGAATGCTGCGGGAGGACTCCGTGCACGCCGTCCAGTGCACCTTCGTGTCCATCGAAGACGTGACGGCGCGGGCCAGCGTCGTCTTGCCGACCCCGGCCGCCCCCACGAGCACGACGCCGCAACTGTCCGTACTGCTGAGCGCAGAGCGGATGGCCGCATGTTCCGTCGGCCGGTCCAACATCTGCCAATACCCTGGCATGGACGCACAGTCTAAGTGCCGGTGGCGGATACCGCTGCCGTGGGAGGTATCCGAGATGTGCCACTTCGGCTGTTGGCGCTGGGTCGCGGGCATGGGACCAAGGTTTCGGTGTTTGCGGATCAGGAATCCGGGAGTTGGGTGATATCGGTCGGTTCCAGGCTGGGCGCCCGGTTCACCTCGTGCCGGTAGATCGAGGAGGCGTCGTACACATCCTTTTTCAGCCGGTTGATCGAGCCGAGGGGGCGGTGCGCGGCCAAGCCCCGCCACGAGTTGAACGACAGCACGTCGTCACCGAACGCGCGGCGTTGGGGACCGGCCGGGTTTTGCGGGCCGAACACGATTTTCGCGACGGGGCGGTGCGGTGAGGCCTCTTCGGGCCACGCCACCGTGGCGTCCTCGATCGGCATTGTCGTCGGGTCGGTGCACAGCTGGACGCTCAGCTCGTATTCGGCGGTGTGGGTAGCCAGGAAATCCATGATCAGGTCGCGGTGCGCGTCCTGGCCGGCGTCCTTCGGAAGTAGTTGGTCCTCAAGCGCTTTGACGTCGTCGGAGAGCGGGGCGTACCGGAACTTCGCGACATAATCGCCGTAGCGGATCGGCGCCGAGGAGTAGAACGTCTCGCCCAGGATCGGCCGGTTCTCGGCCACGAACACCGCCACGTTGGCCGGAATCGGCACGCCGATGCGCTTGAGCCCGGCCAGGATGTCACTGCCGACGGCCATCACGCTGTCGGGCAACCGGGCCAGCAGGGTAGCGGTGGGCATGCCCTTCACCAGATAGTCGTGAGCGTCGGCGAACAGGAACTCCCGATGGGTCACCATGATGAAGTCCTGCGTGGTGGCGTCGTCGTCGGCCCGGGCCCGCGGGCCCTGCACGCCAAGCACTTTGACGGCCAGGCCGCGCACCCCGCGCACGCGATCGCTGCGCAGCACGCCCGACGTGGTCGACAACCTGGCGATCACCGGATACGTGCGCGGCTCGGCGAACAACCCCTGGGCCAGGGATGGCGGCAGGTCCGGATACACCGTCAGCTCGCCACGCAGGATCGCGTGGCTCTTGGCGTGCGCGTCGCGCAACCCGTGCTTGAACTTCTTGTACGCCCGCACGTTGTTCTTGTGCAGTGCTTCGACGATCTTGGCGATGTCCTCGGCCTCGTCGGGCCTGGGCTGTTCGAGATCGTCGTGGTACCGGACGAATATCGAGTCGTCGACAGCGGTCATCGTGGCGTGGCCTTTCTCGGCGATGCGGCGCCGACCGGGTTCCATGGTGTGAACGGATTGCGCACGCCTTCGAGCGCAGGTTCGAGTTCGCGGTGATGCCGCAGCAGCACCGAGCGCATGTTGTTGTCGCGGATCCAGTCCATGCCGACCTCGGTGTAGATCTCCTTGCGGAAACTGTCGGTGAAGAACCGGTCGCTCTCCAGCCGTCGCGACGCCATCAGGATGAATACCCGAAACGCGGTGTCGCTGAAGCCGAAACCGGGTGGCTTGGGCTCGGCGTAGAGACCGATCATCAGGTCCACGAGCTCGATGTCGTCGTAGACCTCGCGCAGCTCGGCCGCCAGCGTCCTCTCGCCGGTGAGCTCCTCGAAACTGGCCGCAGGCTTGAGCCGGAACAACCGCCGAAACTCGTTGTATCGCGGGACCCCTCGCTCCCGCGATCGAATGAGATCGATGGTGGCCAGATCGAGGAGCTCACCGTCTATGTGCTGCAGATGCTGCAGGTGGTGTGGATAGTTGTGCAGGTTGAGGGCGCCAGGATTGGCACGGCCGAACGAATACAGCAGATCGGTCATCGACGTCTCGGCGAGCCGGGCGCGGACATTCTCGACAGTCAGGTCCGGCAGTTCGTGCTCGGAGAGCACGCGGTCGTCGACGGCCGAGCGGAACGTGAAGGTGTCAGGGATCAACGGATGCATCCGGTACACCGCGACGAACTCCTCGGTGAGCGAGTACGGAATGCCGTGGTGGTTGGTGGGCGAACCGGGGATCCCGTGCAGCAGCACGCTGCTGCTCAACCGACCGAACCGACGCGCGAACCCTTCGCCGAGCAACCCGAACCAGTTGGCCCGCATGGCCGCGACCGTGGTGGGGTGCGCGATGATCGCCGGGGTCCAGTCGACGGTGTGGATCTTGGCCATCAGCGCGGCATTGACCAACCGGGCCTTGTCGTAGAGCTGCTGCGGCGACAGCTGCGGGTAGGCAGCGGCGAGCTTGTCGCGGATCGCGTTGTGTTCGAGCATGAACAGCGAATGCAGCAGCGCCAGGCCGACCCAGAAGTTGGCCGCGGTGCCGGTCAGATCCACCGTGGCCTCCACGTCGGGCGGCGGCAGGCCCGCGTCGTCGATCCGCAGTCGCCCGGTTTCGGGGCACCGCAGCGCGTTCGCGAATGCCGGTGTGGTGCCGTAGATCTGCGATGAGTCCCACCAGTGGGTCTCCTGGGTGGTGAACGTGGCGGGGCCGGCGGGATCGGGATGAGGGTCCGGCGTGGTCCGGTCGACCCGCATGGGTCGCTGCGGCCACGGGTCGTCGTCGGCGAGCGGTATCACCCACGGCTGGGTGGTGACGGTGCCGTGGCTGAACCAGTCGTGCACCTCGAACTGGATCCACGCGGCGGCCAGCACGTTGAGGGTGGTGGCGGGTTGAAACTCGGTCCGTGCCAACAGCGTGCGGCTGATCAGCCGGGGGTTGGGCTCGAGCAGGCGCGTCGCGCTCTCCGGATACTGATGGGTGGGCGGGACATTGCGCCCGAACCGGCAGCCCAGCGCTCCCATCTGGGGGCTGCCCAGATCGTTGTGCCTGCCGCTGCGGGTGCGGGCGACGAGATAAGCAGACGGTCCGTCATCGCCGGGATCGGGCACCGGGCCCGCGTCGAAGAGGTTCTGCGCCCGTAACTGGTGACGCAGGCCGATCAGCACCCCGAGGCCCAAGATGGTGGGCAGCCGGAACCAGCCGATGGTCTGATCCACGCGCTGGGCGAACCGGGCGGCCGTGGTGGCCAACCAGTTCGGGCGTCGAGCCGTGGTCACCATATTCACTCTCCCCATCCGCGCACGCCAGGAATGTTGCCGTAGCGGCCGGGGAAAGGCACGAGTAGTGCGCTACTCGAACCGAGCCACTCGGCAGTGGCACCCACCGACTACTTGCATGAGCAATGGGGTAGTGCCGGTCGAACTGGAGTAGTGCGCCACTCGTGTCAGGCATATGAGCCGGGTCGTACGTTTCCTGGTATCGGCAACAGAACTTGCTGAGGGGAGTATCGGAGATGTCCGAGATGTCTGTGACCTCGACCGACCGAGAGTCGGCCCGATCATGATGGCGTGGCTCGCCGCACTGCCGGTGTTGCTGTTGATCACCGCGGCGCTCGGCGTGTACGACTTGCAGCGCTGGCTTGAGCGCTGGGACCACGACCGGCACCTGTCGGATTGAGATCGGTGCGATGCCAGAGGTAGCGCGGTGACCACAGCCGACGATCCATGGCCCGATCGGGTGCATTGCGCACTCGGCCACCTGGACACGTTAGAGATGCCCGCCGATCGGCAGCGCATCCGTGAGGCGGTGGCCGCACGTTTCGCTTCCCGGTTCACCCCGCAAGACCGGCCTTGCGTCGATGGAAGCCCGCGGTGGCACGGAGCCGTAGACCGGGCCGTCGACCAACTCCTCGAAACCGGCGTCGTCGCCCCGACCGGCGCCGCTGAAGCAGCCGTACAGCTGACCCCGGCAGGGCGGCGCGACGTCGACGATGCCTGCACATCGGCGTTGGCCACCGATGAACGGGAGCTCGCACCCGCACCGCCCACCGCCGGGCCGGGTCGCGACGCATTACTGGCCGGGGTGATAACCCCGCCACTGCGGGCGAAGTTCGTCGTGCCTCCGGGCGGCGATGCCGCCCAGGCGCGTGAGGCGTTGTGGCCGGTCATGATCGAGTTGAACCTTCGGTACGCGGACGGCACGGCCGCGGCGATGCAACGGGTTCGCGATCTGTGGCGGCTGGTCGACGGTGCGGGCGTGCCGGTGCCCGTCGCAGGGCAGTACCTGGTGGGCGACCTGACCACCGGCCAGATCGAAGGATTGGTATCCGCCGACGCGGTGCCACAACGTTGGCCGGCGCGGGCCGTTTACCGGATCTGGCCCGACTTCGACACCCACCCGCTCATCGACGCGTCGTCCACCACCATCAAGGCCGTCCCCGCGCAGCGGGCGTTCGACAGCTTCGGCGACGGAATCGTATGGGCGGTGGTCGATTCCGGCATCGCGGCCGACCACCCCCACTTCATCGGTCACCAGACCCTGTCCGATCCGGCGGTGGCCGACCTGCACCGCGACTTCACCGCCGGTGAGCAGGTCGCCTCGGCCCTGACCGACGACGACGGGCACGGCACGCACGTCGCCGGAATCATCGCGGGCGGTTTGGTGGGGTTCAAGGCCGAGGACGTCTACGTCGCCGAGAAACGTTTCAACGTCGGTTCGCCGGACGGGGACGACCCGATCCTGCAGCAGCGCACGGTGACCGACGTCAGCAAGCTCGCGGGAATGGCCCCACGGGCAAAGCTGGTGAGCCTCAAGGTCCTTGGCCCCGGCGATCAGACGTCGCGCGTGAGTCGGGTGATGCGGGCGCTGGACTACGTCCGGGAGGTCAACGCGCAGAGCGAGCGGATGCCGCGCATCCACGGGGTCAATCTGAGCCTGGGCTACGAATTCGCCGCCGAGTGGTTCGCCTGCGGACAGAGTCCACTGTGCCTTGAGGTCGACAAGACCGTGCGCTCGGGCGTCGTGGTCGTCGTGGCATCCGGCAACACCGGATACGTGTCGTTGAATCCGCTGTTCGCCAGTGACGTCACCAAGTTCAGTGCCGACATGACGATCAACGATCCCGGCAACGCCGAACGGGCCATCACCGTCGGGGCGACGCATCGCGACGCTCCGCACACCTACGGGGTTTCGTACTTCTCGTCCAAGGGGCCTACCGGAGACGGACGGCGTAAGCCGGATCTGGTGGCGCCGGGGGAGCGGATCACCTCGGCCGCCGCGGGCAAGAATCGGATCAGCGTCCAGCAGCAGACTGAGGCTCCGATCGCCGACGGGGTGGCGCTCTACGTCGAGGCGAGCGGCACCAGCATGGCCGCCCCACACGTGTCCGGCGCCATCGCGGCGTTCCTGTCGGTCCAGCGCGAACTCATCGGCAAGCCCGAGGACATCA
This sequence comes from Mycobacterium sp. 852013-50091_SCH5140682, assembly GCF_001665685.1. Classification (GTDB taxonomy): domain Bacteria; phylum Actinomycetota; class Actinomycetes; order Mycobacteriales; family Mycobacteriaceae; genus Mycobacterium. The sequence continues at coordinate 67,868 of NZ_LZTB01000053.1, forward strand.
AGCGCATATTCGTCGAATCTGCGACTTCGCTGGGCCGCGATCCCGCCTTCGAGGGCAGCGGTCTGGTCGATCTGCTGTGCGCACTGCAATCGGTATGAGGTGAAAGGGAAAATTCATGGGCAACATCGACAGCATCGACGGCCGACCGCTGTTTCGACTGGTGTTCGACGCCGACGGGGACATCGATCCCGCGACGTCCGCCGCGCTGACCGAGGGCATCAGTGCGAGCGCACTCACCGACCTGGTGATCTTCTCGCACGGCTGGAACAACGACGAGGCCGCGGCGTCATCGCTCTACGAGCGGTGGTTCAAACTGCTTGCGCAGCAACTGGATCCGTCGTACACCGTCGGTTTCGTCGGGCTGCGGTGGCCATCGCAACTGTGGCGCGACGAGCCGATCCCGGACTTCACCGACGAACAGACCGACGAGGCGGCAGGTGCCGTCGCGCTCGCCCAGACCCCGACGTTCCCGGCCGGGCCGCCAACTCTCGACGCCGCCCAACTCGCCGACCTCAAGGAGATGTTTCCCGGCGGCAGCGCAGATCTCGACGTGATCGCCGGCCTGCTTGCCCAACCGCCCACGGCGGCGGGGGCTACCCAGATGTTCGCGGCGCTGCGTGCGTTCAACGCCCACACCTACACCGGATTCGGTGACGGCGAGGCGGACCCGGCCGTGCTGCTGCCCCCGGGAACCCCGGGAATGCTCGATCCGCAGCGCAATCCCGTCGACGTGTTCACCAAGTTCGGTGACAGGCTCGCCGATGCGGGCGCGACGTTCGGTGGTGACGGCGGCGGGGCGGCCGGCCTCGGTGACCTTGCAGGCAAGGTGTGGCAGGGCGCGAAGGAGGCGTTGCGGCAGCTCAGCTACTGGCAGATGAAGAACCGTGCCGGCGTGGTCGGCCGCAACGGGCTCGGCCCGGCCATCGACCGGTTGGCAGATGAGTACCCGGCGTTGCGGTTCCATCTCGTCGGGCACAGCTTCGGTGGCCGTCTGGTGTCCTACGCCCTGGCCGGGATGCGGGACCGCAAGCCGTCGCCGGTGAAGGCCGTCACGCTGATGGAGGCGGCGTACTCGCGGTTCGCCTTCGCCGATCGGCTGCCGTTCCGGCAGGCTTCCGGCGCTCTTGCCGGCTGCCAGAACCGCGTCGACGGGCCGGTGGCGATCTGTTTCTCCCGCTATGACCGGGCGCTGAGCACGTTCTATCCTCTGGCGTCTGCAGCCGCCGGGGACGACGCCGCGGGACTGGACGATCCACTGTTCCGGTGGCGGGCCATGGGATCGCTCGGCGCCTACCGCGCGGTGACTCAACCGCTCGGCGGCGACGGTGTGCCGTACCGGTTCCAGCCGCGACAGCTGTTCAACCTGGACGCCTCGGCAGTGGTGAACGCCGACGCGGGCCCGTCGGGCGCACACAGCGACATCTTCCATTCGGAACTGAGCTGGGTAACCGCATCCGCGGGTGGCCTGAACAAGCCTTGAACCTGACTGGGTCGCCGCGGGCTGTCAGGCGCGAAGGTCCGAAGGGGCAGTCATCGGCCGTCGTCCTTGCGGGGTGTCGCTTGCCCTCAACACAATGAGGGAGCGCCGTCGTAGGGAGTGGGCGATATGTCCGGATCAAGGGCACGACCCGAGCCTCAGCGCAGCCATGACCGGCCTCGCCCGTCGCACACCTCGCTGTCCGCGATCCGAAGTGACGCCGCACCGAAAGTCTCGACCGTGGGTGCTCCCGCCCTTGTCGCCCTGCAACGCCTCGCCGGAAATCAGGCTGTCCTCACCCTGCCGTACCTGCAACGCCTCGCCCTCGTCGACGGTCCGCCGCTCGCGCCCGGGAATTATCGCTACGGCAACGACATCGTCAGCGTCGACGCGAAAGCGATGAACAAACTGCTGACCGATATGGCAGGACGCAACGGACTCGTGGCCGAGCGCAAATGGCAGGCGGAGTTCGTCGCGGACATGAACGGCACGCCCAGCGGCAACGTCCACAAATACGAGGACGCGACGAAGGGGCAGACAGTCAGCGTCGAGCCGACGATGGCCACCAACGCCGAGCAAGGTCAGCGGGGCGTCGACGAAGGTGTGACCGCGGCGCAGAAGCAATTCCAGCAGGACCTGCTCGGGACGGTCAGCAGCATGCTCGACTCCAGCGAGAGTCGTCTTCTCGCTGAGGGCAAGCGATATGGCTTTCCCAACCAGGAATCAATACTCAACCCCACGCCGATGAATGCGGGCCAAGCCGCCATCTCGGCATCGATGCCGTGGAGCGAAGAGATCCGCGGAATGATGCGGGCCGCGAAGGCCCTGGCCGACGGCAAGCAGAAGCTGAAGAAGGCCAAAGAGGCGAATGCCAAGATGGGGCCGATTCTCGGCGACATGGTACGGCCGACGACGCTGGAACCTGTGGTCAAGGAGTACCACGCCCTGCGGCAGAAGCAGTGCAGCGATTACCCGATCCTGTCTTCGTTCGAACGCGACGATACGAAGCTCGGCGAGCTCGCGTCCAACGCGGAGTTCGCGCAGCCAGGTTCGGCCGGTCATGCTGCCACGACGGCACTGATGGACGCGCAGGAGAAGATTCGTCACGACATCGCCGACAAGCTCGCGAACATCGCGTACGTCAAGAGCAACATGAACGACGACGACAAGATCAAGAAGTTCTGGACCAACCCCTCGCTGCGCGACGGCACCAAGCGGAAGATGGCGATCAGCGCCGGCTCGCTGCCCAGCGCCGCGATCGACGACAAGATCCGGGACCTCAACGAGGACGCGGAGTTCGACGGCAAGCTCAAGACAGCCATCGGTACGGGACTTCTGCTGGCCTCACTCATCCCGGGTGTCGGACTCGTCGCCGGCGGTATCGGCATGGCGATGGCCGCGGTTGACGTCTACGGCGCGTTCCAGGATTTCTACTGGGAGGAAGCGGCTGCGGGTACCGCGATGGACAAGGCCGAGGCGATATCCCAGACCGATCCGTCGCTGTTCTCCTTGGGGGCCGCACTCGCCTTCGGCCTGCTCGAAGGGGTCGCGGAGGTCAAGGCTCTCGAGGGTGCGATCACCGTGTTCAAGGCTGTCAGCGGTGCCTACAAGGAGGCTCGTGCTGCCGCGGCCATCGCAAAGGTGGCCAGGGGGACAGGAGCAGCCGAAGTGCTCGCGGCACAGAAGAAACTGAACGTCGCGGTGGAATCGGCAAGTGAGAAGCCAGGATTGGGTGCACAGATCGTCGCGACCGCGATGGGCGACGCCGAATCCATGGCTGCGGATCTCAAGGCTGCTCTGGAGAAGATCAAGGATCCGGCACTGAAGGATCTCATCATCACCGCCAGTCGGGATAACCCGAACGAGGTCAGCCTGGCCGACCTGGCCGTCGCCGATCCGGAAAAACTCCAGGCTGACTACGAAACCTGGAAGAAAGCCTCCCGCGACAAGGACAACCCGGATCGGGGCCAACGCTTCGACGAGTGGCTGCGCGACAAGGCAACTCCCGAACCGCCCGGCACCATCACCGATCCGGCTGGAACAATCGAATACGGTCTCGACAGCGCCGGCGCCAAACGGAGCTTCGAAGCGATGATCAGTGAGGACCCGTCGCGCGAGGCAGCGATCTTCCGCGATACGGCCACCGGCGAATGTGTGGCAGTTCAAGGTGGGCATTCGTTTGTCGAAGGTAGGTCCTGGCAGATGGACAAGGAGAACTTCCGCAGCGGCGATCCCGCCGAGTGGCACCTGGAGATCCACTACCACCCGAACCGGGCGCTCGCTTACGATCGTTTGCCCTCGATGGCCGACTTCGACCTCGTCACCGGGGACACCCTTGCACTGCGATCCCGAACTCCGGTCAAGTCCGCGATCGCGTGGCAGGACCCGGTCTCGAAAATCCGGTTCGAAACCGAATATGGCTTCGTTCCAGGGGCCGAACGTCCATTCTGGACGCGCTATCGGGTCGACGACGGAACCATGCGCGTCGCGAGTTTCAAAGACCCACCCTGGACCGGTCCCGGCGCTGCGGAGTATCAGCAGTTTCTGTACAACAAGGCGGTTCTCGATCCCGCGACCCCAGTTCCGGGCGGCAACATCATGCCGGTGCCCGGACCACTGCCACCCCCGCCGCCGCTCCCAGCTCCACCCGGCGCCGAGCCGAACCGGCTGCGGCCGCCGCCCAAGCCATCTCGCTAGCCGGCGTTGTCCGGCCCGGCACGCTGCCTGGCTCATGCCTAGTTGGCCGACGGTGGTGGTGGTTCCGGTTGGAAGGGGGTGTACCACCACCAATCGGCGCGTTCGCCGGTCGGCCCTCGGTAAGGCGCAACATCGGGCGGCGGTGTGGTCGGTGGACGCGCCAGGGACCCGGGATGTAGCTGCTTGCCGGTGGGGTCGGTGACGCTGAGTTGGTGGGCGGGCCCGGTGATGGTGATGCCACCGTTGTGGTGCAGCCGATGGTGGTACGGGCAGAGCAACACGAGATTGTCGAGGTCAGTGGGGCCACCGTCCTCCCAGTGCACAAGGTGGTGGGCATGCAAACCCCGGGTCGCGCCACAGCCGGGGACGGCGCAGCAGCGGTCGCGATACTCCAGGGCTCGGCGTAGCCGCCGGTTGACGGTGCGGGTGGTACGGCCGGCGCCGATGACCTGCCCGTGGCGTTCGAACCACACCTC
>NZ_LZTB01000054.1 GCF_001665685.1 Mycobacterium sp. 852013-50091_SCH5140682
TGATGTGCGTGTCTTACTGAAAACCCACACACGTTGGTGTTTGTTGGGTTGTTGTAAGTTTTCGGCCGGTTAGTGCCAGTTCCCTGCGCCTATTGCTAGGTGTCTAGGTCTGGTCTATCGATCCCGTGGTCTGCGGGGGGCCTTATCCCACTTAATGGGTGAGAAGCCTGGTCTTGGAGGGGGTTTCCCGCTTAGATGCTTTCAGCGGTTATCCTGTCCGAACGTGGCTATCCAGCCATGCCCCTGGTGGGACAACTGGTAGACCAGAGGTTCGTCCGTCCCGGTCCTCTCGTACTAGGGACAGATTTCCTCAAGCTTCTGACGCGCGCGGCGGATAGAGACCGAACTGTCTCACGACGTTCTAAACCCAGCTCGCGTGCCGCTTTAATGGGCGAACAGCCCAACCCTTGGGACCTGCTCCAGCCCCAGGATGCGACGAGCCGACATCGAGGTGCCAAACCATCCCGTCGATATGGACTCTTGGGGAAGATCAGCCTGTTATCCCCGGGGTACCTTTTATCCGTTGAGCGACACCCCTTCCACTCAGAGGTGCCGGATCACTAGTCCCGACTTTCGTCCCTGCTCGACATGTATGTCTCGCAGTCAAGCTCCCTTGTGCACTTACACTCAACACCTGATTGCCGTCCAGGTTGAGGGAACCTTTGGGCGCCTCCGTTACATTTTAGGAGGCAACCGCCCCAGTTAAACTACCCACCAGGCACTGTCCCTGAACCGGATATACGGTCCGAGGTTAGAGGCCCAATACGATCAGAGTGGTATTTCAACAACGACTCCACACACACTGGCGTGTGCGCTTCACAGTCTCCCACCTATCCTACACAAACCGTATCGAGCACCAATACCAAGTTGTAGTGAAGGTCCCGGGGTCTTTTCGTCCTGCCGCGCGTAACGAGCATCTTTACTCGTAGTGCAATTTCGCCGAGTCTATGGTTGAGACAGTTGAGAAGTCGTTACGCCATTCGTGCAGGTCGGAACTTACCCGACAAGGAATTTCGCTACCTTAGGATGGTTATAGTTACCACCGCCGTTTACTGGGGCTTAAATTCTCCGCTTCACCCTTACGAGTTAACGGGTCCTCTTAACCTTCCAGCACCGGGCAGGCGTCAGTCCGTATACATCGTCTTGCGACTTCGCACGGACCTGTGTTTTTAGTAAACAGTCGCTTCTCACTGGTTTGTGCCACCCCCTCCCGCTACCCCGGGCAAGCCGGTTCACGATATGGGGGTCCCCCTTCTCCCGAAGTTACGGGGGCATTTTGCCGAGTTCCTTAACCATAGTTCACTCGTACGCCTTAGTATTCTCTACCTGACCACCTGTGTTGGTTTGGGGTACGGGCCGTGTATGTCCTCGCTAGAGGCTTTTCTTGGCAGCATAGGATCACCGAATTCGCCTCACTCGGCTATGCATCACCTCTCAGAC
>NZ_LZTB01000055.1 GCF_001665685.1 Mycobacterium sp. 852013-50091_SCH5140682
ACCGGCACACGGTGCGGGGCGTCCGGTGTCCGGCCCCGTGGCACCATAGGACCCGATGAATACCCGCCGTGAGCTGCCCGCGTCGCCCTACCTGGCCGCCGTAAGAGACCGGGCCCCGCACCGGGGGCCCCTGGACCCGGGGGCGGGGGCGGCGGGTCCGCACTGGCGACTGCGGTGCCAAATCCCAACGCCGCCAAGGACAAGCCGGCGCAGACCGCGAACGTTCCCATCAGGCTACGTGTGACACTGCTCGACAATCATCTCTCCCTTCATGACGAAATACTCGTTGCGGGTGAGACGTTAGCGACGGACGTTATCCGAGTTCTGGCAAAAGAATATGCGTGGGCTATGTCTTCGTCCACGAGGGTTAACGGGCCAGATGATCCAAAGCGAGCTGCGCCGCGTTGGCCCCGCACATACCGTGTGCGCCCGGACCGGGCGGGGTCGCGGCCGAGCAGATGTACATCCCGGGAACGCCAAGACGGTAGGGCTGCAACGTCATCCGCGGTCCGAACACCAGCTGCCGAATATCCTTGGCGCCCGTGCAGATATCGCCACCGACATAGTTGAGGTTGCATACCGAGATCTCGGTGGTGGTGCGCACGGCCATCCCGACAATGCGGTCCCGGAAGCCGGGCGCGAACCGTTCGAACTGGCCGATGATCGCTTCGGTGGCATCGCCGGTATATCCGTGCGGCACATGGGCATACGAGTAGATCGGGTTGATGTCGCCGACCGATCGTTGCGGGTCGGCCAGATACTGCTGGCCCACCAGTACGAACGGCCGCTGCGGCATGCGTCCGGCGTGGATATCTCGTTCGGTGCCTGCGATTTCGTCGAAGCTCCCGCCGAGATGCACGGTGCCGGCCTTGCCGACCTGCGAGTTGCGCCACGGCACCGGGCCCTGCACCGCGAAATCCACCTTGAACGCGCCCGGGCCATACCGGAAGCCGTTGAACTGCTTGGCGATTACGCGCGGAAGCCGGTCACCGAGGATAGCTGCGACGGCGGTCGGCGCGAGATCGAACATGGTGATGTCGGCGGCGGGCAGCTGAGCAGCCGAGGTCACCCGAACACCGGTCTGCACTTTGCCGCCGAGATCGGCGAGCGCCGCGGCCAGCGCATCGGTGATCGACTGCGAGCCGCCCGCGGCCACCGGCCAGCCGTGTCGGTGCCCCGCGGTGATGATGCCCAGGCCGATCGCCGAGGTCAGTGGACGATGCAGCGGCTGAAAGGTATGTGCCGCAACGCCTCCGAACAGTGCCCTGGCCTGCGGCGTGCGGAACAGCCGGCTCAGCGCCGAGGCGGGCAGCACCGTCGGTGCCCCGAACCGGGCCAGCGCGAGCGGGTGTTTCGGCACCCGAAGCAGCGGGCCCATGATGTCCTGCGCGAGCGCGTCGAAGCGGGCTGACGGGCCACCGAACAACGCCTTCCAGCGCGTGCCGTCGGCGCCCAACCCGGCGGCGGTGTCCTCGACACTGCGCCACAGCAGGCCCGCGCCGCCGTCGTCCAGCGGGTGCGCGCAGTCGATTTCGGGTAGGCGCCACTCGATCGGCAGATCGAGCCCGGACAAGAAGGCCGAGCCGACGGCCATCGGATGGATCGCTGCGCAGTGGTCGTGAATCAAGCCAGGCACGATGGCCTCACCCGATCGCACTCCCCCACCGATCTCGTCCTTGGCCTCCAACACCGTGACGTCCACGCCGCGGGCCGCCAGGGTGATGGCGGCAGCGAGCCCGTTGGGCCCGCTACCGACCACGACCGCGGTGCTCATGCGCGATCCGCCTTCGCTACTCGCTGGGCACTCACGCCCGGACTCCGGCCCGGCGCCACGTCACGTTCAGCGGGATCGGGCCGTTGGGCAGCCACGGCTGCTCCTCGACCAGGTCCGCGACGTTCCAGGTGCCTCGCTCGATGACTCCGAGGGCCGCGTCGATCACCTTGTACTCCTGGGTCTTCTTGTGGATCGGCTGCGACTCGACCCATGCGATCACGAACTCGCCGGGCTCGAACTGCGCTTCGGTCTGGATGGCCCGGATCAGATCCTCATTGTGCAGGTGCCCGTCGCCGAAGTTGAACCCGATGATGGTGTTGCAGGACATCTCACCCTCCCGCACGGTGCGGATGTCGATGTCGGGCAGGTTCTTCAGGAGCACCGAGTACAGGCCGCGACCCTGACTGTGCATGGCCCGCCATGCCGTCACCTGCTGGGTGAACACCTCCGCGGCCACCGGATCCCAGCCGAAGTTGATGTACTGGTCCACCGTGTTGGGCGCGGAGCGGGTCACCCGGTTGAGCTTCTGTTCGGCGCCGGGGGTGAACGTCCACACCGCCGAAGCCCAGTTGCCTGCGTACTGCCGCATCGCGGGCAGGAAGGACACGAGGTCAGGGCGCAGGTTGCCCAGGACCGGGAAGAAGCACAACCCGATGAGCAGCACGACGGTGAGCCACGGTGAGGACATGTCCCAGACGGCATACCCGTTCCAGTTCGGGAAACCCACGAATAGGAACACGGTCGCGTAGGCGAACAGCACATTCCATTCGACCGGGACCGCCAGCGGGAACGTCGAGATGATGAACAAGTGGAAGCACACCATGACGGCTGCAGCGCAGAACGTCAGCCACGGCCACGGTGACAGCAGCAGCGCCAGCGGGGCGACGATCTCGACGAAACTGCCGGGGCCGTGCGCCATGAACGTGGACAGGTGCGACGGGCGCAGGTCGTGAGGGAAGTTGCGGTAGTGCGCGCGCTTGAGCCACTTGAACGGAAGCGTCGGGCTGTTGCTCACCATCGGCGGGATGACGTTGGTGAAATGCAGACCGAACTTCGAGATACCGGCCCAGATCCACACTGTGCCGATCAGCAGCTTGCCCGCGATGATCATGTCGACGAACGGCAGCGTGGTGAAGAACAGCAGCGCGGGCAGATACTGCTCGCCGCGGGCCGCCAAGAAGATGGTCTTGTCGCGCAGGCCGATCAGCACCAGCAGCACCATGGGCACGATCAGCAGGGCGGGATTGACCAGACCGGAGGTGTTGTCCGGCAGCACTTTCGACAGTGAGTCGCTGTGCACGCCGGGTGCCACCAGCGCTACGGTCACGCTGACGATCAGCGCCAGGTAGACGGCGACGTCGAACCACGTGCGGCGATCGCCGTCGGTGAACGGCACCGCCTTCCACGGCCGCAGCCGAATCGTGTTGACCTTGGCCCAGAATCGGTAACCCCCGGTCATCGGCTTGGTCTTGCCGGCCAGCGGCCCCCATGATCCCGCCAGCCCGATGAGCTCAAGCAGAATGGTCCACAGGATCACCTTCTGGTACATGATCGGCTGGTTCCACCAGCCCGACACATGCCAGAACGCCGGGAGATGCGATGTGGCCGTGGCGATCACGACTCCACCGAGGGCGTAGAAGAACACCAGCTTGACGATGTAGAGGACATGGATCATGCGAGGCGCGCCGAGGCCGTGATCCGCCCACTTGGTGGTCATGATGCGGATCCGCTCCATCAGTGGCTGGCGCAGAAAGTCTTCCAGGTCGACGTCGGGTAGCGTCGGCGTGACGAATCCCATGATGACCTCCTTTGGTGGGATCAGGTTAGTTTTGTGGGGCGGCGGCGGTGAGGGTTTTGCGCAGTGCCGGCTTGGCGATCTTGCCGACCGCGTTCTTGGGTAACTCGTCGAGCATCGTGATCTGCACGGGCAGTTTGTATTTCGAGAGCGACGCGCGCAGGTGCGCGGCGATCTCGTCGGTCGTGAGATCGGCGCCGGTGTGCAGTGAGACGAACAGCACCGGCTCCTCGCCGTACAGCGTGCTGGCCTTGCCGACGACGGCCGCCTCCGCGACGTCCGGGAGGTGGTAGACGACGCTTTCGATCTCCTTGGGGTAGATGTTCTCTCCGCCGCGGATGATCATGTCCTTGGCCCGGTCGACCAGCACCAGGTAGCCCTCCTCGTCGAACCGCCCGACGTCGCCGGTGTACAGCCAGCCGTCGACGATGGTCTTGGCGGTCTCCTCCGGACGGTTGAGGTAGCCCCGCATCACGTTGGGGCCCTTGATGATGACCTCGCCGACCTCACCTTGGGGAAGGGGCGTCCCTGCCGCGTCGACGATACGAATCTCTTGACCCGGCAACGGGATTCCCACGGTTCCGGGCTTGCGCTTGCCGTTGAGCGGGTTGCCGGTGCTGGCGCACGACCCCTCCGACAGGCCGTAGCCTTCGATGAGCCCGATGCCGTAGCGGTTCTCGAATCGCTCCAGCAGTTCGACGCTGGCCGGGGCCGCGCCGCACACCGCGAACCGCACGGACCTGGTGTCGGGCTGCACCTCGGCAGGCAGGCCGGCGAGCATCGTGTAAATCGTTGGCACCGCCGAGAAGTAGGTGGCCCGGCTGGCCTCGACGCGGTCGAAGAACGTGGTCGGGTTGAACCGCCCGGCGATGGTGGCCCGCCCGCCCGCGATGAGCGGCGAGAGAATGCTCACCACGATGCCGTTGACGTGAAAAAGCGGCAGGATGAGCAGGCTGTGGTCGGCCGGGGTCAGCTCGAAGCCCTCGATCACCATGTCACACATGGCGTTGACGTTGCCGTGATCGAGCATCACGCCCTTGGGTCTGCCGGTGGTGCCGCTGGTGTAGATCAGCAGCGCGAGCGCGTCGGCGGGGTTGTCGACCGGGTCTGCGGCGTCGGGCTCACCGGTCAGGTCGTCCACGTGCAGCACCGGGATGTCGGCTTCGACGTCGCGGTCGGCGATCAACACCACCGATCCGGCGTCGGCGACCTGGTAGGCGACCTCGGCGGGCACCAGGGTCGGGCTGATCGGGGTGACGGCCGCGCCCAAGCGCCAGGCCGCGAACAGCGCGACCACGAACTCGGTGCGGTTGGGGAGCATGACGGCCACGACGGTGCCGGGGCCCACCCCGTGAGCCCGCAAGGCTGCCGCGGCCCGCTGGACGGCGTCGAGGAACGCGGTGTTGTCGAGGTCGAGGTGGTCGTCGGCGACGGCGGGAGCGTGCGGCGCGGCGGCGGCGCGGCGGTCAGGCAGCAGAGCGAGGAACATGTCACGACAGTAGAAATTTGTGGCTCCCGCCACACCGTCGCGCGCCGATGAACTTGATTTGCCGGTTTGTTGTCCGGAAACAAATTCGCGTTCTACGGTCTAGGCATGGATCCGGCGGTCAGCGCGGCCACCGCTGTGGTGATGACCCGGCTGATAAACCGCCAGGCCGAGGTCGCCCGCGCCGTCCAACGGCACCTGGCCAGCGATATCGCCGATCTGCGGGGGGACCCCGAGATCCTGGAACTGCTGGCATCCAGCGTCGAGGGCAACGTCGACACCATCTTCCACGCACTGCGTCACAACATATCGCTGGAGAACATCGAAGCTCCGACCGCGGCGCTGGAGTACGCGCGGCGCATCGCCCAGCGCGGGGTGCCGATGAACGCGTTGGTCCGCGCCTATCGACTGGGCCATGGCATGGTGCTCGACGTCGCCGCCGAGGAGATCAACAAGGCCGGGCTGGATGCCGAGACCGGCTTCTCGGTGTTCGAGCGGATGACCTCGGTGACCTTCCGGTACATCGACTGGATCACCCAGCAGGTGGAGGTGGTCTATGAGGACGAACGCGATCGGTGGCTGACCAATCGCAACAGTGCCCGCGCACTGCGGGTGCGGGAGGTGCTGGCCACAGATACGGGCGCCCCGGATGCGCTCAGCACGGCGCTCGGGTATCCGATGCGGCGCACGCACCTGGCCGTGGTGTTGTGGTGCCCGGCTGAGTCCGGTTCCGAGGATGGCCTGGCCCGACTGGAGCAGTTCCTGCGCGAACTCGCCGAAGCTGTTGGTGCGCAGGGCGATCCGTTGTTCGTCGCGGCCGACCGTACCAGCGGATGGGGCTGGATTCCGTTGTCCCCCAACAATGCACCTGCGGTCGCGGGCAACGCCAAGCAGTTCGTCGCCGCGCATTCGGCGGCGCCGCGGGTCGCGCTGGGCACCCCGCTGCCCGGGGTCGACGGCTTCCGGCGCTCGCACCGGCAGGCCCGTCGCGCGCAGGATGTGGCGATCGCAGGCGACGCCGGCGGCGTCACGGCAGCCGGTGATCCCGGGCTCGCGGCCGCGGCCCTGCTCGGGGACAAGCTGGACGAGGCCCGCGAGTGGGTTGCCGACGTGCTCGGCCCGCTGGCCTGCGACACCGACAACGACGCCCGGCTGCGCGAGACGCTGCGGGTGTTCCTGCAGCACGGCAACAGCTACAAGTCCGCGGCCGAGGAACTCAGCCTGCACTTCAACTCGGTCAAGTACCGCGTGCTCCGCGCGGAGGACCGCCGCGGGCGCCCGATCGGCGACGACCGCCTCGACGTGGAACTGGCTCTGCTGCTGTGCCATTGGTACGGCACGGCGGTGCTAGCGGGCTGAGACGGTCACCGTCACCGGGATCCCGTTCAGCGCGCCGTTACCGGACGGCTCGTCCAGGAAGTCCGGCGGCGAGAGCACGTTGGTGTTCACTCCCGGCGATGCGTTGGCCACCGAAAGCTGCGTGCCGGACAGCCCGTGGCCCCAACCGTGCGGCATCGAGACCACGCCCTGCTTGATGGCGTCGGTGATCTCGACCGGCACGTCGATGCTGCCGCCGGCCGAGGTGACCGTGACGACATCGCCGTCGGACACGTCGTTGGCTTCGGCATCCGCCGGGTGCATCAACAGCGTGCAGCGGTCCTTGCCCTTCATCAAGGCAGGCACGTTGTGCAGCCACGAGTTACACGACCGCAGGTGGCGTCGACTGACCAGCACCAGGTCGACCGGGTCGCGCCGCAGCCGCTCGGCGAGCCGGGGCAGGTCGTCGATGAGGTACTGCGGCGCCAGCCGGACCTTGCCCTCCGGCGTCGACAACACGTCGGTCAGCCGCGACTGCATCGGCCCGAAGTTGATGCCGTTGGGCTGTGCCTTGAGCTGCTCGAGCGTGAGACCGCCGGGCTTCTCGCCGTAGCGGTCGCCGAACGGTCCGGTGCGCAGGGTCAGATCGAGAATCCGTTCCGGACCGCCCTTTTCGTAATGCTTGCGGATCTCCGCACCGTCAAGACCCTGTGTGAAGCAGAGGTAGTCGAACCAGCCGTCGTCGATCGCGGTGACCTCGACGTCCTCGGCGGGGGTCCCGGTGCACAGGCCGGTCAACCGGATCATGATCTCCCACTCCTCCGGGCGATCCGGATCCTCGGGGGCGAACACCGGTGGCGAGTAGTTGGCGAAACTGTTGACCGCGTTGTTCAGCAGCAGATCATCGTGGTGCGGCTGCTCGAACGGCGAAAGACCAGGCAGGATGACGTGCGCGTGGCGGGTGGTCTCGTTGAGCGCGTTGTCGATGGAGATCATGGCGTCCAGCCCGGCAAGTGCCTCGCCGAGTTTGTGTCCGGCCGGGGTGGACAGCACCGGGTTGCCCGCGACCGTGATCAGCGCCCGCACCTGCCCGTCGCCGGGAGTGACGATCTCTTCTGCCAGGCACGACACCGGGGCTTGTCCCAGAACCTCTTTGGCGCCGCGGACCCGGGTACGCCACCGCCCGAACTCAGGCTTGCCGCCTTCCAGACCCGGTTGAGGCTGAGCCGTCAGCGACCACGCCGCGGCGAGCGGGAACATGCTGCCGCCTCGGGTGTCGAAATGGCCGGTGAGGATGTTCACCACGTCGACGAGCCAGCTGGCGAGGCTGCCGAATTCCTGGTTGCACGTGCCGATCCGGCCGTACACCACGGCGCGTTCGGTGCCGGACAGTTGGCGGGCCAGCTCGCGGATGCGCTCGGCATCGATACCGGTGACAGGTGCGACGCGCTCGGGTGTCCACTCGGCGGCGATGGCGCCGACGGTCTGCACCCCGTCCACATACGGTTCGGTGTGCCCCAGCGTGACGAGGCCTTCGTCGAACAACGTGTGCACGACACCCAACAGCAGGGCAGCATCAGCGCCCGGTGTGATGGCGAGCCATTCGTCGGCCTTGGCAGCGGTCGCGGTACGCACCGGGTCGATGACAATCACCTTGCCGCGCTGCCGGATTCGACCGATGGCGCCCATGACGTCAGGGGCGCTGAGCACCGAGCCCTGCGAGGCTGCCGGGTTGGCGCCCATCACCACCAGCAGGTCGGTGTGCTCGATATCGGGAACCGGGAAACTCCACCAGCCGCCGTACATCAGATGCGAGGTCAGGTTCTTGGGCCACTGGTCGACGGTGCCCGCCGAATAGCTGGTCGGAATGCCCGAAAGACCCAGCAGGACACCGATGTAACGGCCCAGTGAGAAGGTGTGCGCACTCGGGTTGCCGATGTAACTCGACACCGCGGCAATGCCGTACTTCTGGATGACGGGGGTCAGCAGCTCGGTGCACCGGCGGAATGCGGTGTCCCAGTCGACTTCTCGCCACTGTCCGGCAACCTTGACCATGGGCCTGCGGATGCGATCGGGGTCGTCGTGCAGGGCCGCCAGCGCGGCGCCCTTGGGGCAGATGTGTCCCCGGCTCCACACGTCGTTGCGATTGCCCCGGATCTGCGCGACCCGGCCGTTCTCGACGTGAATCTCAAGTCCGCACATCGCTTCACACAGCGGGCAGGTACGCAGGTGCAGGCCGTCTGCGCCGATGGCAGCCAGCGGCAGGGAAACTCCAGCGGTCATCAGCCCACGCTAATGACAAATTTGACGTTTCGGACCGCATTGGCCCGCTGAGCGGGACAGTTCGGTGGCCGACCCCCTCGGCGAGCAGCCACCAAGGTCCGCGAACGGCGGCGTGTCGCGGACCCGCGCGTCTGCTCGCGGGGGAAAGGTGCGCCGCTGAAAACTAGATCGGCAGCAAACCGTGCTTGCGCTGCACGCGGCCGTGCTTCTGCTTGTCGCGCAACAGGTGCAGCGACTTGCGCAGCAGCAGGCGGGTCTCGTGCGGCTGGATGACGGCGTCGATGAATCCGCGCTCGGCGGCGATCCACGGCGTGGCCATGTTCTCGTTGTAGCCCGCGATGAAGTCCGCGCGGATCTTCTGCACCTCGGGCGCAGTGGGATCCGGGAAACGCTTCACGAGCAGCTGCGCGGCACCCTCGGCGCCGATCACCGCGATACGTGCGGTCGGCCAGGCGAAGTTCAGGTCGGCCGAGAGCTGCTTGGAACCCATCACCGCGTAGGCGCCGCCGTAGGACTTGCGGATGGTGATGGTCACCTTCGGCACGTCGGCCTCGACGACGGCGTTGAGGAACCGGCCGCCGCGCTTGATGATGCCGCCCTTCTCCTGCTCGACGCCGGGAAGGAAGCCCGGGGTGTCGACCACGAAAACCAAAGGCAGGTTGTAGGAGTCGCAGAACCGGATGAATCCGGCAGCCTTGTCCGACGCCTCGTTGTCGATGGCACCGGACATGTGCATCGGCTGGTTGGCGATGACGCCGACCGGGTGCCCGTCGACGCGCGCGAACGCGGTGATCATCGCCTGCCCACGCTGCGCGGCCACGTCGAACACGTCGCCGTCGTCGAAGATGCGCAGCAGGATCTCGTGCATGTCGTAGGCCGTGTTGTCGGCGTCGGGCACGATTGCGTCGAGCTCAAGGTCGTGCGGCGTGATCTCGGGTTCCATGCCGGGGTTGATGAGCGGCGGATCGTCAAAAGTGTTGGCGGGCAGGAAGCTCAGGTAGTCGCGCACGTACTGGAACGCCGCGGCCTCATCCTCGACCACCTGGTGGATGTTGCCGTAGCGGGCCTGCGCATCGGCGCCGCCCAGCTCGTCGAGCGTGACGTCTTCACCGGTGACGTCCTTGATGACGTCCGGGCCGGTCACGAACATGTAGCCCTGGTCCCGCACCGCGACCACAAGATCGGTCTGGATCGGCGAATACACCGCGCCGCCAGCGCATTTGCCGAGAATGATCGAGATCTCGGGCACCATGCCGCGCAGCAGTTCGTGGCGGCGGCCGAGTTCGGCATACCAGGCCAGCGAGGTCACGGCGTCCTGGATGCGGGCACCACCCGAGTCGTTGATGCCGATCATCGGGCAGCCGACCATGGCCACCCACTCCATCAAGCGGGCCACCTTGCGGCCGAACATCTCGCCGACCGTGCCCTGGAACACCGTCTGGTCGTGGCTGAACACGCCGACCGGGCGGCCGTTGATGGTGCCGTGGCCGGTGACCACGCCGTCACCGAACAGTGCGTTCGGGTCACCAGGCGTCTTGCACAGGGCCCCGATCTCCAGAAAGCTGCCCGGATCGAGCAGGGCGTGGATGCGCGCACGGGCACTGGGGATGCCCTTCTTCTCGCGCTTGGCGATGGCCTTCTCACCACCGGGTTCCTTGGCGACCTCAAGCTTCTCGCGGAGATCGGCCAGCAGTGCGGCCGTCGTCTTGTTCGTCACTTGCTCTCGCTCTCAGCTTCGATACGGTTGAGCGCCTCGCTCATGTGAGCACCCACTTTGGCAATGTACGGCTCGTCAATGGCCTGGATGTGCTCGCCCCCGATGGGCACGACCTCGAGATCCTTGACGTATTCGCCCCAGCCGCCGTCGGGCTTGCGGGTCGCGTATGCGGGCTCGAACACGATGGCGTCATCGTGGTAGCGGTCGGCCAGGTAGAGCGTGACGTGCCCGTCGTAGGGCTGGACCTCGATGGTGGCCAGGGCGCGCTGATCTAGGTACGACGTGCGCTGATGCTCGATGATCCCGCCCGGGATCTGCACACCGCTGTCCTTGATCGCATCCAGAACGAACCTCACCTGGCCCTCGTCGTCGAGCTTCTCCAGCTCCTCGTAGGGGATGGCCGGGATCTCGACGTTGAACGTGCGCTCGGCGAACAGGGCGTAGCGGTCCCAGCGGGCCCGCATTCCTTCCTTACTCTGGTCGATCGGCTCACCCGGAAGCGCAAGGTCGATCAGCCCGACGTAACGCACATCGGCACCGGCCCGCTTGAGCCCGATCGCACACGCGTAGGCCAGCGCCCCGCCCAGCGACCACCCCGCCAGCACGAAGGGACCCGAGTGCAGCTCCATCAGCTTGGGCACGTACTCGGCCGCGCGCTCCTCGATGGAACCCTCGACCCGCTCGATGCCGTACACCGGGATGTCCGCGGGCAGGCGCTTCATGAGCGGCTCATAGACCACGGTGGATCCGCCGGCCGGGTGGAACACGAAGAGCGGCACGTGCGACGAGCCCTCTTTCGGTGCCCGCAGAGTACGGACGAACCCGTCGACCACGCCCTCCTCGAGCTGGTCGCGCACGATCGTGGACAGCGCCTCGATGGTCGTGGCCGACTTGACGTCGTCGACGGTGATGGTGCCCTCAGCACGTTCGGACAGCCGCTCGGCCAGCTTGGTCGCCGTCGCGTCGTCGACCGCGGGCAGCTCGTTGAAGATGCCGCCCGGCGACTTGCCGGTGACGATCGCCCATGTCGCGAACGTGACGCGTTCTGCGGCGTCGCGCGGCGGCACGTCGGCGCCCAGCGCCTCGGTGACCGCCTCCTGGGTGAGCACCTTGGCAGCCGCCGCGGCAGCGGTGGCCTTGGAAGGGCCGGCAGGGCTTGCCGGACCCGACGGATCCGTGGGCGGCGGCGGCACAGCCGGTCCGCTCGGATCGGTGGGGGGAGCCGGGATGGCCGCTTCTTCCTTCTCGGCCAACGGATGTCCAGACTCGGCCAGCTTGGCCTCGAGCTCGGCAACGGTCGACGCACCACCCAGTAGCTCGGACTGCTCGGCCGCGATCTCCTCGGCCGTCTTGCCCTTCTGGGACTCCGCGATCTGATCGACCTCGTCGCGGTGCTCGATCGCGTACTTGATGAGCTCCTCGACGTTGTAGAGGTTGGCATCCCGCACCGCGGTCAACTGAATCGGCGGCAGGTCGAAGTCGTACTCGACGCGGTTCTTGATCCGCACCGCCATCAGCGAGTCCAGACCCAGCTCGATCAGCGGCACCTCCCACGGGAGATCCTCGGGCTCGTAACCCATTGCGGCGCCGACGATCGTGCCGAGCCGCTGCGCAACGGTCTCACCGGACTCCGGCGACCACTTCTCGAAGCCGGCGCCCATGCCTGCGCCCTGGGTGAGGTGGTCCTGCAGAATTTCCGCATCATCCTCGGGCTCTTCGACCACGGCCGGCGCGGCCGAAACCTGCTCGGCCACAACGCCTGCGCCCACGGCGGTCGGCAGCGCCGTCGCCACACCACCGCGGGTGACGATCGCGTCGTAGACGAGCGTGAACGACTCCTCGATGCGGGCGTGCACCTGCACCGAGGCGCCGCCCGGGTGTCTCGTCAAGGTGGTGACGAGCCGCGATCCTTCGGCCGGCACCGCGCGCTGCTCGGATGCCGTCAGCTTGGCGTCCGGAAGCACCTGCGCGGCAGCGGATTTCACCAATGCGGCCAGGTCGATGGTGCCCTTCGGCACGAACTCCCACACGTGCTTGCCGTCAGGGGTCGCGACGTGGTTGCCCGGCATGACCGCGGAGCTGTCACCGGTGAAGTGCGCGTCGAGCCAGTGCTGCTTGCGCTTGAACCGCGTCGGCGGGATGTTGGCGAAGTCGAGCGCCCCGGCCAGACCTGTGGACTTGCGCGGGAACAGCGTCCGGATGTCCAGGTCGTGGCCATGCACGAACAGGTGCGCCATGGCCGTGACCATCGACGCGACCTCGTCCTGCTTGCGCGCCAGCGTCGGGATCAGCTGGGCGTCATGAAGCCCGGCGGTAGCCGTCGTCAAACCAACCTGCATGAGCGCCACCGGATTCGGTGCGAGCTCCAGGAACGTGGTGTGCCCGTTATCGACGGCGTTGCGAATACCGTGCGTGAAGTAGACGCTGTGCCGCAACCCCTTCTTCCAGTAGTCCACATCGTGGATCGGCTCGGCGCCGGCCCGGATGAACTTGCCCTCGTGCACTGTCGAGAAGTAGCCCGTGGCCAGCGGATGCGGTTCGATGCCCTGGATTTCGGCGGAGAGCTCGCCGAGCAGCGGGTCCATCTGCTGGGTGTGGCTCGCGCCCTTGGTCTGGAGCTTGCGGGCGAACTTGCCCTCTGATTCCGCACGGGCGATGATCGCGTCGACCTGCTCCGGCGGGCCGCCGATGACGGTTTGGGTCGGGGCGGCGTAAACACACACCTCAAGGCCCGGGAAGTCGGCGAAGACGGTCTTGATCTCGTCTGCCGAGTACTCCACGAGCGCCATGAGCCGGATGTATTCGCCGAACAGCATGGCCTCGCCCTCGCCCATGAGGTGCGCGCGCGAGCAGATGGTCCGGGTGGCGTCGGCCAGCGACAGACCGCCGGAGAAGTAGGCGGCGGCCGCTTCACCGAGCGACTGCCCCACCACCGCACCGGGTTTGGCGCCGTGCGCCTTGAGGAACTCGCCAAGCGCGATCTGGATGGCGAAGATCACCGTCTGGACCACTTCGATGGGGTATTCGCAGGTCTCGTTGGTGTAGTCGATCGCGTCGTCGAGGATCAGTTCGACGACCGAATAGCCACGCTCGTCCTGGATGTGGGCGTCGACCTTGTTGATCCACTCGGCGAAGACCGGCTCGCGCAGGTACAGCTCTTTGCCCATCTTGCGGTGCTGCGCACCGAAACCGGCCAGCACCCACACCGGCCCGTTCGTGACGGGCCCATCGGCGGTGATCACGCTCGGGTGCTGCTTGCCGTCGGCGATCGCGCGCAGGCCCTTGATGGCCTCGTCGTGATCGTGTGCGAGGACGATCGCGCGGGACCGGCCGTGGTTGCGCCGCGACAGCGAGCGTCCGATCGATTCGAGCGAGGACGCCCGGCCCTCTTCGCTATCGATCCAGTCCGCCAACTCGGCCGCCGCGGCCTTCTTGCGGGACGTCAGGAACGCCGAGATCGCCAGGGGCACAAGCTTCTTGGTGGGCTCGGCCGCTTCTGCAGCCGCCAGCTCCTCGCGTGCCTTCTCGATCAGGCGCTTGGCCTCGTCGGTCAGGCCCGGCAGTTCGTGCGTGGCCTCGTCGTAGGCCGGGTATTCATCAGCCTCGGGCTCGTCGTGAATGAACTCGCCGTACTCGTCCATCCGCACCCCGCCGACATACACCGCGTTGGCGTCGTCGGAAGCCGACTTGTCCTCTACGGCTTCGGGTTCCGGCTCGGGCTCGACGAGATCCGACGGCAGCACCTCACGCAGCACCAGGTGCGCGTTGGCGCCACCGAAGCCGAAGCCCGAGACGCCGGTGATGGCGTGTCCGCTGTAGCGCGGCCAGTCCGACACGGTGTCGTTGACCTTGAGGTGTTCCTTGTCGAAGTCGATGTACGGGTTCGGGCCCGCATAGTTGATGGACGGCGGGATCTTGTCGTTGGCCAGCGCCAGCGTCATCTTCGCCAGGCTCGCCGCACCCGCGGCCGATTCCAGGTGTCCCACATTGGATTTCACCGCACCCAGCAGGGCAGGCTTGTCGGCTTCGCGGCCCCGGCCGACCACGCGGCCCAGCGCGTCGGCCTCGATGGGGTCACCGAGGATGGTTCCGGTGCCGTGTGCCTCGATGTAGTCGACGCTGCGCGGGTTGACCCCGGCGTCCTTGTAGGCCCGGCGCAGAACCTCTTCCTGCGCATCGGGATTCGGGGCGAGCAGACCGTTGGACCGGCCGTCGTGGTTGATCGCGCTGCCCGCGATGACCGCCAGGATCTGGTCACCGTCGCGGCGCGCGTCGGACACCCGCTTGAGCACCAGCATGCCGCCGCCCTCGGACCGGGCGTATCCATCGGCGTCCGACGAGAACGACTTGATGCGCCCATCGGAGGCGAGCACGCCACCGACCTCATCGAAACCGATTGTCACCAACGGGGTGATCAGCGCGTTGACACCGCCGACGATGGCCACATCGGCCTCGCCCGACCGCAGCGCCTGCACACCGTGGTGCGCGGCGACCAATGAGCTCGAGCACGCGGTGTCGACGGACACCGACGGACCGCGGAAATCGTAGAAGTACGAAACCCGGTTGGCGATGATCGCGGTCTGGTTGCCGGTGATGGCGTAGGGGTGCGTGACCGTGGGATCGGCCAGAGACAGGTAGGAGTAGTCGTTGTTGGAGCTGCCGATGTATACCGCGACGCTGCCGCCACGCAGGCTCGACGCCGGAATCCTGGCGTGCTCCAAGGCTTCCCATGTCAGCTCCAGCGCCATGCGCTGCTGCGGGTCGATGTTGTCGGCTTCCATCTTCGACAGCGCGAAGAACTCGGAGTCGAAACCCTTGATGTCGGAGAGATAGCCGCCGCGGGTACGGGCTTTGGCCACGCGTTCGGCGATGCGCGGCTCGGCGAGGAACTCCTCCCACCGCCCCTCGGGCAGGTCGGTGACGCAGTCCTTCCCTGCCAACAGGGCGTCCCACATCTCGTCGGGCGTGTTCAGATCACCCGGAAAGCGGGTCGCCACACCGACAATCGCGATGTCCTCGACGCCGCGGTCCCGCGACCAGTCCTCGTCGCCGAGGTTCTCAGGCTCGGGCTCGCCCTCGATGATCACGGTGGCCAGCGACTCGATGGTCGGATGCCGGAACAGCACCGTGGCCGTCAGCGTGACGCCGGTGAGATCCTCGATATCGCTGGCCATCGCCACCGCGTCACGCGAGGACAGGCCGAGCTCGATCAACGGCGTGGTCTCATCGATCACGTCGGCCGACTGACCTGTCGCAGAGGCCACCGCTTTACGCAGCCACTCGCGCATCTCCGCGACGGTCAGATCCGGACGCGGCGCCGACGCCGCGGCGGGCTCGGTGCCGTCTGGAGGATTCGAATTGCTTTGTGTTTCATCCATAGTCAGGTCACCTTCGTCTAAGACCGGCCGCCAGGCGGGGCCATGTCGTTCGGCCTGGATCAGTCCGTCTCGTCGGGGAAAGCGTTCGCGATCTTGCCGCTGCGCAGGCTGCCGTCCAGGTAGGCGGCGCGGCAGGCCCGGCGGCCGATCTTGCCGCTGGAGGTACGCGGGATGGCACCGGCGGCGGTCAGCAACACGTCGCGGACGGTGACGCCGTGCCGCACCGCGATGGCGGCGCGGATGTCGTCGGAGATGGGGCCGACCTCCAGCTTGTGGGCGCCGGGCGCGCGCTCGGCCACGATCACGAGCTGTTCGGAGGTGTCGTCTGCGTCGCGCTTGATGCCGGCGTGGGCATTCTCGAAGACCTCGTCGGGCAGCTGGTTGGCCGGCACCGAGAAGGCCGCGACGTACCCGGTGCGCAGTGCCTTGCTGGCCTCCTGCGCCGAGTACTCCAGGTCCTGCGGGTAGTGGTTGCGGCCGTCGATGATGACCAGATCCTTCACGCGGCCGGTGATGTAGAGGTCACCGTCGTAGAAGGCGCCGTAGTCACCGGTGCGCACCCAGGTGGCGTCGTCCGCCGCGCCTTCGGCGTGCGACGGGCTGGTGCGCGACTTGAGGATGTTCTGGAAAGTCTCCGCAGTCTCTTCCGTCTTGCCCCAGTAACCGGTGCCCATGTTCTGGCCGCTGATCCAGATCTCGCCGACCTGGCCGTCGGGCAACTCGGTCGCACTCTCTGCGTCGACGATGACCGCCCACTCGGCAATGCCGACCTTGCCCGCCGAAGCCTGGGCCACGGCCTTGGGCGAATCCGCTGCCACCTCGACGATGCGACCGGTGTTCAGCTCGTCGCGGTCGACGGTGATGATCTTCGGCTCTTCTGCGGCCGGGGTGGTCGACACGAACAGCGTGGCCTCGGCCAGTCCGTACGACGGCTTGATGGCCTTGGGGGGAAAGCCGAACGGCCCGAACGCCTCGTTGAACCGGCGCACGGTCGCCGCCGAGATCGGCTCACTGCCGTTGAGCACGGCCTTGACGTTGGAGAGGTCGAGTGGCTCCGAGCCCTCCTTGGGCACGCCGCGGGCTGCCGCATGGTCGAACGCGAAGTTAGGGGCCACCGAGATGGTGCCGCCGGTGTCACCCTCCTTGCGGGCGAGCTCCCGGATCCAGCGTTCGGGACGACGCACGAAGGCAGCAGGCGTCATGAAGGTGAAGTAGTAGCCGATCATCGGGGCGATCAAGGCGGTGATGAGACCCATGTCGTGGAAGAACGGCAGCCAGGACAGGCCTCGGTCGCCCTCGTCGCCTTCCAGCCCCTCGACGACCTGCACCACGTTGGTGGCCAGGTTGAGGTGGGTGATCTGCACGCCGGTGGGGATGCGGGTGGAGCCCGAGGTGTACTGCAGGTACGCGATGGTGGTCTCGTCGGGCTGATCCGGCTTGATCCACGTGGCCGCGACGTCATCCGGGACCGCGTCGACGGCGATCACGCGCGGCCGCTGGTTGGCGGGCCGGCTGCGGAAGAACTTGCGCACGCCCTCGGCCGCTTCGGTGGTGGTCAGGATCGCCGACGGGTGGCAGTTGTCCAGCACCGCGTGCAGGCGGCCGACATGGCCCGGCTCGGACGGGTCGAACAGCGGTACCGCGATGCGGCCCGCGTAGAGCGCGCCGAAGAAGGCGACGAGGTAGTCGAGGTTCTGCGGGCACAGGATCGCGACGCGGTCACCAGGCTGGGTGACCTGCTGCAACCGCGCGGCGACGGCCTTGTTGCGGGCACTGAACTGCGCCCACGTCAGGTCGCGGGCGACGCCGTCACGTTCGGTGGAGAAGTCGAGAAACCGGTAGGCGAGCTTGTCGCCGCGCACCCTGGCCCAGCGCTCGACGTGTTCAACGATGCTGGCGCCGTCAGGAAACTTGATCTGTCCGTCCTTGATGAACGGATTGTGGAACGGCATATCTCTTCTCCTGTCAGAGCCGCACTCGTCGTGAAGCCTGTTATCGCACGTCGTTCACGGTGCGCCTCAGCCAGTCCACCGACCGCGCGTACCCAAACCCCGCAAATCGTACGCGTGATCGGACCCGGCACTCACCTACGTAAGCCCTTACTTTTCTCTTAATATTAAGGGAGTCGAGCGGTCCCATCCAAATCCGGCGCGCGCGTGGCCAAACCGTTATCCATGTGCCGGATGCGGCGCGTTCTCGATGAGGTTCTGCGCCCACGCCAGCGTCCACTGCGTGGCCGTCTGACCATTGAGAACCCAGAACTGCGGAGTGTTGTAGAGGGCGTGGACCGGGCCGGCGGCGCTACCCGACAGGGTTTCCAGCGTGGCAGGCAGGTTGACGATCGAGAACGCCTCCTGCGGAGCCGAACAGATCAGGTCACCGGTGCCACAGATCTCATTGGCGCGGTCGTTGAGGGCGCCGAACCCGCCCGGACGCGGTCCCGTCATCGTCAAACCCAGCGCCGACAGCGTCGGCACCTCGTGCAAGGTCACTTCGGCGCCCTGGCCGACGGGGTTGGGTCCGACGTCGTTACCCACACCCATCTGCCGGCGTCCGTCGGCGATCAACGTCACCCCGAGCACCAGGTCCTCGTCCACCGGACCGCGGCCGTTGCCGATGTCGCTGGCGATGTCGCCGCCGATCACCGCGCCCTGCGAGAAGCCCATGATCACGTAGCTGGTCAGCGGGCAGCGGTTGTTCATGTCCGTCAGCGCCTTCACCGCGGCGCGGGTGCCCTCGGCCCGGCTGTCGTTGTAAGACATCTGCTTGTCCGCGGCGAACGGATTGTGGAACTGCGCGGTGTAGGGAACCGTGTAGATCTCCATCCGCGAGTTGTCGAACTGGGCCCGCAGCGGGTTGGTCACGTTGAGCAGCAACGCCAGCGGGAACTGCACCGGGTTGGCCGGGTCCAGCTGCACCGAGGACTCCCAGGTGCCGGGGATCGACAGCACGAAGACATCCGGGCAGTCGGCGCTCTGGAACGCCGGGCGAGGCTTACGCGTCGTCGGCGGCACCTGCACCCCGGGCGACGGCTGGGCACTGGGCGGGGCCGACGGCGTCTCCGGCCTGCGCATCACGATCACCACGATCGCCACCACGAGCACCACGACAAGTGCCATCGCACCGGCAGCGATGAGGGCCAGGATGCGATGCCGCTTCCGTCGAGAATTTTTCGCCATGTCTCCTGCTAGCAGAGTTGTTCGGTTGCGATGCGGATGTAGTCGGAGGCCGCAGCGGTGACTTCACCGTTGGATTCGTCCCCGACTGACGCGGTGCCGTCCACCGCGTGGTTGGCGCGCACGTCGCTGCGCACCAGAGGTAGCACAAGATCCCACACCGCCTGATCATTCTGCTTCGCGGCCCGCGCCTGACAGACGTACGACCCGATGGTCAGGGCTTGGAGATCACTCGACGGCTTCACCCCCGCGGCGGCCAGCGCGTCGAGATACGACCGCTGCTGAGCGTTGACGGCCGGCGCGGTCGGCGCCGACACCAGGTCACCCGACTGGGCGTGTGCGTCGTTGATCTGCGATGTCGGCAACGCCAGCGGTTCCATCATGTCGCTGCCCGCGCCACAGGCGGTCAGCAACGACGAAGCGGACACCGCGAGAGCCAGGGTGGCCGACCGTACCGAGCGTTGCACGTCTCCACGGTACCGGCTGCCAAAAGTTGCCCCGGTACAACCGAATTGGACGCAGCTACTTGATGGTGGCCACCAATTCGCCAGACATCTGCGCCAGCTGCGGCGCCCAGCTGCCCCAGTCGTGCTGGCCGCCACCCTGGAAGTCGAAGTGCCCGTTGCTGCCGCCCACGCCGCGGTAGTGCGAATAGAACGCCCGGTTGCTGCCTTGCGCCTGGTCGCAGACACCGATCATCGCGGCCGGATCACTGCACGTCATGGTGTTGGGCGTGTACACCCAGAGCCGGGTGTTGGCGTCGGCGAGCAGTTGCACGTGCACGTCGGGATCCCGCCACTTCCAGCGGCCCAGCTGCGGCGCGCCCCACATTCCGTAGCTGTCGACGCCGCCGTACTGCGCGAGGCCTGCGGTGATCGCGCCGTTGAGCGTGGTGGCCGACGGCGTCAGGAAGCCCGACAGCGAACCCGCGAACCGGAAACGGTCCGGGTGAAATGCGGCGAGCGTCACTGCCGCGGTCCCGCCCTGCGAGACACCGACGATGCCGTGCCCGTTGGGGGCCAGGCCCTTGTTGGCGGCCAACCAGTTCGGCAGCTCGTCGGAGAGGAAGGTCTCCCACTGCTTGCTGCCGTCCTGCTCCCAGTTGGTGTAGAGGCTCCACGCGCCACCCGCCGGGGCGGCGACCGAGATGCCGCGGCCCGCCAGCGTGCTCATGGCATGACCGGCGTTGACCCAGTTGCTCACGTCGGGAGCGGCATTGAAGGCGTCGAGGAGGAACACCGCGTGCGGGCCACCGCCCTGGAACGCCACCGGGATGTCGCGGCCCATCGCCGCCGAGGGCACCATCAGGTACTCGACACCGTCAGCTCGCGCCGGGGCTCCCGTGAGGACCGACGAGGTCCACAGCCCGGCCGCCAGAACCGCGGTCAACAGCACCGCCCGCACGGCAATCAACCCACGCCTCATCCTCAAACCCCTCCTGTCGCCGGGAACTCCCGGAGAGCCATCGGACCTCATTGCTGAAAGTGCCCCCACGCAGACCCCCGCGCACGCGAGGAGCACAGAACCCCGCGCACGCGAGGAGCACAGAACCCGTTGTAGTGAACCACATCGGATACACAGGCGGCGGTGGAAACGACTGACGGCGGCGACCCCAGAGGATCGCCGCCGTCAGCGTCAATATCGTGTTCGGCCGCTACCGGCCCGCCTGATCAGGCGGTCGGAGTGGCGCCCAGCACGCGCTGCAGGTCAGGCTTCATGGCCTGCAGCTGCTGGCCCCAGTAGACCCACGCGTGGGTACCGCTCTGCGGGAAGTTGAACACCGCGTTCTGGCCACCAGCGGCGAGGTACTTCTCCTGGAACGTGGTGTTGGTGCGGCACAGGAAGCCCTCGAGGAACTTCGCGGGGACGTCGGTGCCACCGGACTCGTTCGGCTTGCCGTTACCGCAGTAGATCCACAGACGAGTGCCCTGGGCGGCGATCTTGCCCACGTTCACGGTCGGGTCGTTGGCCTTCCAGGCGTTGTTCGGATCGCCCGTCGAACCCCACATGTCGTCGGCCTTGTAGCCACCGGCGTCACCCATGGAGACGCTGATCAGCATGGGCCACCAGCCCTCGGAGGGGTTCAAGGTGCCGGACAGCGAGGCAGCGTAGATGAACTGCTCGGGGTGGTTCATCGACAGGATCAGCGCGGACGAACCGGCCATCGACAGACCCACGATGGCGCTACCGGTCGGCTTGACCTGCCGGTTGGCCTGCAGCCAGGCGGGGAGCTCCGAGCTCAGGAAGGTTTCCCACTTGTACGTCTTGCAGCCGCCGTCCTTGCTGCCACACGCCGGCTTGTACCAGTCGGTGTAGAAGCTGGACTGGCCACCGACGGGCATCACGACGGAGATGCCGGAGTTCAGGAACCACTCGAACGTCGGGAGCTCGATGTCCCAGCCGTTCTGGTCATCACGTGCGCGCATACCGTCGAGCAGGTACAGCGCCGGAGCACCCGGGCCACCGCTCTGGAACTCCACGCGGATGTCACGTCCCATCGCTGCCGACGGAACGTCGAGATACTCGACCGGCAGACCCGGGCGAGAGAAAGCCCCAGCAGTCGCCGAGCCACCCGCGACGCCTACCAGGCCAGGCAGCAGGGCCGCTGCCGCGACCGCAACCGTCAGCCGGCGCGACAGACCTGCCGCTGCGCCGCGCATCTTCCCAACGAACTTCATACTGCTCCCTATCTCATCTGTCGTATGCCGCACGTCAATTCAGCGGACGTAACCGGCTCACGTGCCCGTGTAGTCAACCACACGACGGCCATTTTCTTCTTTTCAGCAGCTGTCCGCCCTGGTCACACTCAGTCGTCCAAAGTGCGATCAAGGCAGATCATCGGGCACCCCGCAAGCGGACGCACGAGTGCACGATTACGTATCGGGCCACGACGGCCTACCGTTACCCAAACAGACCAACCCGCTGACAGCCAAATCCCAGGTTTGTGGTCTATCGCCCCACAACGCCGCCGCGCAAACTACGGACCCGTTGCGGGCATGCCCGTGTACGGCGGCACCTTGGTCGGCGGCGGTTGCAGGCCACACCGGTTGATCTCGTATAACGGCACGCGGTCGATCCGGTACTTGGTGAATTCGTAGGCGTGCGTGAGGTTCGACAGGAACCGCCGGAACCCCATCTCGCCGCGCAGAGAATTCAGCATTGTGTCGGTGTCAGGACACGTCAGCGCCACTCCGGCTTCGGTGATCCAGTCCTCGTCCAGATACGGCGGGACGTAGGGGTGTTCCTTGAGGAACGGTCCCTCGGCGACGGCCCAGTCCGGGAACAGGTTCTTGTCGTGGCCGATGCGGCCGTCGGTCAGGCGCCGCGTGTGCATTGCCAACGGGTTTGCCAGCCCGATCTGATCGATCACCCGCACGTTGAGTCCGGTGTTCATGCTGACCATGCCGAGGTTGGTGAAAAACACTGTGTGCGGCGTTACCAGCGCCCTGCGCTCCGACGGCGTGAGCCCAGGCGGCGGCGGCAGGGCGGGCACCACATCCCACACGTCGTAGTTGCCCGACGGCAGCAGCAGGGCGCCGTCGGGGGTGTTGTTGATCGCCGTCAGGACCGCCCGCATGCGTGGGTAGTCCAGATAGTCGGCCGCGGTCAGCGGATGCGCGTGACCGGTGGCCTGCGAGTAGAAGCGACGCTCGTCGACGATGCCGGAGTACGTGACCCGCGTGGCGTCGGCGCCCAGGCCCGGCGAGTTGGCCGCCCAGATCGACCATCCGACCACTGCGGCCCACAGCACGCTGGTGGCGGCGGCCAGCAGATAACCGGTCTCGCGGGTGAACTTGGTGCCGTCGGGCAGCACCACCGGAATCACCGCGACGGGGGCGAGCATGCAGAACACCGGCGCCAGCAGCACCCGGCCATGCATGAAGTCGCCGCCCTGGCGCACCCAGTACACCGCCTGCAGAAATCCGCTGGCCACCATGAAAATGACGATGGCGGGCGGACTTTGGATGGTCCGCGGCAGCCAGCCGTAGCCACGCGGCACCTGCCGCCGGACCCACCACGGCCGAGTCCTGGTGGCCAGCAACACCATTCCCAGCAGCACCAGCAGTACCGCGGGCACCCACAGCAGGTAGGGGTGGTTGAAGTTGGACAGGTAGATGAAGCCCTGGGCCCATTTGGACCCCGAGGCGTCCTTGGCCACCGCGGTGCCCGGCACCAGCAGGCCGTAGTAGCCCATCCGGAAGATCTGGTACCCCACGGGCAGCAGCCCGCCCGCGACGGCGATCAACGTCCGGCGACGCCACCCGCGCGCGGCCACCAGCATCATGATCAGCAGCCCGCCGCCCAGCAGAGCCAGCTCAGGGCGGATCAGCACGCTCAGCCCTGCGACGAAGGCCAGCGAGCCCTCGAGCACCGGGCCGGTGATGTTCTGCTGCCCTCGCTGCTGATCGGGATGTGCGCGCAGCGCCTGCGACCAGCACACCATCATCCACCACAGCAACCCGAGATAGGCCAGCGCCAAACCGCTTTCGAGCCCCGAGGTGGCGAAGTCGCGGGCCGGCGGGATCGCGATGTAGACCAGCGCACCGGCCGGCAGCAGCAGCGCGCGACGCCCCCGCAGGCTGGGCGCATAGAGGCGGCCGGTACCCAGCATGACGAGCACCACGCCGAGCACGCTGAGCACCAGCGCCAGCACCAGCACCACGTACTCCAGCCGCAGCGGGCCACCGATCCAGGCGCCGAGGGTCACCAGGTAGGTCCACGCCGTCGAGGTGTTGGCCTCCACCCGCTCCCCGGCGTTGAAGACCGGACCGTTGCCGGCCAACAGGTTTCGCACGGTCCGCAGCACGATCAAGCCGTCGTCGGCGATCCACCGGCGTTGCCAGGCACCCCACGCGAACAACCCGGCGGTAACCACGACGCCGACCCACAGGCTGATCCGAACCGACAGGTGGTACGGGAACGCCGGCCAGTTCTCGAACCGCTCGCCCAAGCCGCCGGCCCGCCTGCGCAGGTCGGTCACGCCGGGCCACCGGCGGGCATTGGCGGGGTCAGCTGAAAGCGATGGCAGCACCGATGGTCCCGATCCACGCCACAGCCAGCAGCTGCAGAACCCGGTCCCGCAGTGCGATCTCCTCCGGCTCGCCTGCGATGCCGCCATCGACGTCGACCGCGTAGCGCAGGATGGCGATGGTGAACGGGATCATCGATATGGCGAACCACGACGAGCCGACCACCCGGTCCCGCTCGAAGGCCCACAGTCCGTAGCAGACGACGACCGCGGTGGCCGCCAGCGTCCAGACAAAGCGCAGATACGTCGTGGTGTAGCTCTCCAGCGACTTGCGGATCTTGGCGCCCGTGCGCTCGGCGAGCTGCAGTTCGGCGTACCGCTTGCCCGATGCCATGAACAGCGAACCGAACGCCATGACGAGCAGGAACCACTGCGACAGCGGGATGCCGGTGGCCACACCACCGGCGATGGCCCGGATCAGGAATCCGGACGACACGATGCAGATGTCCAGCACCGCTTGATGTTTGAGGCCGAAGCAGTAGGCCAGCTGGATGGCGATGTAGATCGCCATCACCAGGGCCAGATTCGGGGTGAGCGACCACGAGATGCCCAACGACGCCGCGGCGAGCACGACTGCCAGCAGATAGGCCAGCCACTCCGGCACGACACCCGCCGCGATCGGCCGGAACCGTTTGGTCGGGTGCGCCCGGTCCGCCTCGACGTCGCGGGCGTCGTTGATCAGGTAGATCGACGACGACGCGAGGCAGAACACCACGAACGCGATCGTGACGTTGTAGGCCAGGTCCTCGTAGTTGTAGTGGACGCCGCCGCCCAGCGCCGCCATCGGCGCGGCCAACACCAGCAGGTTCTTGACCCACTGGCGGGGGCGCATCGCCTTGATGGCACCGGTCACCACATTCTTGGGCGGGCCGGAAGTCGGCTGGGCTTCCTCACTCATCCGGGCTGTGCTCATCGCTCATCAGTCTCCTTCGACCCCAGAATCCCGGTTCACCGCTGTTCCGACCGCTTTCCCCACCAGGGCACCGACGGCCACGCCGGTGAGCACATCGGTCGGGTAGTGCACACCGAGCACGAGGCGCGACAGCGCCATCGGCGGTACCAGGACCGCGGGCAGCGGCAGACCGGTGGTCTGGGCCAGCAGCACCGCGGCGGCGGTGGTGGAGGTGGCGTGCGCGGACGGGAAACTCAGCCGACTCGGGGTCCCCACGTTCACCGCGATGTCGGGGTGATGTGGACGCTCGCGGCGTACCACCCGCTTGATCACCACCGCGGCGGCGTGTGCCAGGAAAGCACCGGCGCCCACCGCGATCCAGGACCGGCGCTTGGACGGCTGCACCAGCGCGCCCGCCGCGGCCACGCCGACCCAGCCGAGGCTGTGCTCCCCGAAGTGGGACAGCGCACGGGCCCCGGCGAGTACGCCGGGGCGGCCAGCCAGTGCCGACTGAACGGCTACCAGCACGGCGTCTTCGCCGCGCGGGGCGTCGGCCACGTCAGGCCTTCTCGCCGGATTCGGCGAGCAACACGGTCTCCCACTTCTGGGTGCTCGACAAGGTCGGCAACGCATCGCGGTACACCTTGCGCATGCGGTCGAACTGACGCGCGATCCGCAGCTGCTGCCGCAGCGAAGCACGCAGCAGCGCAAACATTTTCGCGCGATCACGCTGGCGGTAGACGACACCGCGGCCGTCGGCGGTGGTGACGGTGACCCCGTCGACCATGCACAGCGAGAACCACCGGGCGTCCTGCGTCGCCACGTTGATCTGCGGCCGAACGTGGGTCTCGGGATCAGCCTCGCGCAGCTGGTTGGCGACGCCGCGGGCCAGCCGGACCGCGATCGCGGCCTTGGACACCGGGATGCGCACCTTCTTGCGCTTGAGGTCGCTCGCGGGCGGCAGCGCGGTCGCACCCGGGAGCACCACGGCGTCAGGGTATTCGGTACGCATCTTGCGGATGTCGGGCAGCGCCGATTCCAGGATCGAGAAGATGTGCTCCGGCCCGGCCAGGAAGTCCTCCATCGCCCGGTTCTGGATGGCGACCGTCGAATACTCAAGGCAGAGAAGGTGTTTGAAGGTGGCCTTGAGGTGGCTGGCAAGCAGCCCGCGGATGTCGCCGTCCCAGTGGATGGCCGAGATCACCAACCGGTTGCGCAGGTGGAAGTACGCCTGCCAGTCGATGGCGTCGTCCTTGTCACTCCACGCCATGTGCCAGATCGCCGCGCCGGGCAGGGTCACCGTGCGGTAGCCGTGCTCGGCGGCCCGCAGGCCGTATTCGACGTCGTCCCACTTGATGAACAGCGGCAGCGGTTGGCCGACCTCTTCGGCCACCTGCCGCGGGATCATGCACATCCACCAGCCGTTGAAGTCGACGTCGATGCGGCGGTGCAGCAGCTTGCTGCGGTAGGCGTCGACGTCGTCGAGGGCGTACTTGGAGAAATCGTGGTCGTATTCGGCGTTGGGCGCGGCCGACCACATGAAGTTCGCCCGGTCGACCATCTCGCCCATGATGTGCAGGTGCGACGGCTCCTGCAGATTCAGCATCTGCCCGCCGACCAGGGTCGGTTCCTTGGCGAACCGGTTCATCGCCAGGGCGCGCAGGATCGAATCCGGCTCGATGCGGATGTCGTCGTCCATGAACAGGATCTGCTCACAGTCGGTGTTCTTCAGCGCCTCGTACATCACGCGGCTGTACCCACCGGAACCGCCGAGGTTCGGCTGGTTGTGAATCGAGAGCCGGTTGCCCAGTGCCGCGGCGGCCTCGGCGAATCCGGGATGGTCCTTGGCCTTGCTGGTGCCCTGATCGGACACGATGGCCGCGCAGATCACCTCATCGACGAGCGGGTCGGAGGTGAGCGCCGCCAGCGCGTTGACGCAATCCGCGGGCCGGTTGAAGGTCGGGATGCCGACGGCAACATTGGCCCGGCCCGGCGCGGCCGTCGGCGCGTACCAGCCCGCGCCGTGCACCGTCACCTTGGAGTCGGTGGTGATGTCGAACCAGATCCAGCCGCCGTCCTCGAACGGCGTCAGGTCGATCTCGAACTCGACGCTCGCGGGCTCATCGGAGTCGCCGCTGGAGACGGGTGCGCCGCCGACGGTGATGCGCGCGCCGGTGGCCTTGGAGCGGTACACGTCGACGCGCGCGCTGCCGGTCAACTCGACCCGCAGCACCACCGACGTCAGCGTCGACCAGCGCCGCCAGTAGCTGGCCGGAAACGCGTTGAAGTAGGTCGCGAACGAGATCCCGGATTCCGCGCCGATCTCCAGCGTCGTGCGGGTGGGGGCGTGTGCGCGACGCGCGTTGGTCGGATCCTCGTCGAGGTACAGCTTGCGGACGTCGAGCGGCTCGCCCGGTCGCGGCAGGATCACGCGGGCCAGCAGACTGACGGCCCTGGATTCTCCGGCGTCGAGTGCGCCGGATGGGATGTCACTCATGCTTTGCTGCTTTCCTTCTCGGGTTCGGTGACGAGCGGCGCACCGTCAACCAGATGCGGTGCCAGCGTGTTGTCGTACATGTTCAGCGCGCTGGCGATGGCCATGTGCATGTCCAGGTATTGGTAGGTGCCCAGCCGGCCCCCGAAAAGCACCTTGGCCGAGGCTGTTTCGGCCTTGGCGCGGGCGCGGTAGGTGGCCAGCAGGGTGCGGTCGGCTTCGGTGTTGATCGGGTAATACGGCTCGTCGTCGTTCTCGGCGAACCGGGAGTATTCGCGCATGATCACGGTCTTGTCGGCCGGGTACACCCGCTCGGGGTGGAAGTGCCGGAACTCGTGGATGCGGGTGTAGGGCACGTCGGCGTCGTTGTAGTTCATCACCGCGGTGCCCTGGAAGTCGCCGGTATCCAGCACGTCGACCTCGAAATCCAGTGTGCGCCAACCCAACCGGCCTTCGGAATAGTCGAAGTACCGGTCCAGGGGCCCGGTGTAGACCACCGGAGCGTCCGGGTTCTCGGCCCGCAGGCTCTCGCGCACGTCGAACCAGTCGGTGTCGAGGACCACCTGGATGCGGTCGTCGGCGGCCATCTTCTCCAGCCACGCGGTGTAGCCGTCGACCGGCAGCCCCTCGTAGGTGTCGTTGAAGTACCGGTTGTCGAATGTGTAGCGCACCGGCAGCCGGGTGATGTTGGCCGCGGGCAGTTCCTTCGGGTCGGTCTGCCACTGCTTGGCGGTGTAGTGCTTGACGAACGCCTCGTAGAGCGGGCGGCCGATCAGCGAGATGGCCTTTTCCTCGAGGTTCTGGGCGTCTTTGGTATCGATCTCGGCGGCCTGTTCGGCGATCAGCGCCCTGGCCTCGTCCGGCGTGAAGTAGCGGCCGAAGAACTGGGACACCAGACCGAGGCCCATCGGGAACTGGTAGGCCTGCCCGTTGTGCAGGGCGAACACCCGGTGTTGGTAGTTGGTGAAGTCGGTGAAGTTCCGGACGTAGTCCCACACCCGCTGGTTGGAGGTGTGGAACAGGTGGGCACCGTATTTATGGACTTCGATGCCGGTCTGCGGTTCGGGTTCGGAATAGGCGTTACCGCCGATATGCGGACGTCGCTCGATGACAAGTACGCGCTTGTCGAGTTGCGTCGCCACGCGCTCGGCGATCGTCAGGCCGAAGAAACCGGAACCAACGACAAAGAGGTCGAAATGACCTTTGGGCTGGGCCGCGCCGACCCGGGGAGATAAGGACGTCATCGGCAGCAAGGGTATCCGACGGGCCCGCTACAGCCCGAATTCGATAGCGGGCGTAGGTCGCAATTCGCTCACAATTCAATATCGTCACTCTAGACCCTTTAGTCACACCAGTACCATCGATCACGTTGGCACTCATGGGCTCCGCACGTTTCGTCCTTAGCTGCTGACAGACCTGAGCAGTACAGATATGCAGTCCAATTTGAGGAGACTTCCGTGCCGAACCGACGTCGACGCAAGCTCTCGACAGCCATGCGTGCAGTCGCTGCAGTGGCAGTCGCAAGTCCAGCAGCATTGGTTGCGGTCACCCAGCTTTCCCCTGAGCCTCAGCAGCGCGAATTCACCCAGGCCGCGATGATCACCGACCTGCCCACCGAGCTGATGTCCGCGCTGTCCCAGGGGCTCTCCCAGTTCGGCATCAACCTGCCGGGCGGGTTGCTCGGCGGCACCGGAGCGTCGCCGTCGCTCGCCTCGCCGACGCTGACCTCGCCCGGCCTGGGTGCGCCCGGCCTGGGTGCGCCCGGGCTGACCAGCCCTGGTCTCACCTCCCCCGGCCTCACCTCGCCCGGGCTCACCAGCCCCGGGTTGACCAATCCGGGCCTGACCAGCCCCGGCCTGACGGCACCCGGTGGTGCCGGCCTGCCCGGTGCCACCCCGGGGGCCACGCCGAGCCTGACCGCGCCTGGCGCGCTGACCGATCCCGCGCTGAGCAACCCAGCCCTGAGCAACCCGGCATTGACCAACCCGGCCGGCGCTCTGCCCGGCGGGCTGACCAACCCGGCCGGCGCCGTGCCCGGTGGGCTGACCACGCCGAGCCTCGGCGCTCCGACCACCCCGGGCCTCACCACGCCCGGTCTGGGCACCGACCCGTCGCTGATGCCGATCTCCAACGGCGGCGCCCTGCCCGCCCCGGGTGAGGTGCCGATCGCCGGTGACCCCGGCCTGGGTGGCACCTACCCGATCCTCGGTGGCCCGCTGGGGAGCGATCCGTCGCTGAGTGCGATGCCTGCCACCAGCAGCACTGGCGGTGGTGGCCTCTTCGGTGACCTGTCCAGTGCCGCCCAGCAGCTCGGCGCCGGCCAGGCGATCGATCTGCTCAAGGGCATGGTGATGCCGGCCATCACCTCGGCGATGAAACAGGGCATCCCTGCGGCCGCACCCGCGGTACCGGCACCGCCGGCTCCGCCGCTGCCCACACCCTGACGGGCCGGGCAGGAAACGCTTGTTACAAAACGGCACCGCAGAAGCCAGTGGAGGCTCTGCGGTGCCGTTGCGTGCACGCTGAGAATCGCGTGTCGAAACATTGGTAACAACAGACCCATACGTAACATCAGTCCGTGCTGTCCCGCCGTACCGCGCCGCCGCTGCTCTTCACTGCGCTCGCGGCAACGGTCGTCATCCTCCCGTGGGCGATCGACGGCGTGCCCGGTGGCAACCACAACGACCCCGCACACGCTGGACCTGTACTCACCCAGCAACCGTTGAACAATCTGAGCAGCGGCGACAGCGTCCGAGAGATCCACCAGGACACCCCGTTCTCGATGGTCGCGCTGACCGCACAGGACCTCAGCGGCACCTCGGCCAAGGTCCGAGCGCAGAAAGCCGACGGCTCCTGGGGGCCGTGGTACCAAGCGGAGAACCTCGACGGCGTCGGCAATGAAGGCGGCCCCGGACCACGCGGCACCGAGCCGGTGTTCGTCGGGAAAACCACCACCGTGCAGATCGCCGTCACCCACGCTTTGCCTGCGAACCGGCCTCCCGGACCTCAGCAGCCCGGCCTCGGCTACCGGCCCGCGTCCGTCGAACAGCCGCTGCCCCAAACCGTCAACGCGGTCCTCATCGCCCCGCCGAGGGCCCCGGTCGACACCGGGCCGCTGCCCACCGCCGCCACCCCGCCTGGTGTTCCGCCCAACGTCATCACGCGCGCCCAGTGGGGCGCCGACGAGTCGATGCGATGCGGAAACCCGGTGTACGACAGGAATATTCGCGCCGCAGTCGTGCACCACACGGCCGGCAGCAACGACTACGCACCGGAAGACTCGGCCGGGATCGTCCGGTCGATCTTCGAGTACCACGCGCGCACGCTCGGCTGGTGCGACATCGCCTACAACGCGCTGGTCGACAAGTACGGCCAGGTGTTCGAGGGCCGGGCCGGCGGCATCAACCGGGCAGTCGAGGGCTCGCACACCGGCGGGTTCAACCGCGACACCTGGGGTGTGGCGATGATCGGCGACTTCAACGATGTACCGCCCACCGAGATTCAGCTGAACACGGTCGGACGGCTGCTGGGCTGGCGCCTGGGCCTCGATCACGTCGACCCCAAGGGCAGCGTGGTCCTCACCTCCGCGGGCGGCTCGTTCACGCACTTCCCGCTCGGCGCGACCCCCACCCTGCCGACGATCTTCACCCACCGCGACGTCGGCAACACCGAATGCCCAGGCAACGCCGCCTACGCCCAGATGGACCGCCTCCGCGACATCGCCGCCCGGTTCAACCAGCCGCCGGGCCCGGCGGACCTGGCCGAACAGATGCGGGGCGGCGCCATCTACGCACGCTGGGAATCCCTCGGCGCCTCGGGCGGGCTTCTCGGCAACCCGACTTCGCCCGAGACCGCGGCGGAAGGATCGGCCCGTTACGCCACCTTCGAGCGGGGCGCGATCTACTGGTCACCGGAGAGCGGCGCCCAGCCGGTGACCGGCGCCCTCTACGAAGCCTGGGGCTCGCTCGGCTTCGAACGCGGCGTCCTCGGCCTGCCGACCAGCGGCGAGATCCCCGAGCCGCTGTGGATCGGACAGAACTTCCAGCACGGCACGCTCAACTTCGACCGCGAGAAAGGCACCGTGACCCGCGTCGTCGACGGGGTTCCGCAGGAACTGCCACCGCCGCCGGCCGACCAACAGCCGGTTCAGCTGGAGCGGTTCACCCCGATCACCTAGCGGCTCCGGTCTTATTGCTCCTCGCGTCCGCTAGCCCCACCAGCGTTCGAGCACCCGCGCCACACCGTCGTCGGCATTGGTCACGGTCACCTCGTCGGCGGCCGCCACAGCGTCGGGGTGAGCGTTGCCCATGGCCACACCGCGCCCGGCCCAGCTCAGCATCGGCACGTCGTTGGGCATATCGCCGAACGCGACGACGTCGACGGCACTGAGCCCGAGCGGGCCCGCGAGCTGCTCAACCCCGGTGGCCTTGCTGATGCCCACCGGCACCACCTCGATCAGACCGTTGTTGGTCGAGTAGGTGATGTCGCCGAGCAGGCCGACGTGCTCGGCGAGCGCGGCGGCCATATCGGAGCTTCGCGCCCCGGCCTTGCGGACCAGCAGCTTGACGGCAGGCTGGGACAACAGGTCCTCGACGGACACCTCGGTGTTGTCAGGATTGAGCCACGCGTGCTCGTAACCCGGCGAGCTGACGAACTGCGGGGTGGCCGCATCGTGTGCCGAGATGCCGACACGCTCCACGGCCAGGCCGGCGCCCGGGATCACCCGGGACGCGATCTCGGCCAGTTCACCGAGGGCATCGGGCAGCAGCGTGTTCGCCGAGACGATCCGATCGGTGGCCGGGTCGTAGATCACCGCGCCGTTGGCGCACACCGCCAGCGGCGCGAGCCCCAGGCCGTCGACCACGGGCGTGATCCAACGCGGCGGCCGGCCCGTCGCCAGTACGAATATCGCGCCCGACGCGACGGCGGCCTGCACGGCCGCCCGCGTGCGCGGGGTCACCTTCTCGTCCTCGTCGAGCAGCGTCCCGTCAACGTCCGTGGCGATCAGCCGCGGTCTCGGATCGATCGCCATCAAATATTTTTTCCTGTCGCTTTACCCGCCCGCTTACGCGCGCGCTCGGCCAACTCGGCCTCGTCGAGGCGCTTGGCCTCCTGGAGCGTCGGCGCCGACCCGCCCAGTCGGCGTGGCACCCAGTACTGCCCCGCGGGCGCCGGGTACTCGCGCTGCACCCGGTCCAGCAGATCCGTCATCGTGGTGCGCAGCCGTGCGTCCAACTGCTCGACCGTACCGGTCGGCGCAAGCGGCTGCCCCACCGCCACCGTGACGGGAAACTTCTTGCGCCCCACCGATTTCGGATGATCCTTTGTCCAAATCCGGTGCGCGCCCCAGACGATCAGCGGGACGATCGGCACGTCGGCCTCCAAGGCCATCCGCACCGCTCCCGTCTTGAACTCCTTGAGCTCGAAGCTGCGGCTGATGGTGGCCTCGGGGTACACGCCGACCAGCTCGCCGTGGCGCAACGATTGCACCGCGAGGGCATAGGCTCCCGCCCCGGCCTCGCGGTCCACGGGAATCGTCCCGGTGTGCCTGATCAGGAAATTGACCGGCTTCACCTGCTGCATCTCGGCTTTGATCATGAAGCGCATCCGACGTCCGCGCTCGGTCGCCGCCAGAGCGGCAGGCAGAAAGTCCACGTAGCTGGTGTGGTTGATCGCGACGACGGCGCCGCCCGTCGCCGGCAGATTCTCCACGCCGCGGAAGGTGATCCTGGTTCCGGTAGCGCGAACCACCAACTTGGCTGCGATTTCCAAACTTCGGAAAACGGGTTCCATACGGACCTACCCCGACGCACCAGTCGGCTCGGCGGGCCCGGACTGATCCCCCAATGCCCGCCGCCGGGCCGCCTTCTCCGCGGCCTCCTCGGCATCCATCCGGTTGGCTTCGGCCAGCGACGGCGCACCGCCGCCAAGGCGATGCGGCACCCAGAATTCGCCGGGCGGGTACGGCCCATATGCGTCCTGCACCTGTTCCAGCAGGTGTTGCATGCGGGAATGCAGCAGCGCCGTCAGCTCGGCCGCAGGCAGCGTCGGCTGGATCGGCTCACCGACGGTGATGAAGATGGGCACCTTGGGCCGGTAGAGCTTCTTCGGATGCCCCTTGGTCCAGATTCGCTGGGCACCCCAGACGATGTGCGGAACGATCGGCACGCCGGCCTGGATCGCCATCCGCGCCGCGCCGGACTTGAACCCCTTGATCTCGAAACTGCGGCTGATGGTCGCCTCGGGGTACACCCCGACCAATTCACCGGCCTTGAGGTACTCGACGGCCGCATCGTAGGAGGATGCGCCGTTGTCCCGGTCCACCTCGATATGGCGCAGGCTGCGCATGATCGGCCCGGTGATCTTGTTGTCGAACACCTCTTTTTTGGCCATGAACCGGACCTTGCGGCCCCGCTTCTGCTTGTACGCAGGCAGGCCGGCGAAGGTGAAGTCGAAGTAGCTGGTGTGGTTGATGGCCACCACCGCTCCGCCGGTGACGGGCAGGTTCTCCACCCCGGTCACAGTGAACTTCAGCCCCTGTAGCCGCCACGCCAGCCGGGCGAGCTGGATGACAGTCCCGTACACCGGTTCCACAGCCGCCAGCGTAGTGGGCAGCCCCGACGGGCGCGTATGCGGCCGGATTCTGTTCGTCCTGCTCGCGTGCGGGGCCACCGGCCCCGTGAGGCACCCCTGGCCTGCAGCGCTTCGGCGCGTCGCCGGATTCCGGCTAGGCTGGCTGACGCTCCATGTTCTGAATCGAAAGGCTATTCGTGCAGGTCACAAGCGTCGGACATGCCGGCTTCCGGATCGATACCAGGGCCGGCAGCATCTTGTGCGATCCGTGGGTCAACCCGGCGTACTTCGCGTCGTGGTTCCCGTTCCCGGACAACAGCCAGCTGGACTGGGCAGCACTGGGCGACGTGGATTACCTCTACGTCTCCCATCTGCACAAGGACCACTTCGACCCGGAGAACCTGCGCCGCCACGTCAACAAGGACGCCGTGGTGCTGCTGCCGGACTATCCGGTGCCGGACCTGCGCCGCGAGCTGGAGAAGCTGGGCTTCCACACCTTCTTCGAGACCACAGATTCGGTCAAGCACACCGTCAGCGGCCCCAAGGGCGACCTCGACGTCATGATCATCGCGTTGCGGGCCCCGGCGGACGGCCCGATCGGCGACTCCGGGCTGGTGGTGTCCGA
Source organism: Mycobacterium sp. 852013-50091_SCH5140682 (assembly GCF_001665685.1). GTDB lineage: Bacteria > Actinomycetota > Actinomycetes > Mycobacteriales > Mycobacteriaceae > Mycobacterium. The sequence goes on from NZ_LZTB01000055.1 coordinate 34,540, forward strand.
CGGCGTCACGACCGCGTTCAACATGAACGACGCGCGGCCCGTGGATCTGGACGTGCTGCACGCCGACTTCGGCCAGATCGACGTGCACATGCTGCAGTACTCCGGGGCCATCTGGTACCCGATGGTCTACGACATGCCCGAGCGGGCCAAGGAGGCCTTCGGCATCCAGAAGCGCCAGCGCCAGATGGACCGCTGCCGCCAGTACATCGCGCAGGTCGGGGCCACGTGGGTGATCCCGTCGGCCGGTCCGCCCTGCTTCCTGGACCCGGAGCTGCGCGACCTCAACGACGACCACGGCGACCCGGCCAACATCTTCCCCGACCAGGTGGTGTTCCTCGATCAGATGCGCAGCCACGGTCACGACCGCGGCCTGCTCATGGTGCCCGGCTCCGTCGCCGATTTCACCGGCTCCGAGCTGAACGGGCTGAGCCACCCGATCGAAGACCCCGAAGCGGTGTTCACCACCGGCAAGGCCGCGTACATCGAGGACTATGCGCAGCGGATGGCCCCCGTGCTGGCCGCCGAGAAGGCCGGCTGGGCGCCTGCGGCCGGAGAACCACTGCTGGAACCGCTGCGCGCGGTGTTCGAACCGATCATGCTGCAGTCGGACCAGATCTGCGACGGCATCGGCTACCCGGTCGAACTGCGCCTCGGCGCCGAGACGGTGGTGCTGGACTTCCCGAAACGCACTGTGCGCGAACCGATTGCCGACGAGAAGTTCCGCTACGGGTTCGAGATCGCGCCCGAGTTGGTCCGGACTGTGCTACGCGACAACGAACCGGACTGGGTCAACACCATCTTCCTGTCCACCCGCTTCCGGGCCTGGCGCGTCGGCGGCTACAACGAATACCTGTACACGTTCTTCAAGTGCCTGACCGACGAGCGGATCGCCTACGCCGACGGCTGGTTCGCCGAGGCGCACGACGACACCGCCACCATCACGCTCGACGGCTGGGAGATCCAGCGGCGCTGCCCGCACCTGAAGGCAGACCTGTCGAAATTCGGTGTGGTGGAAGGCAATACCCTCACCTGCAACCTGCACGGCTGGCAATGGAACCTGCAGAACGGCAAGTGCCTGACCACCAAGGGACACGAGTTGAGGTGCGCCGAATTGTGAGCGCACCGCACCAGTACTACGACGACGGGCTGATCCAGCTGGACCGTGAGGCGATCACGTTGCGGCGCTACCACTTTCCGTCGGGCACCGCGAAAGTCATCCCGCTGCGCGACATCCGCACCTACAAGGCCGAGTCGCTGAACATGCTGCACCGCTTCCGGTTATGGGGCAGTTCGGATCTGCGCCGGTGGCTGCCGTTGGATGTCGGGCGTCCACTGCGGTCGACCCTGGTGACTCTCGAGATCGAGCGATCCTACTGGCGGCCGGCTTTCACCCCGGCCGATCCGGAGAAGTTCACCCAGATGCTCGACGAGGTGCTGCACACCCCGTGACAACCGGGGCTCAGCTGTCCGAAACCACCTGTCGCAGTTCGGATGCCGCGTCTGTCACGGTGTCGTACACCCGCACGATGGCCTCGTCACCCGGCTTGAGGAACGTCGACTCGCCCAGCGGTGTGTAGCGGGTGGCGCCGATACCGATCAGCACGTTGCGGGGATGGCCGCTGGCCACCATCAGCGCGCCGACATCCTCCAACGGCGTGTCTGCCGAACCCTTCTGGTTGGCCAGTCGCTCGACGATCCAGTCCAGCAGCACCTCGCCGTAGTACGAGTAGCCGACCAACGGGGAGTCGACGCCATAGGCATGCTGCTCACCGTTCCCGTCGCGCAGGTAGCAGACCAACCGCATGGTGGCCGTCGGGCCGTCCGGAGTCAGGTCGCTGATGTCGAAGAACTGCGGCGCAACGCCTTTCGACGCCGGGCCCCAGTTCTTCTTGTAGCTGATCTTGGGGGCGCCGGGGCGCCGGATCGAGCAGTCGTTGAACGCGCCGAGCGCGAACGGCTCCAACCGCACCACGGTGTCGCCGTTCCACACCATCCGGCAGGCGACCCCGACCTCGGGCTCGATCTGCAGGTTCAGCGGCCCGTCGAACCCGGAACCCTCACCCGCGTCGGGCAACACGATGGCGTCGTTGGACAGCGGGAACTCGCCGAGGAAGTCGTCGCGACCCGGCGCGTACCACGGGAAAATACCTTTGGGCGCATAGCCTTCGGTGACGACCTTGACGAAATCACCGGCCTCCCCTGCCTGCTCGAGATGGCCGGCGAAGTTGCCCGCCACTCCGAATCCAAACCAATTCCGCAGCTCGGCAAGGTCGATATCGATCATGGCTGCCAACCCTACTGTGGGCACGACAAGCCGGTGACAAGTCGTGCTTAAGTGGCCGGCAGCAGGCTGTACCCGACACCGAGCCCGAGGAGTACCGCCGTGCCCACCACCGTCACCGTCGAACCCCGTCATGCGGGCGATCCCGCACCGGATCTGCTGGGTATCACCCTGGCCCACCGCGCCATGCTGGCGGATCTTGTCCGCCTCACCGAGCTGGCCATGGCGGTCCGCGACCGCGACGTGATCTGCACACCCGGTCGGGCCCGCGCCATCTCCCGCTACGTGGAGATGCTGTGCGATTCGATCCATCACCACCACAGCACCGAGGACACTGTGCTGTGGCCGGTCATCCAGGCCAGTGTGGGCAGCCACCTGGATCTCAGTGAGCTGACCGACGACCACGCCGCGCTGGACCCGCGGCTGGACCAACTGCGCGCCCGGGCGGCGGCGTTCCGGTTGTCGATGGGTGACCGCCGGGTGGCCGGCCTGATGGCCATCGAGCTCGCCGAGCTCTCGACCCTGCTGACCGACCACATCAACGACGAAGAGATGGAAGTGTTTCCGCTGATCAGCGAGCACGTCTCGGTTGGGGACTGGACGGCGGTGGAGACCGCCGCCCGGGCCGGCGCGCGGATGTCGTTCGACGGGCCCCGCTCGCTGGCGGTGATGACCGACGACGAACGGACCCAGTTCGCACACCACGCGGGCGTCGGGCTGCGGATGCTGCTCGCGGTCATGCGGGTGCGGCATCGTCGGCTGGAACGGGCCGTCTTCGGCCGGTGACGGTCAGTCGATGAAGCGCCGGGCCTCGGCCGCAAGCCGGTCGCGCAATGCGGTGGCGGATCGGCGGTAGGCGCGGGCTTCCTCCGGTCGACCCAGCGCGTCGGCGGCCGCGGCGAGGGCGTCGTCGACCGGGCCGACCATCAACCCGTCGACGCCGAGCCCGGCGATCCGGCCCGAGTACGGCTCCAGTTCCGCTGCCCGCGCGCGGATTTCGTCGACGTCGCCCAGCGCCACCGCCGCATTGACGCGCAGCACGGTGAACGGCAGCCAGAAATAGGCCCGCTCGATGGGCCCGCGGTCCTGCCACAGCCGTCGGGCTTCGTCCTCGCGATCGCGCGCCACGAGCGCCAGCACCGCCGCATCCAGCGCGGCGACCGACACTTCCCGGTAGAAGAACACCAGTTCGTCGGCCAGCAGACCGAGGTCGCCGAGGCAGAACTCACCGGTCACGCGGCCCACCATCGCCAGCTTGGCCCCGTTGGCGGCACCGTTCTCCACCATGCGTGCCGCCAGGTCGGTGTAGGCACTGACCGCCTCGTCCAGGCGCCCCGCCAACAGGTGCATCCGGGCGCGGAACAGGCCGAGCACCCCGAGCAGGTGGACCAGCTGGCCCGTACCGGCGCGCGCCACGGCGAGGTCGACGTGCCGTTTCGCGGCCACCAGATCACAGCGATTCCCGGCCGCCAGCGACAGCAGCCAGTGCGCGACCGCTTGATAGTCGGCCTGTTCGGCGGCTTCCGCGGTCCGTAGCAGTTCGGCGGCAATCGATTCGCGCTCGGCGTCGAGGTCGGGCCCCAGCGAGCAGTAGGCCCGGACGTTGAGCGCCGTGCAGAGCAGCCGCCCCGAGTTCTGCGGCTGCTCGGCGTAGACGCGGCGCGCCAGGTCGAGGAGTTCCGTGCTGGCCGCCAACGCCCCGTCCGGGTCGGTGCCCTCCAGTTCCACGAACAGCGCCTTGAGCAGCTTGATCCGGTCGACCGTGCTGACCTCGCCCGCCAGCGTCCGGCGCAGCCTGCCGATCATCTGTTCGTCGGACTCGTCGTACTCGCGGTCGCGCCACACCAACGGGGTGTCCCATGCGGTGAGGACGCGCACGGTCAGGTCGTCGCGCGACTTGTCGGACAGCAGCTGTAGCGCGGCCTTCAGCTCCACGCGCGCCGCGACCGCGTCGCCCGACTGGGCCAGCGCGGAGATCAGCCCACAGCGGACGTCGATCTCGCGCTCCACGGCCTCATGGTCGGGCTGCAACCGGCGGCTCGCGGCAAGTTCGAGCATGTGCACGGCCGCGCGCCACTGCCGGGCCGCCTCGGCGTGGGCCCCGACCGAATCCGCCTCAGTGGCCGCTTCGGTCGCGAAAGTTGCGGCAGCCAAGGCGGTTTGAGCGGTCGCAGCCGCGACGGCGTGGTGCGCCAGAGCGGCCGGATCGGCCGAGCGGCCAGGCGCGGTGAGCAGATCCAATGCGGCGGCGTGCAACCGGGAGCGCCGCAGTTTCGAGGTGTCTTCGTAGAGCGTGTCGCGTACCAGAGCGTGGGCGAACCGCAGCCGGCCCGGGACGGGCTCGTCGAGCAGACCGAGCAGCACGGCCGGTTCCAGCGCGTCGAGCAGGTCGTCGGGGTCGCCGCGGCCGAGTTCGGCGAGCAGGTCGACGTCGATGTCACGGCCGAGCACAGCAGCTTGGCGCAGCGCCGTCACCGTCGGGCCAGGCAACCGGGCGAGCCTGCGGCGCAACACATCTCGAACCCCTACCGGCACCGAGGCCCGCACCGCGTCCGTCCCCTCGGCGGCCATCAGCCGGGCCAGCTCCCGGACGAACAACGGGTTGCCGTCGGTGCGTTCACGCAGCAGACGCAGGGCTTCTCCGCTGACGGCGGCCAGTCCGCAGTCGGCGGCCAGCGTGGCCGTCGCCGCGGCGTCCAGCCCGCCCAGGATGAGATGCGCCGCGGTGTGGACCGCCAGCGCCGCGCGCGCCACCTGCAGTTCGCCGCGATCCTCCGACGGGCGATAGGTGCCGATCACCAGCACCCGGCACCCCTTGATCCGGTCGGTCACCAACCGCAACAGTTCCAGCGTCAAACCGTCGGTGCGGTGCAGGTCGTCGAGCACGACAGCCAGCGGCTGGCCGTCGGCGACCCCGCTCACCACATCGGCAACGGCCTGCCCCAACCAGAACGTGCCCGCCTCGGTCGCCGCGCCGTCGTGCAGCAGCGGAGCCAGCACGTGCCGGTCGTCCAAATGCACAGCGGGGTCGACCAATTCGCGCAGCACCTCGGTCCACGCCCAGCCTGCCGGGGCCCCGTCGACCTCGGGGCAGCGGCCGTGCACCGTGCGCCATCCCGCTGCCCGCAACCGCGCCGCCGCGGCCTCTGCCAGGGTGGTCTTGCCCGAGCCCGCTTCGCCGCCGATCCACAGCACCGCGCGCTCGCCTGCCGCAACGGCCCGCGCAGCGTCATCGATGGCCGCCAGCTCCTCAGCGCGGCCGTAGGCCGACCGGTCCGGCCGGTCGGGTGCCGCGAACTGCGGCGCCGGCTGCGGGCGCGGCTGCGGGCGCGGCTGCGGGCGCGACGGTTCCAGATGCTCGGCGTGGCGCAGGATGTCGCGCTCGAGATCGCGCAACGCCCGGCCCGGCTCCAGCCCCAACTCGTCGACCAGATGTTCGCGGGTGCGCCGCAGCGCCTCCAGCGCGTCGGTCTGGCGTCCGGCCCGGTACAGCGCGGTGGCCAGCACCGCGGCGGCGCTCTCGCGCCCCGGGCAATCACCGACATGTCGTTCCAGCGCCGCGATGGCGGTGCCGTACCGGCCGAGCTCGACCAAGGCGGCGGCGTGAGTTTCGACCGCGGCCAGCCGCAGTTCGGTCAGCCGCGCCATCTCCGGTGCGGCCCACAGCGCGTCGCCCACGCCCGCGAACGGATCGCCCGCCCAGTCGGCCAATGCCTCGTCGAGCAGGTCCACGCGTTGCTGCGGGTCCGATTCTTCATAGGCGGCAGTGACTTTCGCCTCGAACCGCCACGAGTCGACGGCGTCGACCGGCAGCCGTAGGCAGTATCCCGGCGCGGCGCTCACCAGCACGCTGGCCGGCGCGCGCCGCTGCCGGCCCGGTTCGAGGGCACGCCGCAGATGCGAGACGTAGACCTGCAGGGCCGACAACGCCTTGGGCGGCGGTTCGCCCTCCCAGAGATCGTCGATGAGCCGGTCGACGGAGACTGTGTGGCCGTGCGCCGTGACCAACCGGGCCAGCAGTGCGCGCTGCAGCCGTGCCCCGAGATCGACCGGTGCGTCGCCGACCCAGGCTTGTACCGGGCCGAGCACGCTCACCCGCACCACCGCAGTCATGGCCGCGGTGTGACTACTTCACCGGCTCCAGAACCGCGGTACCGACGAACGGCACCAGGGCTTCGGGAACCCGCACGCTGCCGTCGGGCTGCTGGTGGTTCTCCAGGATCGCCACGAGCCAGCGGGTGGTGGCCAGCGTCCCGTTGAGGGTGGCGGCGATCTGCGGCTTGCCGTTCTCGTCGCGGTACCGCGTGGACAGGCGCCGCGCCTGGAACGTCGTGCAGTTGGACGTCGAGGTGAGCTCCCGGTAGGTCTGCTGGGTGGGGACCCACGCCTCGCAGTCGTACTTGCGTGCCGCGGACGAGCCCAGATCACCTGCGGCGACGTCGATCACGCGGTAGGGCACACCGATGGCGGCCAGCATCTGGCGCTGCCAGCCCAGCAGCCGCTGATGCTCGGCTTCGGCGTCCTCGGGCTTGCAGTAGACGAAGCCTTCGACCTTGTCGAACTGATGCACCCGGATGATGCCGCGGGTGTCCTTGCCGTAGCTGCCTGCCTCGCGTCGGAAGCACGACGACCAGCCGGCGTAGCGCCGCGGCCCGGCCGACAGATCGAGGATCTCGTCGGAGTGATAGCCCGCCAGCGGCACCTCGGACGTGCCGACCAGGTAGAGGTCATCGGCCTCCAGCCGGTACACCTCCTCGGCGTGCGCACCGAGGAAACCGGTGCCTGCCATCACCTCTGGGCGCACCAGAACAGGCGGGATCATCAGCGTGAACCCGTTGGCCACCGCCAGCTGGGCGGCCAGCTGCAGCAGGCCGAGCTGCAGCAATGCGCCGTGCCCGGTGAGGAAGTAGAACCGCGAGCCCGAGACCTTGGCGCCGCGTTCCATGTCGATGAGGCCGAGGGCCTCGCCGAGTTCCAGATGGTCCTTGGGGTTCTCGATGGCCCGGGGTTCGCCGACCGTGTCGAGCAAGACGAAATCGTCCTCGCCGCCGGCCGGAACACCGTCGATGACGACGTTGGCGATCGCCATGTGCGCCGCGGTGAAGGCCGTGTCGGCGTCGGCCTGTGCCGCCTCGGCCGCTTTCACCTGCTCGGCCAGATCCTTGGCCTTCTCCAGCAGGGCCGGGCGTTCCTCCGGGGAGGCCTTGCCGACCAGCTTGCTGGCGGCCTTCTGTTCGGCGCGCAGATTGTCGGCGGCCGAGACTGCCGCCCGCCGGGAGGCGTCTGCTTGCAGCAGCGCGTCAACGAGGGCGGGATCCTCCCCGCGGGCCCGTTGCGACGCGCGAACGATGTCCGGATTCTCGCGCAGCAGCTTGAGGTCGATCACGGGCGCAACCATACTTTTCGACAGCGCCGGGCGTGCATCCGAGGTGGCTGATGGGTGGTCTGGTAGCCGTCGGCCAGCACAACCACATAACGTTACAACTGCATCACTTGTCACATGGCCTGACACGCCTGTCACAATGGACGCGATGTTGGAGGCACCCGAGCAAGACGATCTGCTCCCCTACCGGACCGACGATGATCGGAAGTGGGGGAAGTGGTGGAACAGTTTGCACGCCGCGTCGGCGCGGCGTGTGCTGTTGCTGACGGCGCTGGGTGGCCTTCTGATCGCCGGCCTGATCACGGCGTTCTCGCACGGCACGGGCTCTGAGACGGGGCTCAGCGCAGGCTCGATCTCGCTGGGACCCCGCGGCAACGACACGTTCGATCACGTCAAGCCCGGCGACTGCCTCAACTGGCCGGGCACCAACCCCGACGCCGCTCACATCGTGGCCTGCAAGGACGAGCACCGCTTCGAGGTCGCCGAGTCCATCGACATGAAGACCTTCCCCGGCACCGAGTACGGCCCCAACGCCGCGCCGCCGTCGAAGGAACGCGTCGCCCAGATCAGCCAGGAGCAGTGCACGCCTGCGCTGCGGTCCTACCTCGGTCCCAAGTTCGACCCGAACGGCAAGTTCACCATCGGCCTGCTGTGGTCCGGTGAAAAGGCCTGGAAGCAATCCGGTGAGCGACGCATGCTGTGCGGCCTGCAGTTGCTCGGTCCCGGCGACACCCAGCTGCCGTTCCGCGGCAACGTCGCCGATATCGACCAGTCGAAGGTGTGGGCCGCCGGAACCTGCCTTGGCATCGACCCTGCCACCAACCAGCCCACCGATGTTCCGGTCGACTGCGCGGCACCGCACGCCATGGAGGTCACCGGCGCGGTGAACCTGGCCGAGAAGTTCCCCGGCGGCCTGCCTGCGGACCCCGATCAGGACTCGTTCATCAAGGACACCTGCACCAAGCTGACCGACGCCTACCTCGCGCCGGTGCAGCTGCGCGCCACCACGCTGGCGCTGAGCTACAGCACCATCTCGCTGCCCAGCTGGTCTGCAGGCAGCCACCAGGTGTCGTGCAACATCGGCGCCACCCTCGGCAACGGCGGCTGGTCGACCCTGGTGAACAGCGCGAAGGGCCAGCTGCTGATCAACGGGCAGCCGCCCGTCGCACCGCCGGACATTCCCGAGGAGCGGCTCAACTTCCCGGCCATCCCCATGCCCGATACCCCGTCATCCTCTGGCTCGCAGTCGTCGGGCTCCCAGTCGGGGTCGTCGTCGAGCTCTGGGTCGTCCTCCGGCTCGTCAGGCTCGTCGAGTTCGTCGTCTGGTTCCTCGTCCTCGGGCAACCAGACCCAGCACATGCCGCAGCCGCCGGCCTCCAGCACGGCCGCACCGGCACCGGCGTCGAACACCAACCCGCCGCCTCCTGCCGCACCGCCCGCGGGCGAACAGCCCGCACCGGCACCGGCGGCTCCCGCCGGCGAGGCACCGCCACCGGCTCCCGCGGGCGATCAGCCCGCCCCCGGGCCTGCACCCGGACCCGCGCCCGAGATTCCGCCCGCGCCGCCGGGACCGTGACCCGTGGCCGCGCGGATGCGCCCGCAACGGTTTGACGAGCTGGTTTCCGACGCGCTGGACCTGATCCCACCGCAGCTGGCGGCCGCGATCGACAACGTCGTGGTGCTGGTCGAGGACCGCAACCCCGACGAGCCCGACATCCTCGGCCTGTACCAGGGCATCGCCCTCACCGAACGGGACTCCTGGTACGCAGGCTCACTGCCGGACACCATCACGATCTACCGCGACGCGATCCTGGACATCTGCAGCAGCGAGGACGAGGTCGTCGACGAGGTGGCGATCACGGTGATCCACGAGATCGCGCATCATTTCGGGATTGATGACGAGAGGCTCCACCAACTGGGTTGGGACTGATCCGCAGACGACCCGCGCGGCAACCCGGCGGTGTCGGCCCACGGTGATATGAACAGGCCATGAGCATCCAGTGCCGAGATTGTCTGGCCGGGCTGGAGCACTGCCACGGCACGGTCATCCACCACGTCCGCTACCGCGCGGAGTGCACCGACGGCGACTGCACCACACCGGAATCCGCACACGCCTTCAGCATCGACTGCGAGTCCGTCGGCTGCCCCTGCGGCCGCGACATCGCGTTGGCGATCTAGCCCGTTCAGCCCATCGGGTCGGGTGCGCGCAGCGCCTCTTCGACAGGGCGCACAGCCGGTTCGGGGTAGAACGGCGGCGTCAGCTGGGCCCACTGCACGCAGCTCCACCGGCCCTCGGTGACGGGTGCGAGGACTACGGACTCGGTGTTGCCCAGGTGATGGTCGAGCGCGAATCCGCCGTCGACGCCTGCGAGCACCGCGGCCACCAGCCGGATGGCCGCGCCGTGGCTGACCAGGACGATGTCGCCGGTGAAGGCGTCGTCGTCGAGGTAGCGCAGCCGCAGCTGGGTGAGCACGGGAACGTAGCGGTCAAGTACGTCGCTGGCGCTCTCCCCGCCGGGCATGGCCAGGTTCAGCTCGCCTCGATGCCAGCGCTGGTAGATGCCGTTGAACTCGGCGATCGCCGCGTCGTCGTTGCGGTTCTCCAGCTCGCCGACCTGGACCTCGTGGACGCCCTCGAACTCGTGGGGTGAGAGCCCTACCTCGCCCGCGATGCCTGCCGCGGTCTGGGCGGCCCGGCGGGCCACCGAGTGGGCGACGATGTGCGGGCGGTTACCGAGCGCCCCGGCGAACTGCCGGGCCTGGTCGCGGCCGAGGTCGGTGAGCTCTGCGCCGGGCGGACGGGTGTCCAGACGCCGATCGACGTTGCCCAGGGACTGGCCGTGCCGGACGAGTATCAGCCGTCCGCTCATGCCGTTCCTCCACGCAGCCGCGTCAGCCACTGCGACGCCTCGTCGAGTTGCGGGGGCAGCGCGCCCGCCGCCGATCCAGTCGGCCAGGAACCCAGATATCGCACATCTGAACAACGACGGAAGAGCGCTTTGAGTGCCTCGGCCACCGAATCGTCGTCGATGTGCCCGACGCAGTCGAGGAAGAACATGTACGTGCCCAACTCTGTTCTGGTGGGACGAGATTCGATGCGGGTGAGGTCGATGTCGCGGATCGAGAGTTCGGTCATCGCGGCGACGAGCGCCCCTGGCACGTTGTCGAGTCGCAGCACCACCGAGGTCCGGTCGGCGCCCGTCGCGGGTGGCGGCGGGCCGGGCTGTCCGGCGAGCACGAACCGGGTGCGGGCGTTGGCCTCGTCGACGACACGGTCGGCCAGCACGTCGAGCCCGCAGCGCTGCGCGGCCAGCCGGGTGCTCACGCCTGCGTCGACGCGGCCTTCGGCGACGTCGTGTGCGGCGGCCGCGTTCGAGGTGGTCGGGACCACCTCGGCGTCGGGGAGGTTGGCCGCCAGCCAGCGTCGCACCTGCGCCAGGGCAACCGGGAATGCGGCGACGGTCCGGACCGGGCCGGTGTGACCCGGGCGGGTGACGATGGTGAAGGCGACGTCGAGGGTGAATTCGGCGTAGATCTGCAACGGGCTGCCCGCCGCGAGGCTGTCCATGGTTTGCAGCACCGAACCCTCGATGGAGTTCTCGATCGGGACACACGCGTAGTCGGCCGCGCCGTCGCGCACTGCTGCCAGCGCACCGGGTGTGGTGTCGGTCAGCACGGGCGTGAACTCGGCCGTGCCGTCCGGCCTGCCCGGGATCAGTCCTGCGGTCACCATCTGCAGTAACGCCGCTTCGGTGAAGGTTCCTTCGGGGCCGAGGTAGGCGATGCGCAGCACGTTGCCAACCCTATCGGTTCGGCACAGGTGCCCCCGCTGGGCGAAAGGGAAGGGTTGCACTTTCGCGACGCCCAGTTAAGTTAGGCTTACCTCACTAACACTGACATGTAACGACGAAAGGCGGCGAGATGGCCACAGCGGCACCGACGACAGCTGAACGAATCCGCAGCGCCTGCGCACGAGGCGGGGGCGCCATGCTGGCCGTCGAGGGCATCGAACCGGTCGCGTCGCCCGTGCATCACCTGCTCGATGACGGTTCGTTCGCCATCACCGTGCCTGCCGGCGGTCCGGTGAGCTCCCTGCTGGAGTCCTCCGGCGCGGCAGGCGTGCAAGCCGTCCTCGAGCTCACCGACTATGCGCCGCTGCCCCTGCGCGAACCCGTTCGCTCACTGGTGTGGGTCCGCGGCCGGCTGCAGCAGGTGCCTGCCGAGACCGTCGCACCCCTGTTGGACCTCATCGCCACGCAGGACCCGAATCCCGCTCTGCTGCAGGTGAACACCGGGCCCGAGACAGCCGACGACAGCTATACGTTGCTGCGGCTGGAGATCGAGTCCGTGGTGGTGGCCGACTCGACCGGTGCCGAGTCGGTCGCACTGGGCGCGCTCCTGCAGGCCCGCCCAGACCCGTTCTGCGCGATGGAATCCTGCTGGTTGCAGCACATGGAAGCGGCACACCGCGACGTCGTCGAGCGCCTGGCCACCCGGCTGCCGATGGCCCTGCGCCAGGGCCGGGTGCGGCCGCTGGGCCTGGACCGCTACGGCGTACAACTGCGCGTCGAGAACGCCGACGGCGACCACGACGTGCGGCTGCCGTTCGCCAAGCCGGTCGACGACGTCACCGGCCTGAACCAGGCAATCCGGATCCTCATGGGCTGCCCGTTCCTCAACGGATTGCGCGCCCGGCGCGTCTGACCCCTCGCGGGGACGACGGCTACCGTTGCTCCGGTGACCGCGGCCCCGTCCACCGACCCGCAGCAGCGCCGCGGCCTGCGCATCGAGATCGCCGTCGTCCTGGCGGTGACGTTCGGACTCAGCGCCTACACCGCGCTGCTGAAGCTCACCGAGGGCGTCCTGCTCGGGCTGTCCGGCCAGAAGATCACCCTCAACCCCAAGCGCTCCCCGTTCGACCTCATCGACCTCGGCCTGCACCTGGCCGGCATCGTGCAGCTGCTGGCCTGGGGTGCGCTGGCGCTGTATCTGCTGTGGCGCAGCGGTTACAGTCCGCGATCGATCGGCCTCGGCCGGCCGCGGTGGCGCGCCGACGGGCTCGGCGGGCTCGGGTTGGCCGCGCTGATCGGCCTTCCCGGGCTGGCGCTGTACGCCGCCGCGCGGCTGCTGGGCCTGTCCGCGACCGTGGAACCGGCCGAGCTCTACGACACCTGGTGGCGCATACCCGTGCTGATCGGCGCGGCGTTCGCCAACGGCTGGGCCGAAGAGATCATCGTGGTGGGGTTCCTGCTGACGCGGCTGCGCCAGCTCGACATCAGCCCGGGCCGTGCCCTGGTCATCTCCAGCCTGCTGCGTGGCGCCTACCACCTCTACCAGGGCTACAGCGCCGGAGTCGGCAATGTCGTCATGGGCCTGGTCTTCGGATACGCCTGGCAGCGCACGGGCCGGCTCTGGCCGCTGATCATCGCGCACACCATCATCGACACCGTGGCGTTCGTCGGTTACGCACTCGCCGCACGCCATCTGGGCTGGTTGCAGTAACCGAAGGCGTCCGGCACGTACATTTTTTCTGTGGACGACAACCGGCACCCGCCCCCACGGCCCCGCCGTGAGCCGTCGCAGGTGATCCGGCGCGATCCACACCATCGCCCGAACTGGCCACCCAATCCACCCCCGTCGCAGCAGCGGCAACCCTGTCTCTTATACACATCTGACGCTGCCGACGATCGCATA
>NZ_LZTB01000056.1 GCF_001665685.1 Mycobacterium sp. 852013-50091_SCH5140682
TCTCGTGGGCTCGGAGATGTGTATAAGAGACAGCCCCGGAGGGGGCGGGTACCCACCGGGCGGCGGGTAATTCCCTGGCGGTGGTTGAGCGGTCATAGGCACCTTCCCGAATTCGTTTGCTGAATGCAGCGAGATCACCCTACCTGAGAGTTACCTGTATGCGATGGGGTCTCCTGACATACCGCAACCTCGACGATGTAAGCGGCTCTTACGCTGATCGGTTGGTTGCCTCCGCGGCGTGGCCGCATCAGCACGCGGGCAATCACTTCCACGCAGTGTTTGACGCATCAGACTCGATGTGTCTGTAGGACAAGGCGTTTCTCTCGTTCACAGTCCTCATTGCGCATCGGCGGACACGGCGCGTTCACGTCGCGCTCCTCATCTCACTGGTCACTCAGTGAGTCGCGGCATCGCTACTGGACCGGCAGCGGTCACAGTTCCACCAATGGCGTGCTGGCGTCGACGATCCGCTGGCGTTCGATGTTGTCCTCCACCTCCGACGTGCTGAGTCGAAACTCCTGTCCCACCCAATAAGCGACCGCCGTCAACGCAATGATCGCGACCGTACTGGCCAGTCCGTTCAGCATGCCCATACCATCGCCGTAGGTCCCCAGTGAGCTGATGACGGCCAAGCCGCAGAACCAGATGAGGATCCACGCGCCCTCCCGTAGCTGCAGCGGCGGGATCAACGCTCGGTCGCGCGCGAAACGGTAGTGCAAGGCGAGCACCACATATCCGACGGCGACTGCAAGGAACACCCGCAGGTTCGTCGACCACCCCGCCCAGTACACGATGAAAGATGCCGCCAGCAGCGCCAAGAAGGGCACGACGTCGCCGCCGGCCACCTTGAACGGCCTTTCCTGCTCAGGCAACTGGCGACGAAGGGCACCCATCACCACCGGGCCGGCCCCGAACGCGAGAACCGTTGCTGTGGTGATGAAGGCGGCGAGTTGCTGCCATGACGGCAGGGGTAGGAAGAACAAGCAACCGACCACGAACATCAGGATCATGGATGTCCACGGGACTCCACGCTTATTGAGCAGCGTGAGCCACTGCGGCGCATTCCCGTTGCGCCCCTGGGCATACGACAGGCGCGCCGCCGACGCCGCGTAGATGAGGCCGGTGTCGAGTGGGGAAACGACGGCATCCACTCTGATCACAACAACCAGCCAGACGAGGCCGAGCGCGCCTGCCAGCCCGGCCAGCGGGCCGATATCGTGATTCACGAACAGGTTGTGCCAGCCCCCGCTGGTCAATACGTCCCGCGGGATGGAACCGGCGACGGCGATCTGCAGTGCCATCAGAATGGCGCCACAGATGAGAATCGAGCCGATCAGCGCGAAGGGAATGTTCACCTTGGGCTTGGTCGTCTCGGCGGCGAGCTCGACAGCCTGGCGCGCTCCCATCAAAGTGAATACAAGTCCACCGGAGGACACGGCAGCGAATATCGCTCCGTAGCCGAATGGCGTGAACCCTCCGGTCTCTGACGCGGTCAGCACATCGCCGTCGAACGACGTTGCCAGCAGGGCCAGCGCCATCACAGCTACAGTCGTGAGCTTCCACCACACCATGACGTTGTTGATGCGTGCGAACCATCTGACGCCGAGAATGTTGACGACGGTGTAAAGACCCATGAGCGCTACCGCGACTGCGATGCCTACGGCGGTCAGAACCGGCGTACCCGCCTCTTGCCGGAAGAGGCCGCCGACGTAGCTCGACGAGTATTGCAGCGTCGCCAGCACTTCGATGGGCGGCACGGCCGCGACCCCCAGCCACGTAATCCAACCGACGGTGTAGCTCGTGAACGAACCGTGTGAATACTGCGGGAACCGGGTTACGCCGCCTGCGACGGGGAACATCGCGCTCAACTCGGAGTAGGTCAGCATGATGACTGTGATGAGCGCGATCGCGATGACCCACGACACGATCGCAGAAGGTCCGGCGATCTGCAGTGCGGTGATCGGTACGAACAGCCACGACGATCCGATGATCGCACCGCAGCTGACGAAGAGAAGTCCAAGTTTTCCGATGTCGCGCCGCAAGCCTCTGTCTGCCGGTCCGATATCAGCTTCGGTCACAGGACACCCGCCTTCGTGTGCGAGAAACGCGGAAGGCGCTTCCCTCGGTTCGGCGGGATGTGTTCTCTGCAAGCAATCTCCATGTCGCTAGTGTTCGCCATCACAGTTGCGTGTTCAAATGCGAAATCCTGCGCACGCTATGTGCCAGAAGGTATGGCGGCCAACGGTTTCCACAGCTGACATGCGCGGCTCGGAAATTGGCCGACGCACAGCCAAGTTCAGCTGGTCGATCAGATGCGGCCGCGACACCTGGTCGCCACCGGGATTCACCCGGGCCAACCCGCCGGGTCACCGACCCGCCCATGTGGATCCGTGACGTCGCAGTTCGGAACAGCGCCTGCCACCGTCTCGGCGATGGGAATTCTGGGGCGAGTACGCCTCAAGGAGCTGTCGGAGTCGCTGCTCGGACTGGTGCCCGGCGTAACCATCGACCCAGCGCGTCAGATCCGCGACAAGCTTGGCGGGCAGCGCTTGTCGCATCTGCACGGCGATGTCGAGTGTGCGGAGGATGGCGGAATAGGAGTCCCCGGCGCCCAAAGCCGAATACACCGCGGATCGATCGGACTCGGTGAACCAGTGCGATGTCGTATCGGCCAAGGTCCACGCAACACCAACGTGGACCGTCATCGTGGCCCGACCCAGAATGGAATAGACATGCACTTCTTTCAATCCGCTTGCGCGACCGACGCTCGAATTCCGGCCTCCGCGCGCAGTCCGAAGTTCAACTCAGGCGCGCCCGTGTGCTCGTCGGGCGATCACCCCGCCGCGGGGAGCGCAGACTCTCCGAGGAAACGGCGGGCGTTGCCGCTGGTGATCAGTGAGCGGGTCTGCTCGTCGAGTGAGGGACTGTTCATCACGACATTGCCCGCCGGGCGTTCGCCGAGTGGATAGGGGTAGTCGCTGCCCACCAGGACGTTCTTCGGGCCGACAGTGTCGATGAGCAGACGCAGTGCCCGATCGTCGAAAACCACTGTGTCGACGTAGAACCGGTCCGTGTAGTGCGACGGCGGGTGCTCCGAGGTGCCGATCACGTCGTGACGCCCTCGCCAGGCGTTGTCCATGCGGCCCACCCAGAACGGGAAGGACCCGCCGCCGTGCGCGAACGCAATACGCAACCGTTCGTCGACGCGGTCGAATACGCCACCGAGGATCAGCGCCAGGATCGACAGGTGCGTCTCGGCGGGCATTGCGGTGAGCCACTGGGCCATCCACCGATCCAACCGCGGCGAGCTCGGCATATCCCATGGGTGTACGAACACGGGCACGTCGCGATGTGCGCAGTGCTGCAGGAAGGTCACCACGCCTTCGCTGTCGAGATCGGCGTCGCCGACGTGGTTTCCGATCTCGACCCCGCGGTGCCCGTTGTCCAGGCACCGGTCCAGCTCCTTGCAGGCAAGGTCCGGGTCCTGCAGGGGCACCTGGCAGAACGGGATGAACCGGTCGGGTGCGGGCGCCACGATGTCAAGGGCCAGGTCGTTGAAGATCTGGGCGATCTTCGCCGCGTCCGCACCGGATCTGCCGTAGTGGAACAGTGCCGGAGTAGGTGAAACGACCTGCAGTTGCACGCCGTCTGCATCCATGTCGCGCAGGCGTAACTCGGCATCCCAGCAGTTCGACTGGATGCGGCGGAACTCCTTCTGCCCCATCATCATCATCGCTTCGGACTCGCTCTCGATGCGTAGCCACGGCGCGTCCGGGCCAGCCTGGGCGGTGATGTCGGGCCAGCCGTTCGGAACATAATGCGTGTGGACATCGATGATCGCAGGTGCGCCTGTCATGCCCTGCCCTTGTGCAGCGCGCCGCAGGCGGGGCATTTGCGCGCCGCTTCGTCGTTGTAGAACTGCTCGAATACCGGGGGCAGGTCGGCGACGATGTCGCGCACCTGCAGTTCGATCTCGTGGACCAGCGCGTTGCAGTCGGCACAGAACCACATGAACTTCTCGAGGGTGCCCTCCTCGCGCACGCGCTCGATGACCAGGCCGATGGACCCCTCGGTCGGCCGCTGCGGCGAGTGCGGGATATTGCGCGGCAGCAGCCAGGCCTGGCCTTCGCGGATGTGGACGTCGTGGGGACCGTCGTCTGTCATGAGGGTGACGTAGATGTCGCCTTTTAGTTGGTAGAACCACTCCTCGTAGGGGTCGAGGTGGAAGTCGGTCCGCTTGTTCGGGCCGCCGACGATCTGCACGATGAAGTCGTCGCCCAGGGCCATGGAGCGGTTGTTTACCGGCGGCTTGAGGAGGTGGGCGTGCTCGTTGATCCACCCCTGGAAGTCGACGACAGGCGGGATTGCGGTCATGGTCGGTTCTCCGTTCGCAGGTGGATTGTCGTGCGCCGGACGGCGACGAGCTGAATCTCGATCAGCAGGTGCGGATGCGGGAGCTGGTGTACGGCCACTGTGGTGCGTGCTGGACCGGCTTCGTCGAAGAACTCGCCGTAGACCTCGTTGTAGCCGCCGAAGTCGTTCATGTTCACGAGAAAGGTGGTGACTTGAACGGCATCGGCGAGATCGGCACCCACCTCGCCGAGGATCGAGCGGATGTTCTCGATCACGGCGCGGGTCTGGGCGCGGATGTCGAGCGTCGTGGTGCCGAACTCGTCCACCTCGACACCAACGAAGCTGTTGTCGGGACACCGTGAGCTGGTGCCGGAGACGAAGATCAGATCACCGGCCACTTTCACGTGCGGGAACCTGCCCCGAGGCGTGGCCATCCCGTCGATGACCCTGCCGGACCGGGTCACGGCCGGACTCCCTTCACAGTCACCGTTCCCAGGCCGGCGATGTCGCAGTGCGCCACGTCGGCGGTGAGCGGCAGGGCGGCCGTCGCGGCGCCGGCGAGGATGACGTCCCCGGCACGCAACGGGATCCGCCGCTCGCGGCATACCCGGCCAAGGGCGTGCAGCGCGCGTGCCGGATCACCGAGTATCGCCGAGGTGGAACCGAGAACCTCGTTGTGCCCCACCGTGAGACGGACGGCGCGGTCGTCCACCTGTTGCAGCGGCTGCCAGGCCCCGATCGCGAAGGCCGCCGCCGAGGTGTTGTCGGCGACGACATCGGTGTAGGTGAACCGGAAGTCGCGGTAGCGGGAGTCGATGATCTCGACCGCGGGCGCCACAGCATGGACGCAGTCCGCAACATCCGCGGTCTCGTCGTCGGCGTCGAAGTTGTGACCAACGCGGTAGGCGACCTCCGGTTCGATCTTCGGGTGGATGAAGCGGCTCAGGTCGACATCGTCGCCGTCGGCGATCCGCATGGCGGTGGTGAGTCGGCCCACGATCACCTCGGACACCCCCATCTGGGCCATCTTCGCCTTGCTGGTGAAACCGAGCTTGGTGCCGATGACCTTCTCGCCGCGCTCCTCGCGCAGTCCGATGAGGAGCGCCTGGATCGCATATGCCTCGTCCACGTCCAGCTCGATGTCGTCGGCCAGGCTTGGCGTGTCCGCGCGATTCACCTGCGCGCAGTCGAGACGTCGTGCGAGAGAGTCCAATACCGACGAATGGTTCATGGAACGGGTACCGCCTCAGTAGTGGTCGCCTGCTTCTGGTCCTGGAGGTCCAGAGCGATGTCGATGATCATGTCCTCCTGGCCGCCGACCAGGCCGCGACGGCCGACCTCGACCAGGATGCTGCGGGTGTCGAGACCGAACCGCTGGGCTGCCCGCTCGGCGTGCAGCAGGAAGCTGGAGTAGACCCCGGCGTAGCCGAGTGTCAGCGTCTCGCGATCGACCTGCACCGGCCGGCAGCGCAGCGGGCGGACCAGGTCGTCGGCAGCGTCCTGCACGGCGAACAGGTCGCAACCGTGCTCCCACCCGCTCAGCTCCGCGACCGCGATGAAGGCCTCGGCGGGGCAGTTCCCGGCGCCGGCGCCCTGGCCGGCCAACGCCACGTCGACGCGGTAGGCGCCGTGCTCGACGGCGGTCACGGTGTTGGCTACCGACAGTGACAGGTTCTCGTGCGCGTGGATCCCGATCTGCGTGGCCGGGTCCAGCACGGACCGGTAAGCGTCGATGCGCTCGGCGACGTCTCGCATGCGGAGCCGGCCGCCCGAGTCGGTCACGTACACGCAGTGCGCGCCGTAGCTTTCCATCAGCGCCGCTTGCCGGGCCAACTCCGCAGCACCGGTCATGTGGCTCATCATCAGGAAGCCCGAGACGTCCATGCCGTGTTCGCGCGCCCACGCGATGTGCTGGGCGGAGATGTCAGCCTCGGTGCAGTGGGTGGCCACCCGGACGCTGGTAACTCCGAGATCCCTTGCGCGACCGAGGTCTTGGATCGTGCCGATCCCCGGAAGCAGCAGGGTGGTCAGCACCGCGTCGCGCACCGACTCCGCAGCTGCGGTGATCCACTGCGCGTCGGTGTGTGCACCGAAGCCGTAGGTGGAGCTGGATCCGCCGAGCCCGTCGCCGTGCGCAATCTCGATCGCGGCGACTCCCGCGGCGTCGAGAGCGGACACGATCTTGCGCACCTGACCGACGCTGTAGGAGTGGTTCATCGCGTGCATCCCGTCGCGCAGTGTCACGTCCTGCACGTAGATTCGCGTCGCGCCGTCACCGGTCATCGTCGGGTCCATCCTCTCAGCTCCGCGATCCGCTCCCCCGTGCGCAGCGCAGCGGAGGTCATGATGTCGAGGTTGCCGGCGTAGTCCGGCAGGTAGTGCGCCGCTCCCCGAACCTGCAGCAGGACAACGACTCTGGTTCCCGTCACGCGCCGGCCCAGCGCCGGAACCAACACGTCGACGAGACGTTCGAACTGGACCTCGTGCTTGAGCTGGTAGCCGGGCACGTACTCGGTGACCGTGGCAACCATCTGCGCCACAGACGCGGCGATCGCCTCGGTGTCGGCCGCGGTGAGCGGGCGCTCGATGAGACAGAACACGGTGTCGCGCATGACGATCGGCGGGTCGGCCGGGTTCAGCACGATGATCGCCTTGCCGCGCTCGGCGCCGCCGACATCGCAGATCGCCGCGGTGGTGGTCTCGGTGAACTCGTCGATGTTGGCCCGGGTGCCCGGACCGGCCGAGCGGCTGGAGATCGAGGCGACGATCTCGGCGTAGGCGACCGGGGCGACGCACGAGACCGCGGCGACGATAGGGATGGTGGCCTGACCGCCACAAGTCACCATGTTCACATTATCGTTGTCGCTCAAGGCATCCAGATTGACCGGCGGCACGACGTACGGACCGATCGCGGCCGGGGTGAGGTCGATCATCACCTTGCCGTGCTCGGCGGCAACCTTCGCATGGTGCTGGTGTGCCTTGGCCGACGTGGCATCGAAGATGCACCGGATGTCGTCGAACTCGGGCATCCGGACCAGTCCGTCGATTCCCTCTGCGGTGGTCGGAACCTTCATCCGCTTCGCCCGCGCCAGCCCGTCGGATTCGGCGTCGATGCCGACCATGGCCGCCATCCGCAGCGTCGGAGACAGCCGCAGGATCTTGATCATCAAGTCGGTGCCGATGTTCCCCGATCCGAGGACCGCCACCGGCACGGTCGCGAGTTCGGTGTCGTCCATGTCAATTCCTCTCGATCGCGGCTTCAACATCGCCCAGCCCGTCCAAGCGCAGCCGGAAACGACCCGGCGCTTCCACCGCCACCATCGGTCCCAACGCGCCCGACATAACGGTGTCTCCGGCTCGCAGTGGGCTTCCGCGCCGGTACATCTCGCGCGCCAGCCAGGCGACCGCTGCGACCGGCGATCCGAGGCAGGCGTGCCCGGCGCCATGCGAGACCGGCTCCCCGTTGCACTCGAACACCATGCCGATCCGTGTCAGGTCGAGCCCGAGCAGCTTGTGCGCCGTGGTGCCGAGCACCACCGCGCCCGCCGAGGCGTTGTCGGCGACGGTATCGGCGATGGTCAGGTCCCAGCCGGTGATCCTCGAGTCGACGATCTCGATGGCCGCCAGCACGAACTCGGTGGCCAACAGCACGTCGGCCACCGTTGCGCCCGGGTTGTCGATGTCGCGACCGAGGACGAACGCGATCTCTCCCTCCGCGCGAGGCTGCAGGAACCTGCCCCACGGCACCGACTGGCGGTGGGCGTAGACCATGTCGTCGAGCAGAGCGCCGAAGTCGGGCTCGAACACGCCGAACTGCTGCTGGACCGCGGGCGCCGTGAGACCGATCTTGGCGCCGACGACGCGGGCTCCCCCGGCGACGCGCTCGGAGACGAGCATGCGTTGCACGCTGTAGGCCGCTTCGATTCCACCGGCGCCCAACAAGTCTCGTACCGGTGCGCACGGGTTTCCGGTGCTCGCAGCGGTGCGCAGACGATCGGCGGCGTCAAGCACGGCGGCCTGCGACACCGCGAGATCGGCGGCCGTCACAGCTGCACGCAGACGTTGGTGGGCTCGGTGTAGAAGTGCAGCGACGACGCGCCGCCTTCGCGGCCGAGGCCCGACAGGCCCATGCCACCGAACGGCGACCGCAGGTCCCGCAGGAACCAGGTGTTCACCCAGGACATGCCCACGTTCATCGCCTGCGCGACGCGGTGCCCGCGCCGCAGATCGTTGGTCCACACCGCCGCGGCCAGACCGTATTCCGTGTCGTTGGCCATGGCGACCGCCTCGTTCTCGTCGTCGAAGGGGATCAGCGCGGCCACGGGGCCGAAGATCTCCTCCCGCACGGTGGCGGCGGCGTTGGTCAGGCCGGTCCACAGCGTCGGCTCGATCCAAGAGCCGCCGTTCAGCTCGGCGCCGAGATCGGGCACGTCTCCGCCGACGAGCACTTCCGCACCCTCGTGCCGAGCCAGCTCGAAGTAGCGCAGCACCTTGTCGCGGTGCGCCGCGGAGATGAGCGGGCCCGTAGTGGTCGCCTCGTCGGTGGGTCGGCCCAGCGTCAGCTCCAAGGCGCGCTTGGTCAGTCCGTCGGCGACGTCGTCGAAGATGCCGCGCTGGACGTAGACCCGCTCGGTGCACAGGCACACCTGGCCGGTGTTGGTGAATATGGACCGCGTCAGACCGTCGAGCGTCTCGCTGAGGTCCACGTCGTCAAACACCACCGCGGCGTTCTTTCCGCCAAGTTCGAAGGAGACCGGCCGTACCCGCGGCGCGACGGTGCTCATCACGCGCGCGCCGGTGGCCGACGAGCCGGTGAAGGTGACGCCGTCGATGCCAGGATGCCGGGTCAGGAACTCCCCCACCTCGCCGCGGCCGTGCACCACGTTGAAAACCCCTGCCGGTAGACCGACTTCGGCCAGCACCTCCGCGAGAAGCGTTGCCGTGGAGGGGGTCTCTTCGCTCGGTTTGACGACCACTGCGTTCCCGCACGCGAGAGCGGGCGCTACCTTCCAGGTCAGCAGGAGCAGCGGCAGGTTCCACGGCACGATGATCGCCACGACGCCAAGGGGTTTGCGCACGGCGTAGTTCAGGGCGCGTCGGCCGTCGCCGATCTCGGTGATGAACGACTCCTGGCCGGCGGCGGCCACCGTGTCGGCAAAGCTGCGGAGGTTCTGCGGTGCGCGGTGCACATCCAGCGCCCGGGCCTGGGTGACGGGCTTGCCGGTGTCACCTACCTCCGCGGCCACGAACTCCTCGAAGCGTTCCTCGATGCGGTCGGCAGCCCGGCGCAGCAGCGCGGCCCGCTCGGCGACCGGCGTCTGCGCCCAGGCGGTGACAGCGCGCCGAGCAGAGGTGACGGCGCGGTCCACCAGCTTCTCGTCGGCGGCGTGAACGTGACCGACCGACGCTCCGGTCGCAGGATCAATGTTGTCGTACCACGCGCTTTCGTCAGGTTCGATGAACACACCATCGACGAAATTGCGAACCCATAGCTGGGCCGTGTCTGCCATGTGTTCATGATCAGGGCGCGCGATCGGGCCTGACAAATGCTAAATCGCGGTTGGCATATGCGGTTTCAGGCATTGCCGCCGGTACTGCGGCCGGCGGCCGGCGTCGCGTGGACAGATCCGAGATATGCCTGTCCTCAAGAGATCGCGGCTTCTATCATGCGTCGATGAGCATAGGTACGGACAAACGAATGGCAGCAAGGAAATCGGGATAGTGAACCTGCCGAAACTTCTGGACGGTAGGTTGAAGATCCGTCATCTGTTGCTTCTCGATGCGCTGACACGGCAGGGCTCAGTGATCGGCGCTGCCGCCGAGCTACACATCACGCAACCGGTGGCCACCAGAGGGCTGCAGGATGTCGAGGAGATCCTCGGCGTGTCGCTCTACGACCGCGGCCCCCGCGGGATTACACCCACGATCTTCGGCCAGGCCTTTACCGAACACGCGCGCGCCGTCCTGGCGCAGTTGAACCAAGCCAGCCGCCATATAGTCGAACTCGCCGACGCTGAGCGCGGCACCGTGGTCGTGGGAACACACCTCGCTGGATCTAGCGTCCTGCTACCAGTGGCGATCGGACGGCTCAAGAACGAGCGACCGTCGCTCACGGTCATCGTGCGCGAGGGCACACCGGCCGCGCTGCTGGCCGAACTCGAGGGTGGGCGGGTAGATGTGATCGTCGGTCGGCTTACGTCGCCGACAACGGAATTCCTCTCGCGCACACCGCTGTACAGCGAGACCGTCCGCATCTTCAGCAATTCGCAACATCCTCTGGCAAAGGTGCCCACGGTCGATCTGCGCGAACTGATCAGTTACCCGTGGATCCTTCCCGGAAGCGAAACGATCCTGCGCCGTGAACTGGAAGAGTTCTTCGCGCGTCACGACCTCGAACTGCCGCAGAACCGCATCGAGGCGACATCATTTCTCACGATCCGCAAACTCCTGATGGTGGACAACTTCGTCGCCGCGCTACCCAGCCTGATCGCAGCCGATGCCAGGAATCTTCAACCACTGGCCGTACCCCTGGACAACATTGGCCACAGCGTCGGTATCACAACGGCCAGCAGTCGGGCGTTGAGTCCTTCCGCCGTGGCGTTGATCGACAGTCTCAAACTGACTGCGAGATTTCTCGAACATTGACGTGCCCTGGCTTGTGTGCGGCGACGCAAGCATTGCCGACTACGGAACCCTCAACTCGTGCCGAGCCCACACCTCTGCGTGTCCTCACAGCCCGAGGAATCAGCTTCGACGGGGCCGGAGCCGGCATCCGAAACAGCCCGGGTGCCTCTCTGTGTCAGCAACACACCGGCGATCACCGCCGTGCAACCGATGACCGCTATCGCTGCCATCGGTTCGGAGAACCAGAGCCAGCCGATCGCGAATCCGGCCGCGGGCTCCAGCATGTGCAAGTTGCTGACAACGGTGGCGGAGAGTCGACGCATGGAGACCAGCACCATCACATAGGGCACCACCGTGCCGACAATCACGAAGCATGCCAGTGCAACCCACAGTGGGGCATGTATGTCGTCGAGTCTTCCCTGGAGAGTCACGTCCGCCCCGAGTCGATTCACGAGCTGCCACGGCGGAGCAATGACCGTGAGTCCAACGGCTCCGGCTAAGAATGACCAGATGAGAAGGCGCAGTGTGGCTGTGCGGCGTGCAGCGATCTCACCCACGATGAAATAGGTTGCGAAACAACTAGCTGAGGCTATCGCAGCGATCAGTCCCACCGGGTCTGCGGTGAGGCCGTTCCAGATCTGAGTGATCGCAGCCAAACCCAGGAGTGAAAGCCCGAGTCCGAGCCATACCCTTCTCGGCAGCCTGCTGCGCTGTGCATACCGGACCCACAGTGCCACTCCGAGAGGCGCCATGTATTGCACGGTCAGCGCCAAGCCCAGGGTGAGCCGGTCCACGGCGATGAGAAACAGGGTTTGCAGAGCTGCTACACCGACAACCCCGTGGACAGCGACAATTGCGACGAGGCGACCACGTGGAGGGCGCAGCGAGCCTGGAGATGTCACTGCCGCCCACCCGGCCAACAGCGCCACGGTAATCGTCAATCGGAACGAAATGAGGGTAGTGGGTTGGATTTCCGAGCGCAGCAGGACCCTGCTCAAGCCACTGTTCAACGCGAATAGCAAGGTTGCCGACACCACCAGTGCGATCGCGACCGACTTTGCCCCACGCGGATCTGTCACCTCGGCGGCCTCGGGCTTGCGCGCCACCGCGACGGTCTGCAGGACAGGTAGGAACCGGTGGCGGTCCGCGTCTTCACACTCAGCAGCACAACATGATTCCCCAGTGTCATTCGGAATCAACCGCTCTCACTCAGCGTCTGCAGATCGACCGCTACCGGCCACGCTGGGCTGCCTCCCGACCGGCCGTACGTCCGAACAGGACACCCATGCCGAGCGAAGCGCCTGTCATCGGTGTCTGACCGTGGAACGCGCCCGCGACTTCGCCTGCAGCGTACAGACCTTCGATGACGTCTCCGTCGACGTCGAGCACCTCGGCTTTGGGGGTTATCGTCAACCCGCACATCGTCGAAGTCATCAGTGTCTTAGCCGGGTAGGCGTAGAACGGCGGTTCAGTGATCTGGAGGCGCTCGCCGACATGGTTGCACAATGAATCTCGGCCGAACTCGTCTACCAGTCCACGACGCACGTTCTCGTTGTAGCGCTCGATCGTTTTCACCAGCTCTGGACCGTCGATCCCCGCCGCAGCGGCCAGCTCCTCGAGGGTGTCCGCGATGAACAGCCGTCCTTTGTCCTCGAGGAAGTCGATATCACTCAACGCGACCCCTGGCACCGACTTGGCGCGGACCTGAGCATCGAACACCTGGAAGCCCAAGCCTTCAGCCTGGCGGAGGCACACGTCGCCAATCGCCTTGTACGACAGGGACTCGTCGACGAATCGCTGACCGCCGATGTTGACGATGATGCCGCCCATGTAGAACGAACACAGGAGCTCGCTCTCTTCCGGGCCGGTCTCGGGATGCGAGCCGTACGTGCCCGTGACATAACCCATGCCTCGGAATCCTGCACCCAGCCGCCACGCCATCTTCAATCCGTCACCGGTGTTCCCGAGACCACCGTACGGCAGCGCACCTGCTTGACCCGGGACGAACGTCTCGAGCAGTTCCTGCGAGCGGCTGAACCCGCCCGTCGCGATCACCACGCCACCGCGGACGGCGAACTGTGCTCTCCCGTCCGGGGTCTCCGCCACCACGACGGCGACGCGAGACCCGTCACGCTCGAGACGAACCGCGCGGTGCTGCGACAGGATGCGGCCTCGGCCGGTGTCGAGGAACGCAGTACGGAAGGTGTTGAGCAGCTCCCGGATACGGGTGTGGTGGCTGCGAGCGACGCTCTGGCCCGCGCCGACCTTGACCGCGTCGAAGGTGACGCCTTTCGCTTTCATCCACAGCCGCACATCGGCCTGGCCAGAGGCATACGCTTGAACCAGCTGCACGTCGTTCCGGGCTCCGCCGGCGTCGATCAAGTCCTGTTGCAGGCGCTGCGGAGAATCGCTGATCCCCATGTCTTGCTGCTCGTCGGTATCGGCGAATGCGAAGAGCCCGCCGCTCATCGCGGTGCTGCCACCCAGCAGTGGCTGCTTCTCCAACAGCACCGTCTCGGCGCCGCTCTCGGCAGCGGACAGCGCAGCGCTCAGACCCGCTATCCCACCCCCGATCACCACGACATCAAAAACGTTGCGGTTGGCGGTGCCATCATCATTCATGGGTAGCTCCCTATCTGGCTCGATGTGAAACGCCTTGTCTTGCTTACTATTCTGATTCGAGAGCGCACCTACTGCCGTTCGCCCGATGCGCGACCCACCATGACGCCCGCATACCCTGGCGGGGTGGGGCGAAGGCTGGACATCAGATCATCGACCTCGGATCCGACTTTGACGGTCGTGCGCTCGAACGACGGAGTGAACGTCAGACCATAAGGGCCGCCGCAGTACGTCATCGGGCGGGCCACGTCCCAAACGAGTTCGCCATTGGCGTCGATCACGTCCGACGAGCAGGATGCTGCCACCACCTCACCGACGACGGTGAGCCGGTCGCGCCACTGCATGTTCCACAGGACACGGCATTCGAAGTGGCGGTTGTACTCGGCGATGCGCGGAGGCTTGACGATCCGGCTGTCCATGGCGGTGAGGCCGGCGTAGTCCAACTCGTTCTTCCCCGGCGCAAGGTCGGCGCCGGTGAGGCACATCGAGCGCAGCTCCTCGGGGTTGAACGACGGGATGTTGACGACGAATTCGCCAGTGGCGGAGACGTTGTAGGTCGTATCTCTGCCGAGGCCGATGGTGAAGGTGATCGCTACCGGGTCGTGGGAGATGCGCACTACCGCGCCCAGCGCCGCCGCGTTGACGTGCCCGTTTGGGTCGACTGTCGTCACGACGGCGGGCGTCGAGCTGAGTGCGTACATACTGTCCCAATGCGCGGGGTCGACGTCTACGAACGTCGGCGCTGCTGCGTTTGTCATCCCGGATCCTCTCTTGGTTCTTCTCTGATCTCCTCGGATCAGATGTGTTTGACGCTGCCGCCGTTCACGGGCAGGTCTGCTCCTGTGATGTAGGAGGCCTCGTCGGACACCAGGAACGCGATCGTGTTTGCCACGTCCTCGGCGCTGCCCGGCCGGCCCAGTGTGATCCGACGCTCCTCTCGGACGTACCGCTCGATCGCGCTCTCGACGTCGCCACCGAGGCGGTGCGCGAGCTGCTCGGAGAATCCTCCGGGCTTGTCCCACAGCGGTGTTCGGATCGACCCTGGGGATACCGCGTTCACCCGGATCCCGTCAGTGCCGAGCTCTTCGGCCAAACCGCGCGTGATCGCCAGTAGGGCCGCCTTGGTCGCCGCATAGTCGACGAAGTACGGGTCTACTACACGCGCTGTCGACGAGCAGGTCATGACGACCGAGCCGCTGCCCGACTTACGCAGCATCGGAATGCCCGCTCGCGTAACGCGAACCGCGCTCATCACATTGACGTTCCAGAGCAGCAGCCAGTCGTCGTCGGTGATCGCTTCGAAGCCGTCACGCGTTGGTGCGATACCGACATTGTTCACAATCGCGTCGAGTCGGCCACACTCGTCCCGCACCCGGTCGATGAGCGCGGCGCATCCGTCAGCTGTCGAGAGGTCTGCCACGACGCCTGTTACACCATCCAGGGCCTCGGGGAACGCCGTCAGATCGCCCGACACAACGTGGGCTCCGAGGGAGGTCAGCTTGCGCACTGTCGCCAGTCCGATACCCGAGGATCCCCCGGTAACAAGCGCTACCCGCCCAGACATATCGGTCATGTTCAGTTCTCCTAATAGGTGTAGCGACAAGGGTTTCAGTGGTCGATATCGAGAAGGCCACGGATATTCCTACCGACCAACATGTCGTCGTAGCCGTCGTTGATGTTGTCCAGCGGATACCGGTTGGTGATCAACTCTTCGAGTTTCAGGTGCCCCTGCTGGTACAACTCGATGAACTTGGGAATGGCCAGGTAAGGGTTGCTGGATCCGAAAAGGCTTCCGATGACTCGCTTCTCGTAGAGCGTGAGTTCGAGCATGGACACCTGCAGCTCGACCGACGGATTGCATACCGCGGTAATCACGACCGTGCCGCCCTTGCGCACGATGCCGAATGCCTCTGAGGCGATCTGCGTGGTCGCAACGCCGATCGTGACGATCGCTGCATCCGCACCCTGTCCCCGGGTCGAGGACATGACGAACTCGTGTGCTTCGGCCGCGTTCTCGAAGGCATGCGTGGCGCCCAACTTCAGCGCCATATCCCGCTTGAAAGAAATCGGATCCACGGCCACTACGACCCCCGCCCCCGCGAACGCGGCGCCCTGAACGGCGTTGATACCTATACCGCCGACGCCGAAGATGACGACGAAGTCCCCCGGCCGAGTATCCGCCGCGTTGACGGCCGACCCCCAACCGGTCGGTACTCCGCAGGCCGTCAGCGCGGCGACGTCCATCGGCACATCATCTGCGATGGGGATGACGCAGGCCTCCGGGACGACGTTGTACTGCGAGAACGCACCGACCACATCGATGGAGCCCATACTCATTCCGCGCCCGTGCAGTCGCTGCGTCCCGTCGAGCATCGTGCCGGCAAGGATGAATGCCCCGTTGTCGCAGAGGTTGTTCTTGCCCATATGGCAGAACCGACAGTGTCCGCACCCGGGCATCCAAGACGTGACGAAGTGGTCTCCGGGTTTGACCCGTGTAACGCCAGAGCCGACCTCCACGACTACTCCGCTGCCTTCGTGTCCGCCGACGATCGGGAGCGGGGTGGGTAGGTCACCGTGCCGCAGATGCTCGTCGGAATGGCACAAGCCAGCGTGGTGGTACTCGACCAGAACCTCGCCGATCTTCGGAGGGTCGAGTTCCAACTCGGTCACCTCAAAATTGCCAGGACTCTCCCACAGCACTGCGGCTTTCGTCTTCACGGTAGTGAATGCCCTTTCCATATTTGCCGTAGGGAACTGTCAGAGAACGGAGTTCGACCAGCTGTTCCGAGTTCCATTTCGACTCCCGGACATCCGGTCTCGCCTTGCTGAATCCGTACTGTCCCAACTGTTCCCCTAACTGTTGGAAGCTTGCCCAACCTGTTGGGGACCTGTCCAATGCCCAATTTCACATTCGGCATGCCGTTTAGCGCATGCCTCGAGAGCGATCGCTCAGCGGATGACACCCGAGATCCACGCCATCCGGCGCAAAGCGGCATCCCGGGATACATAAATCGCCGACCTCACTCTTCGATGCTGATCCCGACGTGCTTGGTGCCCGTGAACTCATCGAGGCTGGCGCCGAACTCGCGGCCGTACCCTGAGGCTTTGAAGCCGCCGAAGGGCAGCTCCGTGGCGACCGCCGCGTGGGTGTTCACCCAGACGCTGCCTGCCTTGATACCCCGGGCCACTCTCAGTGCGCGAGCGACGTCGCGCGTCCACACCGATCCCCCGAGTCCGAACCGATTGGCGTTCGCACGCCGGATGACCTCGTCCTCGTCGCGGAAGGTCTCCACCGTCTGGACCGGACCGAAGATCTCCTCTCGAGCCATCTCGTCACCCTCGCGCAGACCCGTGACGATGGTGGGCTCGAGGAAGAAGCCTGCGAGCCCTGCTGGCCGGCCTCCGCCGGTCACGATCTCGACATGCGACTCCCGCCTGTTCAAGAATCCTTCGACGTTCTCTCGTTGCCGCGCCGAAATGAGCGGTCCGAGTGTCGTCTCTGGGGACCGCGCGTCGCCGATGATCAGAGCCTGAGCCCGCTTGGCGAGGTGCTGCACGAGTTCGTCGCGCGCACTCTCCTCCACGAGAACCCGTGTCGCTGCTATGCAGTTCTGGCCCGCGCTGTAGAACCCCAGGCTGGAGATCGTCTCGGCGATTCTCTCTATATTCGAGTCGGCGAAAACCACCACGGGCGACTTGCCGCCAAGCTCGAGTACGGTCTTCTTCAACGTCCGGGCCGCCATTTCGGCGATCCGCTTGCCGGTGTCCACCGAGCCGGTGAAGGCGACCGCGTCGATCCCGGGATGCTCAATCAGCGCCTCTCCGGTTGATTGCCCGCCCAGCACCACGTTGAGCACCCCCGGCGGCAGGATGTCCGCCGCCAACTCGGCCAGGCGTACCGCGGTCATCGGGGTGTTGGGTGCCGGTTTCAGCACGACGGTGTTGCCGGTGGCCAGCGCAGGGGCCAGCTTGGTCAGCGCCAGCAGAAGAGGGTCATTCCACGGGGCGATGCAGCACACCACACCCAGCGGTTCCCGCCGCACCATCGAGGTGCACCCGCTGATGTACTCGCCGGCAGCCGGAGCTTCGACGACGCGCGCTGCGCCGGCGGTATACCGGATCACGTCCACACCCCAGGACAGATCGTCGGCGTACGGGGTGATCGGCAGTCCAGCGTTCTCGACTTCGAGATCGAGCAGGTGGCCCAGGTCGTTCTCCACCGCCTGGGCGAGCTCCAGCAGCGCCGCCGCGCGATACCCCGGCGTCTGCTCGCCCCAGCTGGCCGACGCATCCCCTGCCGCCCGTACCGCAGCATCCACCACGTCCGGTGGCGCCAGCGGTGCGTGCGTGATGATCTCAGCCGTAGACGGGTTGACTATCTCGAACAGGTCTTCGCCACCGAGCATCTTGCCGTTCACAAAGTGCTGCAACTGCATCTGCATTAATCCTTCGGTTTCGGTTGTCGTGCCACCATGGCGGACCGGCGACATTGCCGATCCCCACGGTGTCGGGTTGTTGCCTGTGGGTATCAGGTCAGCGGGTCACTGGTCCTTCGCGAGAACACCTGCTTCCGCCGGCAGCACCTCGCCGACATCGGACTGCGGGTCCGACTGCAGGGAGCTCTGAATCCGCTGTGCTTTCGCGCTGTCACTGAGCACCGCGAGAGCCAAGCCGAGGCCGCACCACAACAAACCCCAAGTCGCCGGTCCGGTCCAGATGCTCTCCTGCGCGCGCAGGTTCGCCAGCAGTACGAGCACCACGCCGACACCGCCCAGCGTGAGCAGCCCGAACATGCCCACTGCGGGACCAGTACGGAATTCATTGAAGGACTGGCGGATCGCGGCTACTTGCACGGTCAGGTAGCTGACGAGCAACGCGACCGACCCGATCGAGGCGAAGAAAATGTAGGCGTCGATCGCATCGTTGCCCGTTCCCATGTTCGTGAACCCCGTCGCAAACCCGACGGCGTTGAACATCGCACACAGGACGATGACGGTCATGATGGCGCTAACCGGCGTGCCCATCCTGGCGTTGGTCTTGGCCAGCACCTTCGGACCGACACCGTCGCGTGCCAGGGCGAAGATGATCCGTCCGGCGGCTGAGGCGAGGGCGAGGTTTCCGGCGAATGCGGAGACGCAGACAGTCACGACGATCGCGATGCTGAACCCTGTGCCGAGGTAGCGGGTGCCGAGATCGCCCAACGTGCTGCCGGAACTTTCAATGGCTTTGAGACCGGATGCGTCGGTGCCGAACCCGCACACCTGCGCGATCATCACGACGAAGTAGAGCAGGCCCACAAGGGCGACGACGCCGACCAACGCGAGGGGGATGTTCCGCTTCGGGTTGGCGGTCTCCTCCCCCAACGCCGCTCCCGCTTCGAATCCCGCCCACGCGAGGAACCCGATCACCCCCGCCGCGAGAAGTGCGGAGGAGGCGACACCTCCGAGGTCCAGGGCCGATGTCACGTCGAGCCCCGTCGACGTGGAACCACCTGACGCGAATATGGAGACCGTCAGCACGAGCGCCAGTGCGACCCCTACCAGCTCGCTGATCAGCAGCACCCGGGCAACGGTCGAGGTGCCGGCGAACACGAGGGTCGCAGCGACGGCGTCGCACGCCAACGCCGGTACGATCCACGGCAACTGGAACGGCCGGTCGGATACCTGAATCTGCTGCAGCAGGGAGTTGAACGTCGCCGCGAAAATGCCGCCGCAACACGTCGCGAGCGAGATGTAAGCACCGAGAATCGCGACGCCGCTGAACAGACCGCTGCGCGGTCCGATCGCTCTCCCCACCAGTCCGTAGACGCTCCCCATGTGAGCCGTACGTCGCGACAAGATCGCGAAGCCGAGCGCGATCAGGAGCACACCGCCGGCCGCACAGGCGAACGCCATCGGAATAGCTGCGCCGACGTAGCCGACCATTGCCTGCGCATTGGCCGACAGGGCCATCATGGGTCCAACGGAGGCCAGTGACAACCCCATGACTTCCCACAGTCGCAGGTTCCGGGATCGTGAGTGCGAGGTGGTCACATGCGCGTCTTCGGGCACGTCTGGCTCCTGAGTTTTGTTGTGGCGCTTAGGGACGTCCCTCTGATCGGAACGTCGGCAGCTGATGGAACTCTGCCGAACCAATTCCGGTCTGTCCAATGCCTAATCATGGAATCGATATCCTGAATTGAGCATGAGTTCAGCGAAGTCAGCATGGCCAGAGACGGTGCCGTCCATCCCTGAAGACATGATGCCGATGGGGTCGGCGGCAACAATCCCGCCGACGCCGGCGATATCTTCCCGCCATGCCAAGGCTCTGGAGGCTTTGCCGCTCTGCCCGATCGTCATCCGGTCCGAGCAGCGCATCCGCCGTAACGGCTTCGAACGCATGAGGGCGCGAACACCGACAGCGACCGATGGACACCCGACAAGGACAAGGCCTCCGACGGCTTCGGTTGGGACGACAAGGAATCCGATGCGCTGTGGCAGGCTTTTGCCGGCACTCGGCTGGTCGCGTCGGCCGACTCGATGCGTGACTTCCGCAAGGCGGTCGATGACGCGGTCTCGATGAGCGCCGAGGAGCAGCGTCGTGACCTGATGCGGTACAGCCTTTTTGGATCTCGTTCAAGCAGGCGGTCTGGGGCTCGTATGTGAGGTCGAGAAGTTCGACCACGCACAGGGTTACGGGTTTTACACCTACGCCACCTGGTGGATTCGGCAAGCGATAACGCGAACGATGACCCAGTGATGTTCGAAGCTCCGACCGCAATGAGTCGGCGTCCGGCGTCAAAGTGACTTATCGGTGCACCATCGCGGACAACAAATCGGCATTCTGCCTCTTGGACCCGTGTGCGCTTTGTACGCTTGAACAGCTCGAACAGTCCATTTGATCGTGCCGCCACCATCGAGAGGTACACGAGCATGGGTACATGCGCGGGATTGAAGGCACCGATTATCGTCACCGCTGCTGTCGTAGCCGTCGCCGCCGGGTGCGGGTCGAACTCGACGTCGTCAAGCACGACATCGCCGCCCGCGACCACGACCACCGCGGGGCAGGCCACGACGACGACCGCGGCGGCGTCCGGCCAAGGGCAGATCATCGTCCCCCTGGGTAACGAACCGTCCGGAACGGTCAACCTCAGTTGGGACCCAGGGTCAAAGCTCGTCACCGCCAAGTTGCAGATGTCCGGCTTCACGCCGGGCAGCAGCCATGCCATGCACATTCATGACGGCAGTTGCGCGAAGCAGGGCGACGTCGTGATTCCCTTCGGCAACGTCACCGCCGACGACAAGGGCGTCATCAACACCGCGGTCCAGAGCACGCAACCCTCTGGCAAGGGGCTGACCGCAGGCACTCTCCTCAACATTCACCTCGCATCGGTCGAAGACATGGGAGACCCCGGATCCCCCAGTTACATGCCGATCTCGTGCGCCGACGTCGACCCGGCGATGTCGTCCACGCTGCAGATGGCACCCCTGCCCCAGTTCGGCGATCATCCGCAGAGTCAGGCGATTCTGCAATACGACCCGACGGCCAAGACACTCACCGTGCCGGTCAGGACTACGGGACTCGTACCTGGAAGCGCACACGCGGTGCACATCCACCTGGGATCGTGCAGCGCCCAGGGACCTGTGAAATATCACCTCAACGACCTGGTCGCATCGAAGGACGGGGTCGCCGAATCGACGACGATCATCGACAACGTCACTGAAGCGCCACCGGCTTCTGGCTGGTATGTCAACGTGCACTTGGGATCTCATGACGAGATCGAGAAGGACGGCAAGCCGACGATGTTCTTCGCACCGATCCTGTGCGGGAACATCACCTCATAGTCCGGATCTTGCCGCATCGTAGAGCCGTACGATAGTAACCTCATAGCCTCCACGAGATACGTTGAGGCTGAGGCGGTCTGGTTGCGGTAAGCGCGACTGTCGCTGCACCACAGCCGCTGAGCCAGCCGTCGAGCGGGCTCTACGGTGGATCGGCGCATTTGGAATCATGTCGATTTTTGCCGGTATCACGAACGTCCGTTTCCGCTAACTTCTAGCGATCGTCGCACTGCGGAAGGAACGTCATTGATGAGCACACATACGGGCAGGTGCCGTTGACGTGTGGCATGGCCAGCGGATCAGCAGCTAGGTCCGCCATGAGGCTCGATTCCACGCGACAGATACCCGGTAGTACCGGGATCCGAAGCTCTATGTCGTTCCCCGGATTTCAACCACGAGAGGCGCATAAACCCGCATGTTGAATCGTTTCGCCACCCTGGCTGCTGTTGTCTCTTATACACATCTGACGCTGCCGACGATCGCATA